>NZ_JBAVNZ010000452.1:0-1686 GCF_049691595.1 Bradyrhizobium sp.
AATCTGGCCTTGGGGAGGCAACATGGATATTGCACGCGACTGTGTCATCCATTCCAAGGGCGGCCGACTGGGCGACAACGTCACCAGCGTGGCCGATGCGCAACGCATCGCCGAGCAAGCCTTCACCGCGAACAAGCGGAACGGCGTCGTTCTGCATTTCCACGGTGGTCTGGTCAGCAAATCCAGTGGCGACGCCATCGCGCTAAGGCTGGGCGAGCGCTACAGCAGCGCGTCCACCTACCCAGTGTTCTCGGTGTGGGAGAGTGGCATCCTCGAGACCCTGCGCAACAACCTCAAGGACATCCTTCAAGACCAGGTGTTCCGAGAATTGGTGAAGAAGGCCGGCGAATGGGTGCTCCGGGAAGGAACCAGTGCCATCGCCACGCGGGGCGCGGGGCAGGCAGTGAACGCGGCGCAGCTACGCGCCGACTTCGATGCCTACTTCACCGGCAAGTCATCCGAGCCCCCGCTCAAGGAGCAATCGCCGCCCAACGGCCAGGTGAGCAAGGGTGCGGTGCCTGACGAGGACGACCTGGCAGCCAAGATCGAAGCCGAGATCGAGCTCGATCCAACGTTCCAGGAGACGATGGCCGGGCTCTTCGTCGCAGCCAACCGCGTCTCGCCGGCTGTGACGCGCGGGGCGAGCATCGAGCCGCGACCGGTTAAGCTGATCATCGACAAGAAGGCCATCGACGAGATGTTCCCGCCCGGCCCTACAGGCGCGACGCGCGGCGGCATTCCCTGGCTCACCGTGGCCAAGTTCGTCGCCAAAGTGGTGGTGGCCTCGATAAATCGCTTCCTAGGGAAGCGCGACCACGGCGCCTACACCACGGTAGTGGAGGAAGTACTGCGCGCGGCCTACCTCGCTAAGGTCGGCGAAGTGGTCTGGCGGCAGATGAAGAAGGACACGGCCGATGCCTTCGGCGACGCCCAGGGCGCGGGCGAGGTGGTGCTGCAGACTTGGGCGAAGCTGCTGCAGCAAGGCAAGCCGGCCCCGCGCATCACGCTCATCGGCCACAGCACCGGTGCGCTCTATATCGACCAATGGATCAGCCGCTCGGCCGAGATCGCGCCGACGCTGAGCTATGACGTGATCATGCTCGCGCCCGCCTGCCGGTGCGAGGACTTCACCAACGTGCTGGCCCAGCATGGTGCGCTCATCGCGAACTTCCGCGTCTTCGCGATGCAAGACGCGGTGGAGCAGCAGGATCGGCTGGTGTCCATCATCTACCCGCGCTCGCTGCTGTACTTCGTGTCGGGCGTTGTCGAAGGCGACGTCGACGTACCGCTCCTGGGCATGCAGCGCTACTTGGCCGACACTGAGGTGTTCCATGCCGCCGGCTTCCCGGCCGTGAAGCAGGTGCGCGAGTTTTTTGCTGCAGGCAAGCAGCGCAGCGTGTGGTCCGTCTCGGATGGCGGGCCCGGCTTGAGCAGCGCCTCGGTCTCGCACGGTGACTTCGACGATGACGAGCAGACGTTGACCAGCCTAAGCTCGATCCTGACGGCAGGCTTCTAGTCTAGGGGGAGGACGCCCAAGCATGGCCAAGGACGATTTCGCCATCCTCACCTGTATCTCGCGCTACCCCAACCCCGGGTTCACGCAGCTCAAAGGGCCGCTCAACGACATGGAGCTGGTCGAGAAATGGTTGCTCGACCCCGCCCGCGGCGGCTTCGACCCCAATGGCG
>NZ_JBAVNZ010000453.1:0-5103 GCF_049691595.1 Bradyrhizobium sp.
GCCCCTGAAGAGCAGCAGTTCCTCGTCGTCGGAAAGGGTCTCGCCGTCGGCCGCCCGCTCGAGCAGGGCGCGCAGCGCGGGCGCGGATTCCTCGATCCGGATGGTGCAAAGCCCGAGCGCCAGAACAGGCAATTTCCGTTCGGTCGCGAGCGCGTGGAGGTGCTGCTCGATCGGCCCCAGATCGAGTTCATCGTTACCGTCGCCGAGAATTGCTTCGAGCTCTTCCTTTTTCATGCGGCCGTCTTCCCCGATGGTTTGGGTTGCCTCGGAGGCGCTGCCAGGCGATCCTCGCATGGATCGCCATTATTCGGCTACGCTCAAGAAGCGTTTCCTGGCGAAGGGTGGCGGGCCATGCTCGATGAAGATGAGCACTATGCCTTCGCCATCGCACCATGTTCGGTCAAGGGCCAACCGAGCCGATATCAGTTAGCCCCGGAGAGTAGCAAGCGGCGAACTGGGGTCGAGGCGATCCCAACCATAAGCGGCCCGCTCTGAGAAAAGTTGCTCAATAGACAGTACGGTTGTCATTTCGATTTCACGCAAATCCAGCACCGAGCAAGCCCAAAAGGCACTTTAACATATTGATTTTATTGATATTTTAAGATAGGCTGATAGGATGGATTTTGATTCGGTGATGTAGAAAATGGGCCCGCACTTCCAGCCACGCTTGAGCGTACTTCCCGCCCCGCAGCGCCGGTTGTGGGATGAACTCGTCGGAGTGCCGAAGGAGTTCGTGCTATATGGCGGAACGGCGCTTGCCCTGCATCTCGGACACCGCACATCGGTTGACTTCGATTTCTTCGGCGATCGCGCTTTCGAGCCCGCCAGGCTTGCGTCCACCTTGCCCTTCCTCGCCGACGCGATAATTACTCAGCAGGAGCCGAACACGCTTTCGGTATCCGTTGATCGCGGCGGACCGGTCAAAATTTTGTTCTTCGGTCTGCCGGCGCCTGGCAGGCTGACTGCGCCCCTTATCGCCCCCGATAATGGACTTCATGTCGCGTCGCTGCTTGACTTGGCGGGAACCAAGGCGGCGGTCGTTCAGCAACGCGCCGAAGCGAAAGACTATCTCGATATCGACGCTCTCCTGAATGATTGCCGGATCGATCTGCCAGCCGCGCTCGTCTGTGCGCGCGAGATCTATGGCCCGTTATTCAACCCTCAGCTCACGCTCAAGGCCCTGTCGGTTTTCGGTGACGGCAATCTTCATCGTCTGTCACGTGACGTGCAGGATCGATTGGCGCGGGCAGCTCGTGAGGTCGATCTCGATCGGCTGCCGGGAATTGCAGATATTGTCCGATCGTTCGCGCAGGATTTCAGGACAAAGCCATGAAGCCAATTCCGCTCAACGCCGAGACTGAGCAAATCGCCCGCAGCCTCGTTTGGTTCGAGCCGCCCGAACAGGCCTTGGCCGATCCGGTGCGTTTCATGGCCTACGCGATGGCGCGCGCCACCCATGAACAGATGCGCACGATCCGGCGGTATGTAACCGATGCTGAATTCCGACAGGCCCTCGACAATGCGCCCCCAGGGATTATCGACTCCCGCTCCTGGGCCTACTGGAACTCGAAGCTCGGCCGCTATCCCGCGCCGCCATTGCCCTCGCGCCGGTTTGGGTGATCGGCCTCATCCGTCGCAGAACGAGATGATCGGTCATGCGGACGGAATTGATCGATGCACAATCGTGAACCATCCTCGTCATTCCGGGACGACGCCAACGGGTCCGCGCAAAGCGCGGCCCGATGACAGGCTCCGCGTCGAGCTATGATGTGCAATTGCGCATCAGAGCAACCATAACCACGGCTGTCTCTGATCATCCTCTGCCAACTGACATTTGGGGTTATGGATTCTATGATGTGCAATTGCACATCATAGCTCGCGCCAAAGGGCGCGCCCCGGAATGACGATGGCCCGGGGATTGCCCTTTCGCCCAGAAGGCGGCTGGCGGAGACGGAGGGATTCGAACCCTCGATAGGGCTTTACAACCCTATAACGGTTTAGCAAACCGCCGCCTTCAGCCACTCGGCCACGTCTCCGGCAGGGCCGATATGCCCGAGGCGGGCGCGAGCCGCAAGCGGCAGATTGATGTCGCGCCGAGGCTCTTCGTGGGGCGCTGCCGTTTTGATCGAAAACGGCGGCGAGGCGGACTGCGAGACTCTTATACTGCTGGACTCTTGTTAAGGCTCGCGATGGGCGCTTCGCGGCGCGGATCGACGCGCCCAGGAACATGGCGTGCCCCGGCAATCGTCGCCTTGCGAAGTGACAGCCTTGTTGCCGATTGTTTCGCCGTGGAATCGATCGCCTCGATCGCCCGATTCGATCTGCAAGACGGTATTGCAGGGCAAAACCCGGCGGCTCGGCGTCAGCGGCGACGATTTACGGGGCAAGCGGAACTATCAAAAAATATCTTTATGACACAATATCTTACAGCGAAAGTTGGATCACGGTCGCGTGTTATTTGTGCAACACCCGCGGGAAAACAGGCGCAGCCCGGCCCTTCAAATCGGTTCCCTTGTTGCGTGTGCAGGTGCCTTCGGTAATTGTGATGTTGCGACGGAGGGGGGCATCCCGAGGTCGTCCCGTTCTAGGTGGTTCGCTTAAGTCCCTCGCGTTCATGCGGGAGTGTCCGAAGGCGCGAAGCGGCTAAGCGGGTTTCAGGGGATTAAGGGAACCAACCTTAGGGTATTTCACCCGGCGGATCCGGAACCTTCCCTACAGAGCAACTTGGAGGTTTAACATGAAGATGGTTAAGAGCCTAATTCTCGGCTCAGCGGCGGGTCTGCTCGCCATGAGTGGGGCTCAGGCAGCTGATCTTCCCGTCAAGGCCAAAGCGGTCGAGTACGTGAGGATCTGCTCCCTGTATGGTGCCGGTTTCTACTACATTCCGGGCACCGACACCTGCATCAAGCTGGGTGGTTATCTGCGCGTCGAAACCGCGTTGGGCACCAACAGCGTCTTCGGTGGCGCCTATAACGGCGTCGCTGGTGCGCACAACCGCCTGAGCAACTACTACACCTCTCGCTCCCGCGAGGATCTGAACATCGATACGCGCACCGCGACCGAGTACGGCGTGCTCCGCACCTTCTTCGATGCGACGTTCAGCTGGACCACGAGTACTGACGGCATCGCCGGCGGCACGCTCGGCGTCTACTATGCGTTCATCCAGTTCGCCGGCTTCACGATGGGTAAGGCCATCTCGCAGTTCGACGCACCCTGGACCAACTATCCGGGCAACAACTTCGACGGTCTGGTCGGCGGCGGTGGCACTGTCACCGGTGTCAACCAGTTCAGCTATACCGCGCAGTTCGGCAATGGCGTGTCGGCCACGATCTCGGCGCAGGATCAGGCCGCCTACTACACGAGCAACGTCTTTAACACGGCAGGCGCAACGGCAGCAGGCATCGTGACTGGTGCTTACGGTTCGAACGGCTTGGGCGGTGCGTGGGCTCCTGACATCGTCGGTCAGGTCCGCGTTGACCAGGCCTGGGGTCTGGCCCAGTTGTCGGTGGCGGCGCATGACAACCACGCCTCCTACTATGGTACTACTCTGAATGAGCTCAACGGTCATCCGGACGACAAGTGGGGCTGGGCTGTGCAGGGTGCCTTGTCGATCAAGAACCTCCCGACCGGTGCCGGCGACACCATCAACTTGCAGGCCGTGTATACGGACGGTGCGACCCGCTACAACTTCCAGAGCCTGGTTCCGTCCACGTTCGCCATGTATGGCGGCACCGGCCTGCCAGGAGCATACCAGAGCCTCGCCCTTGCTGGCGTTGCTGATACTGTGTTCGGCACCGGCACCTCCCAGTCGTCGGTTACGACATGGGGTTTCCGCGGTGGCTTTACCCACAACTGGGATCCCTACTGGAACACCGCAATCTACGGTGCATACGCCCAGTTGAAGTACTCCGGTGCGGGTAGTGCTCTTGTCTGTGCGCAGGTTACGCCGCTTCTGACGGCGGGCTCTACTTGCAACCCCGACTTCAACATCGGGCAGATTGGTCTGATCACGCGTTGGACCCCGGTCAAGAACCTGACCTTCTCGGCCGATGTCACCTACACCATGTTCGACCAGAAATACACTGGCGCGATTGTGGCCCTGGCGCCGCTGGCGGCTGTTGCCAAACCGGCAGCAACGTACGAGCTGAAGGACCAGAACACGGTGAGCCTGCTTCTCCGCGCTCAGCGCAACTGGTAAGATCGGTCTAACGACCCAAACAAGAACCCCGGCAGGAAACTGCCGGGGTTTTTTCTTTGTCTCGATCGCTGTTTCGTCAATGCGGTGAGCTATCGGGCAGGATTTGCGGCGCAAGCCGGAGTTCCCTCGCACCGCCCTTGAGCGGGCAGCATCCAGGATTGCCGTCGAAGGTCTATTCGATGCTGGCGCCGCGGTGCAGGTCGGCTTCGATCTGCAGCCGCGTTCCGCCGCCGAACCGCGCGCGATAGACTTGCAGGTTCTCCATGATCCGCTGCACGTAGTTCCGCGTCTCGGAGAACGGGATCAGTTCGACCCAGTCGACGGCGTCGACCTTGGGATCGCGCGGATCGCCATAGCGGTCGATCCATTTCTTGACGCTGCCGCGGCCGGCATTGTAGGCGGCGAAGGTCATGATGTAGGAGCCGCGGTAATCCTCCAGCAGCCCGCCCAGCTCGGCCGCGCCGAGCGCCGCGTTGTAGACCGAATCGCTCTTCAGCCGGGCGAGATCGTAGCTGGCGCCGTGGCGCTTGCAGACATAGCGGGCCGCTTCCGGCGTCACCTGCATCAGCCCATAGGCCTGCGCCGGCGACACCACCGCCGGATTGAAGGCGCTTTCCTGCCGGGCGATGGCGTAGACGATGCCTTGCTCGATCTCGGGCCCGATCGGCTTGAACGAAGGAATCCCGGTGACCGGATAGGCGTAGACATCGAACGGCAGCCCGCGGTTGAGCGCGGCCTTGCCGAGCAGCAGCATTCCGCGCGCGTCACCATGGCGTGACGTCAGTTCGCCAAGCCCGGCCAACGCCTCGGGATCGCCGTTCTCGCCCATATCAGCCAAAATCGGGATCGCGATTTCGCCCTCGTCGAGTTCGTAGAGCAGTTGCACCGCGCGGACGATCTCCAGC
>NZ_JBAVNZ010000454.1:0-2694 GCF_049691595.1 Bradyrhizobium sp.
ACACTGAACGGCGAAGTTTTCTACTACATTTCGCAGCGCTCCGAACGCAAGGTCGCGTTCATGAACCAGCAGGTCGTCGACCAGCGGGTGATCGCGATCTATTTCGACAAGAACCGGCAAGTGCGGCGGCTCGCCAACTACGGGCTGCAGGACGGCAAGATCTTCGATTTCATCAGCCGCACCACGCCGACCTCCGGCCAGGAACTCAGCTACCTGACGCCGCTGTTCAAGCTGCTCTCCTTTAACTAAAGCCGCCTGCGCCAAGTCGCGCGCTTGCCGGACGGCCGCGCGCTGCCTACGCTCCCCCGCAGAAGAATATTCCAGCAGGGAGCGAACGCGTGACCAGCCAATTTCTTTCTCGCCGCAGCATGCTGTCGGGGGCCGCTGCCTTTTCGACGGCGGCAATCCTGCCGCGCCCAAGCCTCGGCGCCGACTGGCGGCCGACCGAAACCATCCGCATCATCGTACCGGCGGCCGCCGGCGGCTCAACCGACGTGATGGGACGGTTGCTGGCCGCCCACCTGCAGACCGCCTGGGGCCAGTCCGCGGTGGTGGAAAACCGCTCGGGCGGCGGCGGCACCATCGGAACAGTGGAGGTCGCGCGCAACAAGGGCGACGGGCACACCATCCTGATCGGCAATCCCGGTCCCAACGCCATCGCCTACAGCATCTTCCGCAACATGGCCTACCGAGCGGAGCAGTTGCAGCCGGTCAGCAACATGATCCGGATTCCGAACATCGTCTCCGCGCATCCCTCCACGGGCATCAAGTCAATCGCCGAGCTGATCGCCTACATCAAGGCCAACCCGGACAAGCTGAACTACGGCTCCTCCGGGGTCGGACAGAGCCCTCACCTCACCGCCGCCTGGTTCCTGCAACTCACCGGCTTGAAGATGGTGCATGTGCCGTTCCGCGGCGCCGGTCCCGCGCTGCAGGCCGCGCTCGCCGGCGATGTTCAGATCCTGTTCGACAATCTCTACCCGTCGCTGCCCCAGACCCAGGAAGGCAAGCTCACCGCGCTGGCCGTGACCACGCCCGAGCGCAGCGCATCGGCGCCTGATATTCCGACCATGCGCGAAAGCGCGCCTGAACTTGCGAAGTTCGATGTCTCCTCATGGTTCGGCGTATTCCTGCCGAAAGCGGCGCCGGCTCCGGTCGTCGACGCCCTAAACAAGGAGGTCAAGGCGATGCTCGAGCGCGACGACATCAGGAAGACCATCGCCACCATGGGCGCCCGCGCCGACTACGGCACGCCGGCGCAGTTCAGTGAGTTCGTGCAGGCGGAGACGGCGAAGTTCGCCGCGATCATCAAGCAGGAAGGCCTGCAGATGGACGTGAATTGATCTCGTGTCCCGGACGCGGTGCAGCGCGCTTCGCGCTGCTCCACAGAGCCGGGACCCAAGCTTTTTCTTCCGTCGCCATGGACCCCGGATCAGCAGCGCACCACGCCGCAAGCGCGGCGCGCTGCGCAGCATCCGGGGAACGCGAGCTGAGCGAGCCGAGAAAGCAAAAACCCCGCGGCTCGCACCGCGGGGTTTTCGTTTCAGCCGCAGCGTAAACACTTAATGCGCCAGGATCGCCAGCAGCAACAGCGCCACGATGTTGGTGATCTTGATCATCGGGTTGACGGCGGGACCTGCCGTATCCTTGTAGGGATCGCCGACGGTGTCGCCGGTCACCGCCGCCTTGTGCGCGTCAGAACCCTTGCCGCCGTAATGGCCATCCTCGATGTACTTCTTGGCATTGTCCCAGGCGCCGCCGCCCGACGTCATCGAGATCGCGACGAACAGGCCGGTCACGATCACACCCAGCAGCATCGCGCCGACCGCCGAGAACGCCGCCGACTTGCCGGCCGCGCCGCCGCCCGCGATCGCGTAGATCGCGAAGTAGACGAAGATCGGCGACAGCACCGGCAACAGCGACGGGATGATCATTTCCTTGATTGCCGCCTTGGTCAGCAGGTCGACCGCCTTGCCGTAATCCGGCTTGTCGGTGCCCTGCATGATGCCGGGCTTTTCGCGGAACTGACGCCGCACTTCCTCGACGATCGCGCCGGCCGCACGTCCCACCGCGGTCATGCCCATCGCGCCGAACAGGTACGGCAGCAGGCCGCCGAACAACAGCCCGACCACGACGTAGGGGTTGTTCAGCGAGAAGTCAGGCAGCACGCCCTGGAAGTACGGAAACTTCGCAGCATTGCCGATGAAGAATTTGAGATCTTCATTGTAGGCCGCAAACAGCACCAGGGCGCCGAGACCAGCGGAGCCGATCGCGTAGCCCTTGGTGACGGCCTTGGTGGTGTTGCCGACCGCGTCGAGCGCATCGGTCGATTTGCGGACTTCCTTCGGCAGGCCGGCCATCTCCGCGATGCCGCCGGCATTGTCGGTGACCGGACCGAATGCGTCGAGCGCGACGATCATGCCGGCCAGCGCCAGCATGGTCGTGGTCGCAATGGCGATGCCGAACAGGCCGGCGAGGCTGTAGGTGACGAGGATACCGGCGATGATGACGATCGCGGGCATTGCCGTCGATTCCATCGAGATTGCCAGCCCCTGGATCACGTTGGTGCCATGGCCGGTGACCGACGAGGCCGCGATCGACTTCACCGGACGATAGTTGGTGCCGGTGTAGTATTCGGTGATCCAGATGATCAGGCCGGTGACGGCGAGGCCGACGATGCCGCATTCGAACAGC
>NZ_JBAVNZ010000455.1:0-6949 GCF_049691595.1 Bradyrhizobium sp.
TTCGCGCGCCGCCATGATGGCGAGACGCTGCGCAGGCTTGCCGACGCCGAGATGTCCGCATGAACCAGATCACGCCGCCGCCCAAAATCGAGATCATCCCCCCGAGCGCTCCGTTCTCCGAGGCGCAGCGCTCATGGCTGAACGGCTTCTTTGCCGGATTGCTGACGACCGACGGTCCGACGCCGCTGTCGGCCGCGCAGGGCGCCGCGGTCATGCCGGGTGCCGCCGGCGATCGCGACGACGGCGAAGCGCCATGGCACGACCAGACCATGCCGATTGCCGACCGCATGAAACTCGCGGAAGGCCGCCCCTTGCGCCGGCGCATGATGGCGGCGATGGCGCAGCAGGATTGCGGCCAGTGCGGTTACAACTGCAACGACTATTCCGATGCGATCGCCGGCAAGAGCGAAGCGCGGCTCAACCTCTGCGTCCCCGGCGGCAAGGAAACCGCGCGGATGCTCAAATCGCTGTATGAAGAGATCGATAAGGCGCCCGCCGTTCCCGGCACCGCCGCCGCGCCGGCCGCTGCCGTCCCATCCATCGCCGCGGAGCCCGGGCGTTCGCGCGACAATCCGGTGCCGGCGAAATTCGCATCGCGGCGGCTGCTCAACGGAAAAGGCTCGGAAAAGGAAACCTGGCATATCGATTTCGATCTGTCCGGCTGCGGCCTCGATTATGTCGTCGGCGATTCCTTCGGCATCTTTGCCAGGAACGATCTCGGCCACGTCGACCAGATCATCGCTCTGCTCGGCGCATCGCACATGACTGAGGTGCGGGGCAAGACGCTGCGCGAGGTGTTGCTCGACGACGTCTCGCTGGCGCCCGCGCCGGATTCGCTGTTCGAACTGATCTCCTACCTCACCGGCGGCGCGCAGCGCGAGAAGGCGAGGGCTCTGGCGCAGGGTGAAGACCCCGATGGCGATGCCGCCACGCTCGATGTGATGGCGGTGCTGCAGAAGTTTTCCAGCGTGCATCCGCATCCGGAGGCGTTCATCGAAGCGCTGGAGCCGCTGCAGCCGCGACTCTATTCGATCTCGTCGTCGCACAACGCAACCCCCGGCAAATTGTCACTGACGGTGGATTGCGTGCGCTATGTCATTGGCAAGCGCAAGCGGCTTGGCCTCGCCTCGACCTTCCTCGCCGAACGCATCCAGCCCGGCGATGAGGTCAAGATCTATGTGCAGAAGGCCCACGGTTTTGCGCTGCCGCAGGATCCGAAGACGCCGATCATCATGATCGGGCCGGGCACCGGGATCGCGCCGTTTCGCGCCTTCCTGCTCGACCGCCGCGCCACCGGCGCGTCCGGCAAGAACTGGCTGTTCTTCGGTCATCAGCGCAGCGACTGCGATTTCTTCTATGCCGACGAGCTCAACGCGATGAAGACCGCGGGGCTATTGACGCGGCTGTCGCTGGCGTGGTCGCGCGACGGCGACAAAAAGTTCTACGTGCAGGACCGCATGCGCGAGGTCGGCCGCGAAATCTGGACCTGGCTCGCCGAGGGCGCCAGCGTCTATATCTGCGGCGACGCCAAGCGGATGGCGAAGGACGTCGAACGCGCGCTGGTCGATATCGTCGCCCAGTTCGGCGCGCGCTCGACCGACGAGGCTATCGCCTTCGTCGCGGAGCTGAAGAAGAAGGGCCGGTTCCAGCAGGACGTGTATTGACCAGGTTCCGGACGATCCAAACCCGACCGAACAAAATTCTCGCGCGAATTCGGCCCGGAGAATTTTTACCTGGAATCTGGCTGCGACAAAGCGCTCGCATCGCTATTTTTGCGGGCACCTTGTGTCCCGGTACGAACGATATTCCATATACGGCGATGCTGCGTTGGAGATCGACCATGCGCGAACGATCGGCAGAAGCCCGTCTGCACCTGCACGCGCGCGCTTTTTCCCGGAAATCCGCAACGGGGTTTCACACGGCCGCGCTCTACGGCGCGTTGGCCGTGATTGCTGCCATTGTGTTCGGCACGCTGTCGGTGCATCCGTTTTGATGTGCTAACTCGCCGTCCTGAACGGCGCCACTGCAATCCCCGCATCCTTCAACGCCTGACGCACGCCGCGCCCGATCTCGACGGCGCCCGGCGTATCGCCGTGGATGCACACGGTGTCGGTGCGCATTTTTATCACCTTGCCGGTGACCGAAACCACCGCGCCGTCCTGCACCATCCGCACCACGCGGTCCGCGATCGCCCTGACGTCGTGCAGCACCGCGCCGGGCTTCTTGCGCGATACCAGCGAGCCGTCGTCCTCATAGGCGCGGTCGGCGAATACCTCGTGCACCATCGGCAGGTTCGCGGCCTCGCCGGCCCGCACCAGTTTCGAATTGGCGAGCACCACGAAGATCAGGTTGGGATCGACCGCCTTGATGGCACCGGCGATCGCGCTGGCGGTCATGTCGTCCTCGCAGGCGACGTTGGAGAGCGCGCCATGCGCCTTGACATGGGTGACCTTGTGGCCGGCCGCGGTCGCGATCGCCTGCAACGCGCCGATCTGGTAGGCGACGAGGTTCTCGATCTCGGACGATTTCAGGCCCGGCATCGGCCGGCGGCCAAAACCGTGCAGATCGCGATAGCCGGGGTGCGCGCCGATACTGACGCCGCGGGCCTTCGCGAGCTCGACCGTATGGCGCATGATGTCGGCATCGCCGGCATGGAAGCCGCAGGCGATATTCACCGAGGTCGCAAGTTCGATCATGGCGGCGTCGTTACCCATTTCCCACGCGCCAAATCCTTCGCCGAGATCGCAGTTGAGGTCGATGGTTGTCATGTCGTTTACCCGCTTGGCTGGATGGATCTTTGATCAGCTGGTCGCTTGCGGCGGAATTTGCCATGTCCCGGCATCGACCGCGCTGACGGCGTGGCCTGCGACATTAGCATCGCTGAGCGCCTCGATGTTGGGATCGAAATTCTCTAACCCGCGCAGCCGGTCGGGCAGGGTGCGCAGCAGCTCAGCAAATTTCCGCGCCTCCGCCTGGGCGTCGGCCATGCTGACGGCCTTGAAGCGAAACGCGCGACCGGCCGGTATCTGCGCGAAGCGGCCGAAGTCGGCGGAAATCACGGTTGCGATCTTGGGGTAGCCGCCGCTGGTGCCACGGTCCGGCATCAGCACGATCGGCTGGCCGTTGCCGGGCACCTGGATGCTGCCGTTCACGGTGCCGTCGGAGACGATGTTGTGGCCGTGCAGATGCTTGATGACAGGGCCTTCGAGGCGATAGCCCATGCGGTCGCTGGTCGCCGAGATCTTCCACGCGCTGTCGATGAATATTCTTTTGCTGTCGTCGGCGAATTCGTCATCCTGCGGCCCCCAAACGATGCGAATCGGCGCATCCGGCATGACAGGCAATTCGATCCGTCGCTCGGCCGCGCCGCCGGTGGTCGCCGTTTGCAGTTCATCTCCGCTTTGCAAAGGGCGCGGATAGGGGCTGCCGAGCCCGGCGCGGGCGTTCACCGCCAGACTGCCGAACACAGGCTCGCCGGCAACGCCGCCCTCGATCGCGAGATAGCTGAACGAGCCGCCGCGCGCGAAACCAAGCGTCAGCGTCTCGCCATCCGCAAGCGTCACCGAGGTGTCGAATGCAACCGCGCGTTCGGCGATATCGGCGTTGCGGGACGCTCCCGCAAGCGCGACGCGAACCGCGCCGCCGCGGGCCGTGAAGATAGCGCCGAACGGGCCGATCTCGATGCCTGCCGCAAACAATGCGTTTCCGACCAGCGTATTCGCCGCCGCCAGCGCCAGACGGTCCATCGCCCCGCTCGGCGTCAGGCCGTAACGCTGGCAGCCGGGGCGACCGCCGTCCTGCACCGAACTGGCCGGACCGATCGATGAAATGACGAGCTTGCTCATGAGGGGATCAGTTGCGCAATGAACTCGCCGGCTGCCGCGGCGCGGTCCTGCTCGGCAAAGGTCCTGGCATCGATGGGCGCAAAGGTGACGTGGTCGCCGGGCTCCAGCAGGAAGATCGGATCGCGGTGAAGCTGATAGGTGCGGACCGGCGTCCGCCCCAGGAGGTGCCAGCCGCTCGGACCGGCGAGGCATTGGATGCCGGCCTGCACGCCGCCGATCGAGATGGTGCCGGCCGGGGTCAGCAGGCGCGGATTCTGCCGCCGCGGCAGATGCAGCGACTTTTCAAGTCCGCTCAGATAGGACCAGCCGGGCGTAAACCCGATCATGGCGACGCGATAGTCGCCGGCGACATGCCGTGCCACGATATCGTCGGGCGTGGTCTTCAGCGCCCGTGCGACGTCCTCAAGGTCGATTCCGTGCTCACCCCCATAGGCCACGGGAATGCGCCAGCGCCGCGTCCTTGCGGCTGCCGGGACCGGCCGCTGCGCCAGCGCCAGCAGCTTGTCGCCGAGCGCCTCGCAGCCAATCAGCAGGGGATCGTAATGCACCAGAAGCGACCGATAGGTCGGCACGGTCTCGGTGACGCCCGCCACCGGCTCAGCCGTCATGGCGCGGTCGAGCGCCAATACCCGCTGGTTGGCGGCATCGTCGATGTTGCGGCTGAATTCCACCGTGATGGCGCTGTCGCCACTCGGCAAAAGGCGGGGTGGGGCTAAGGTCGCGGCCATGGCCTCATTGCTCTTCGCACGTCAAGCTAGCCTGTTTTGTTGCGAAGTGGAATCCGCTTCGCGCGAATGATCCAACAACTTCAATAAATTAATCGGCACATCGCCGATAAGCTCTGCTGAACGTCATTATCACTCGCCCTTGACGAGATGACCGCGCCCCGCAAGATGCGCCCGCCACTTCGTCCCCACCGGAGCCTGCTTACCAGATGTCCCTGACCCCCGAAGCCATCGCGACCCTGTCCCGCGTGTCCACCGGCACCATCACCACGGTTCTGCTCAAGAAGGGCCTGCGAAACGTATGGATGCGCGGCACCAGGCCGCTGCGGCCCGGGCTGCCGCGGCTGGTCGGACCAGCCTTCACGCTGCGCTTCGTGCCCGCGCGCGAAGATCTGGCTACACCTGAATCCTGGTCGTCACCGATCTCGACCCGCACCGCGATCGAAGCCATGCCGGCAGGCTGCATTGCCGTGGTCGACGCCATGGGCGTCACCGATGCCGGCATCTTCGGCGACATTCTCTGCGCGCGCATGGTCAAGCGCGGGGTCGCAGCGCTCGTCACCGACGGCGTCGTGCGCGACGTCGAAGGCGTGCTCGGCACCGGCCTGCCGGTCTGGTGCGACGGCTTTGCCGCGCCGCCTTCGGTGGCGGGGCTGACCTTCGTCGGCTGGGGCGAACCGATCGGCTGCGGCGGCGTGGCGATTTTTCCGAACGACGTCATCGTCGCCGACCAGGACGGCGCGGTGGTGATCCCGCAGGCCTTTCTTGACCTCATTCTGGCCGAAGGTGCGGAGCAGGAACGAATGGAGGCCTGGATCGTCAATGAAGTGAACAACGGTGCGGCGCTCCCGGGCCTCTATCCCATGAACGCCGACACCAAGGCGCGCTACGCGGCTTCCAGAAGATAACTTCAGAGAAGAAAGGCAAGCCAATGGATCTGCATCTCGCGGGCTCCCGGCCGACGCGCAAAGCGCCGCCCGATTATTTCACCGGCACAGTGCTGCAGGATCCGATCATCGCGACGGAAGCGCCAGCGCGGCTGGTTTCCACCTGCGTTTCCTTCGAGCCGGGCTCACGCACCAACTGGCATTCGCATCCGCTCGGCCAGACCCTGTACGTCATCTCCGGTGTCGGCCGGGTCCAGGCCAAGGGAGGACCTGTCAGGGAAATCCGTCCCGGCGATGTCGTCTGGATCCCGCCGGGCGAGAAGCACTGGCATGGCGCTTCCCCGACCAATGGCATGACCCATATCGCGATGCAGGAAGCGCTGGATGGGAGTTACGCGACCTGGATGGAAAAGGTCACCGACGCCGAATATTCCGCAAGGGTCGGATAGGCCGCATTCCCG
Organism: Bradyrhizobium sp.; assembly: GCF_049691595.1. Taxonomy (GTDB): domain Bacteria; phylum Pseudomonadota; class Alphaproteobacteria; order Rhizobiales; family Xanthobacteraceae; genus Bradyrhizobium. The sequence goes on from NZ_JBAVNZ010000455.1 coordinate 5,919, forward strand.
CGCGCCGTGCCCGGACACGGTCGATCCACATTAGATCCGCTGGGCGGTCCAGGTACCAGAGCACATGGCGCCGTGCCAGGTACCTGATCCCGTGGCGGCGGTGAGCCGCCCATCGCCGACCGCGCGCTTCAACCCGCTGCTCAGGGTCACGCTGACGGTGCCGGCGTCGGCGACGCGGCCCGACGCCGTGACCGAGGCGTTGTTGGACGCGATTTGGCCGTTGCTGATCCCGATCAAGACGGTCGCGCCGCTGGGGCAGGCGGCGTTGTTCGATGCGATCTGAACATTCCACGAGCCGTCGAACGTCGAGGCCGCCGCGGGCGTGGCAATGGCCGATCCCGCAAGCAGCATCACGCCAGCGACGAGAGCGATCTTGCGAGAGTGTGCCATGACCTTCCCCTTTGTTCTGACGCGACCACGGTCTCACACCGGTTCGGCAGTAACCGTGACTGGAGTCACATTGAGGGTTTGGTCCACCTTCCCGGAGCGAACACCGTGTCGGCAAGCTTCGATCGAGCATCGCCGATAGACGTTCGGCGATGCGTGGCCTCGATCAATTTATCCGCGTCCAGGTCTGGCCGCCGCAGAACATCCCGCCGAAGGCGCAACCCTGGACGCGCAGGGTGTCGGAGCTTTTCAGCGCGATCGTCGAATCATAGCTGCTGCCGGTGTTCGGATCGAGAATCCGGCCGCTCCATTGGTCCTTGCCGGGCTTCATGTTGATCAGAACCTGCTCGCCGTTCGCGTTCGACTTCTTGTCGACGGCATAGCCGCAAAGATTGGGGCCGCATGGCTCGATCCGGACCTTGCCTTCCTTCTCTTCCGTCAGCCAAAGGCCGAGCGGCGAATTGGCCGTCTGAACCGACGGCTTTGGCGCTGGCGGCGGTGACGGCGGGACCGCAGCCACTGCAGGTGCAGGGACAGGCTTCGCGGCGGGCACGGGATCGGGTTGAAGTTGGGAAGCGGGCGGGGTCGCAGCAGGCGGAGCAGCGGCCGCGGCATCGGCGGGCGCGACTGCCGCGGTCGTAGTC
>NZ_JBAVNZ010000456.1:0-8623 GCF_049691595.1 Bradyrhizobium sp.
CGACCACGCCGGTCGGCGTAGCCACTCTTGGCGCCGCTCATCTCGATCCCGAGCGGACATAGCCGGTTCGCGACTCTCCAATCTGGCTCCGCGCCAAGGGGGTTGTCCGGTGCTCCCGCTACGGTCACGGGGCGGCTCCTGTGTTGCCATCCGAAGGCAAAATCACGGCTTTGCTGACAATGAGCACTGGCGCACCCGACACGATTCGAACGTGTGACCTTTGCCTTCGGAGGGCAACGCTCTATCCAGCTGAGCTACGGGTGCGTCGGGCTCATTTAACCGATTGGCCTGGTATCGGCAACGGCCCTGGTCCCGATTGTCCGGCTTGCCGCAGTCTGTAAACTGCCTTTCCTGACGAAACCGCGCGGCAAGACCGCGCCCCAGGGGAGAAACCTGCATGCGCCCGCTGGAATTTGGCTGGTATCTGCCCACGCATGGCGACACCACGGCCTATGGCCTGGCCGAGGCCCAGGTGCCGGGATCGTCGGAACTCTGCGACCGGGTGGTGCGGGCCGCCGAAGCCGCGGGCTTCGAGTATCTGCTGATCCCGGTCGGGTCGACTTGCTGGGAGGCGTGGATCACGGGCGCGTTCATGGCGGCGCGCTCCTCGAAAATCAGGCCGCTGATCGCCGCCCGGCCCGGCTACATCAATCCGGTGCTGCTGGCAAAAATGATCTCGACCTTCGACCAGATGTCGGGTGGACGCATCTGCATCAATCTGATCGCCGGCCAGAACGAGAGCGAGGTCGAGGCTGAGGGCGTGCGCCACGCCAAGGAAGAGCGCTACGTGCTGATGGAGGAGGAGGTCACGATCCTGAAGGCGCTGTGGACCACGCGGGGACCGCTGCACTTCCAGGGCAAATTCCACACATTGTCCGGCGCCCATATCCGGCCGCGGCCGCGGCAGCAGCCGTTCCCGAGATTCTATCTCGGCGGCGGCTCGCGGCAGGCCTGGGAACTATCCGCCAGACATTCCGACGTGCATCTGTTCTGGGGCGATCTGCCGGAGCGCATCGCGCAAAACATCGCCGAGATCAGGGGCATGGCGCAGGCGCACGGCCGCGAAAACGACATCGGTTTTGGCATGCGCCTGCAGGTGATCTGCCGCGAAGATGAGAGCGATGCGTGGGAGGCCGCGGATCTTCTGGTGCGCCACGCCACCGAACGGCAGAAGCAGGAGATGCAGACGCTCTACAACCGCTCCGAGGCCAACCGGCGCGTGCAGCAGCTCGCCCGCGAGCATGGCGACCTGCTGCTGCCGCATCTGTGGACCGGCATCACCCGGGTCCGTCCGGGCGCCGGCATCGCGGTGGTCGGCAACCCCGCCCAATGCGCGGAAACGCTGCAGCAATTCATCGATGCCGGCTGCCATTCGTTCTGCCTGTCTGGCTATCTGCACGACGAGGAGGCCGAGCGCTTCGGGCGGCTGGTCCGTCCGATCCTCGCCGCGACCAATCGCGGCCGGTGGGCGGCCTGACCCGCGCCAATCGAAGGAGGAATCAATGTCGAACCGCTCGCTGATGTTTCTGGTCGCAGCTGGAATTTGGCTGCAAGCCGATGTCGCTCGCGCCGACGCCATTGACGGGGACTGGTGCTCCACCGACGGCAAGCGAATGTCGATCCGCGCCGAGCAAATCACGACACCGGGCGGCAAGCAGATTTCGGGCAATTACAGCCGCCATGCGTTCGACTACGTGGTTCCGGCCGGTGAAGAGGGTGCGGGAGAGTTCGTCAATATCATCCTGCAGAGCGAGTATCTGGCGCTGTCGCGCCAGGGGCTGGCCGGTGGGCCTTTCCGGGAATGGCATCGCTGCAAGGACACCATTAGTTGAAAGGGATGCGGTCGTATTGCCTCAAGCTCTAGGCCGGAACGATCGCCTTGCCGATCGGCCACAGCGCGATGCCGGCGAGTTTGAGATGCGCCCAGGCGAAGGGGATGCCGATGATGGTGACGGCGAGAACGACCGCCGTGACGACGTGGCCGAGCGCCAGCCACCAGCCCGCGAGGATCAACCAGATCAAATTGCCGATCACGCCGAGCGGGCCGGTGCCGATATCGGATTGGCCGGTCAGGCTGTCGCGGCGCACCGCCTTCCGGCCGAACGGCAGCAGCGTATACGCCGCGATATTGAACGCGGCGCGGGCCCATGGCAGGCCGATGATGGTGATGGCCATGATCACGGCCGCGACCACCCAGCCGAACGCCATCCATACGCCGCCGAGCAGCAGCCAGAGGATGTTCAGCAGGATCGAAACAGGCGGCATGCGATGACTTCGATGTTGGAACGGCAGACGTTCGCGCCAATTCATCCAGGACTGTTTATACGCCTTCGGCGCGCGAGGCGATAGCAAGCCGGAGCAGAAAGACGGTCGAAGGCGCGGGATGGTGCTGGTGCGTTGCGGGCTGAAGCCGCTGGCATCCTCAACTCGCGGGAATTCGGCACTGCATCGTGCAGTGAATACCGCTCTTAAAATAGCTGATCTCGGTCTTGCCATCGAACGGCCGGAGCGCCGATCCAAACAGCTTGGTGCCAAAGCCCGCTTGCCCGATGGTTTCGATTGTCGGCCCTTCGGTCTCATCCCAGATGATGTTGAGCCGATCGCCCGACACCGACCATGACACCTGCAGCAGCCCGCGCGCGGAAGAGAACGCGCCGTATTTGCCGGCATTGGTCGCCAGTTCGTGGAAGATCAGGGCGAGACTCACCGCCAGTTTGGCGGGTAGAAACAACGGATCGCCGTTCAGGCTAAACCGCACATGGCCGTAAGGCTCGAGTTCGGAGCGCAGCAAATCCGTGATATCGGAACCGCTGCCGTCCGCGCGCGCGATCAGATCGTCGGTCGCCGCCAGCGCACGCAGGCGGGGATCGATCCGGTTCCAGATCTGCGGCTGATCCTGCAGCACCAGATGCAGGACGGCATGAATCGTCGATAGCTTGTTTTTCAGCCGGTGCTGCAGCTCGTCGACGACGAGCTTTCGGTACTCCTCTTCCTGCAGCAGGCGTCTCGAAATCTGGCGCTGCTGCGCGACGAGCGTCCGGTAATGCTCGACCCCCCATATCACGATGCCGCAGACCGCCCAGTAGATCGCCAGCAGCGCGAACCGGGCGGCATCAGCCGTGGCGTTGCTGAAATTGACGGTGATCCCGAGCGCGCCTCCGGCGATCGCGGTCAATATCCCGATCCGTAAGCCGCCGAACGCGGTGGCAAAGAACACGGCCGGAAAATACGGCGTGAAGAAGACGTCGGGCCTGATCTGGGCCAGTCCCCACCGCGCCATGGTGGCCAAAACGAGACAGACGAGGGCGAATCCGACGCTGAATGTGGCCGTGGGCTGGGAGAGCCCCTGCCAGCCGCGCCTGAATTCGTTGATCAATTTCATCATGAGGGTTGTCACTTCACGTGATCAGCGAATCCAAAATAAGGCCGAACAGGTGGGAAAGCCGCCATTTTACAGCCTCCAGTGGTGGTCACCGGGCGAGCTTGCATGGAACAAAGCTCGCTTGCGTTGTTCCGGGCGGGCGGGAATATTGGCCATCTGCCAACATCGGCCGATGCAAAAAGATCAAATGGGGATGACGACATGGGACGGCTGGACGGCAAGGTCGCGGTGATCACCGGCGCGACCAGCGGCATTGGATTGCGTACCGCGGAAATCTTCGTCGCCGAAGGCGCCAAGATCGTCATCGCCGGACGCCGCGTTCCGGAGGGCGAGGCGCTGGCGAAAAAGCTCGGCTCCCACTGCGTCTTCCGCCAGACCGATGTCACGGTCGAGGAGCAGATGCGGGCGCTGATCGCGCTGGCGGTCGACCGGTTCGGCGGAATCGATTGCCTGTTCAACAATGCCGGCGGGCCGGCGCAGACCGGCGGCATCGAGGGGCTCGAGGTCGATCGCTTTGACGCGGCGATGGCAACGCTGGTGCGCAGCGTCATGCTCGGCATGAAACACGCCGCGCCTTACATGCGAAAGCAGGGCTCTGGCAGCATCATCAACAACGGCAGCATCGCGGGACGGCTCGCCGGCTTTTCATCGTCGATGGTCTATGGCGCGGCGAAGGCGGCGGTGATCCACCTTACCAAATGCGCGGCAATGGAGCTCGGCGAGGCCAATATCCGCGTCAACTCGATTTCGCCGGGCGCGATCGCCACCGGCATTATCGGCAAGGCGCTGGGGCTGTCGGTCGAGGCCGCGGAAAAAACTCCGGCCGTGATGCGCGAGGTCTACAAGACCGCGCAGCCGATCCCGCGCGCGGGACTCCCTGAGGATATCGCCCATGCCGCGGTGTTTCTCGCCAGCGACGAATCCAGCTTCATCAACGGCCACGATCTGGTGGTCGACGGCGCGATCACCGGCGGCCGCAACTGGACCCAGCAGCAGCAGGGCTATGTGGCGTTGCGCAAGGCGTTCGATCAGCGCGCGGGATAGCAGAAAGTCATGTTCACCACATCAGGCGGATGAGGGCGCACAGCTCACGACGTTTGTCGAATAGATGCGGATCGTGGGCTGGGTAAAAGCGCAAGCGTGCCACCCTGCGCAGTTCGCCTCACACCGGCTTCAGCGTCACCCGCAATCCATCCTTTGGTTTCGGGATCGGCCAGATCTGCCAGTCCGGCGTGTAGCCGGGCTGCAGCGAGACGCTGAGATTCTGCAGGAAATGCCGTGAAAAACATTTCGCCTGCATATAGGCGAAGTGCAACCCGAGACACATATGCGCGCCGCCGCCGAACGGCACCCAGGCGAAGCGATGGCGGTCGCGCTGCGCCGCGTCGGTGAAGCGCATCGGATCGAATTTCTCAGGCTCGGGCCAGATATCCGGCATGTGGTGGGTGAACAGCGGATTGACGCCAACCATGGTGCCGGCCGGGATCGCAAAGCCCTTGAAGGTAAGATCGCGAATGGCGCGGCGCGGGATCGACGGCACCGGCGGCTTCAGCCGCATCGCCTCCTTGAACGCCATCTCCGACAGCGGCATCGCTTCGAGATTGTCGAAGCTCGTGGGTTGGCCGGCGGCGACGCCGAGCCCGTTGACTTCATCGCGCAGTCTGCGCTGCCATTCCGGGTGCGCGGCCAGCGCGCCGATGAAGGAGGTCAAGGACGAGGTCAGCGTGTCGTGCGCCGCCATCATCAGGAAACTCATGTGATCGACGATGTCCTGGATCGAGAGCAGCGCGCCGTCCTCATGGGTGGCATGGCAGAGCTGGGAGAACAGATCTTCGCCGCCGCCGCGGGCGCGACGGAGTGGAATCTGTTGCGAGAAATAGGCCACGATGCGCTTTCGCCCGTTGACGCCGCGCGCCATCGCGGTGCCGGGCAGCGGTTTGCGGATCACCGCGACCGAGGCCGCCACCATGTCGACGAAGGCGCGGGTGATCTCGTCCACCTCGGGGCCGATGTCGGCGCCAAGAAACGATGTCGCGGCGAGATCGAGCGTGAGCTGCTTCATCGCCGGGTAGAACAGCATCGGTCCGGGCTGTGCCTTCCATTGCGCCACGCGTGCCGCGATGCCGGTGTCGAGCGCCGCGAGATAGGATTTCATCGGCCCGGACTTGAACGCCACCGAGAGCGCGCGCCGGTGCAGACGGTGCTCCTCGAAATCGAGCAGCATCAAACCGCGTGGAAACAGCAGGCCGAGAATCCGGCCCCAGCCATGGGTCGACGAAAACTGCCTGGCCTGGTCGAACAGCACCAGCTCGTTGGCCTCGGGGCCGAGCAGGCTGAGGCTCGTCTCGCCGAACAGATGGCTGCGGTAGACCGGACCGTATTTGGCATGCATCCGCTCGACCTGCCCCTTGGGGTCGGCCAGCACCTCGAGCGTCTTGCCGATCAGCGGCCAGCCTTCCTCGCCCGGAATATGCGTGAGCGAATTGCGCTTGGGCGGCGTGAAGGTGATCGCGGGGGAAGCCACACTCTGTGTCGACATCGCCACTGCTCCATCTGGTCGCTATCGCCTCTCGGATTTCTAATTAACTCGTTGTTTCTCCGGTGCAAAGGCTCATCCGCGGGATCGAGCGCCGGGATGATCCGAATCGCGCCACAAAGACGAGAGGCCATGCTAAACCAGCCTATAACAACAGAAGGGCACCGTGCAGAAACTTACGGGAAATAATCTTACCGCCGGCGGTGTTCCCTCAATTGGAGAAAATCAGGGATTTGCATGAAACGTCGCCAATTCATTGCGGGGCTCGGTGCCGCGTCGGCCTGGCCGCTGACGGCGCGGGCGCAGCCACAGGCATTGCCGGTTATCGGATTTCTCAGCAGCAGATCGCCGAGCGAATCCGAAGCTGTCGTCGCCGCGTTTCGCGCAGGGTTGTCAGACACCGGCTATGTCGTCGGCCAGAACGTGGCGATCGAACATCGCTGGGCCGAAGGCCATTACGAACGGTTGCCCGCGCTCGCCGCCGAACTGGTTGGTTTGCGGGTCGCGGTGATTTTGTCAGCGGGTGGCCCGCCGGCGGCACTGGCGGCAAAGCGGGCTACCACGACAATTCCAGTGGTGTTTTCCGCTGCGGACGATCCGGTCGGCCTCGGTCTGGTGGAAAGCCTGAGCCGGCCCGGCGGCAACGTCACGGGCATGGGCCTGTTCAACGCCGCGCTGAGCGCCAAGCGTCTTGGCCTCCTGCATGAGTTGGTTCCGTCGGCGAAGCTCGCCCATCTCGTGAACCCGGCTAATCCGAGCGCTCAATCCGAGGTGAGAGATGCGCAAAACGCCGCGATGGCACTCGGTGTCGAACTGCATGTTGTGAAAGCGAGCACCGATCAGGAACTTGAGGCCGTATTCGAAAGTCTTGTGAGGTTGAGGATCGGCGGCGTTGTCGTGGCCGGCGAGCCATTCTTCGATAGCCGTCGCGCTGCGATCGTTGGTCTCGCTGCCAAATACGCCATCCCCGCAAGCTACGGCTGGCGCGAAAATGTTACGCTCGGCGGCCTGCTCAGCTACGGCACCAGCATCACCGATTCCTATCGCGCTTCCGGCGTTTACTGCAGCCGCATCCTGAAGGGCGAGCGGCCGGCCGATCTGCCGGTCATGCAGCCGACGAAATTCCATCTGGCGATCAACCTGAAGACCGCCAAATCGCTCGGGCTCAGTATTCCCCTAGCCCTGCTCACCGGCTCCGACGAAGTGATCGAATGAGACGGCGCGCCTTCATCGCCGGGCTTGGCGTAACCGCAAGCTTGCCGTTTGCGGCAAGCGCGCAGCAGCCCGACCGGATGCGACGCGTTGGCGTCCTGATGCAGTTTGTGGAAAGCGACAAGGAAGGGCAGCTTAGGGCGCGGGCTTTTCGGGAAGGCCTCGAGGCGAGAGGCTGGTCGATTGGGACCAATCTTCTGGTCGATTTTCGCTGGGGTGTGGGCGATATCGAATGGGCGCGGTCTACGGCATCCGACATGATGAAATTCGCACCCGAGGTGATCCTTGCAAATGGCGATCAGGCAGGCCGGGCGGCGCAATCTGTTTCTCGGACAATGCCAATTGTCTTCATCGGGTCGAGCGACCCGGTCGCCGAAGGCTTCGTTCAAAGCCTTGCGCATCCCGGCGCCAACATGACCGGCTTCAGTACCGTTGAGCCCTCGCTCGGACCGAAGTGGCTCGAATTGCTCAAGGAGATCGCACCGCACGTGACACGCGTAGCAGTTCTTTTCAACCCCGGTAATTCGGGTTCGGTACTTCTCTCCCGCGCTGCTGCCGGGGTTGCGAAAAAATTTGGGCTGGAAGTAGTTGCTGCTCCGGTTCTTACGGCGGAGGAGGTCAGGGCTGCCACGGAGATGGTCGCCAGGACTCCGAACAGCGGTTTCGTTGTTCCGCCCGATCCGACCATCCTCGGACACCGCAAACTGATCGTCGAGTTGGCCGGTGGCTATCGCCTTCCCGCCGTCTATGCCCTGCGCAGCTTTGTCGTCGAAGGAGGGCTGATTTCATATGGCATCAATATCCCCGAACTGTTCCGACAGGCCGCGGGCTATGTCGATCGGATACTCCGAGGTGACAAGCCGGAAGATCTTCCCGTGCAGGGACCGACGAAATTCGAGCTGCTCATTAATCTCAAGACCGCGAAAGGGCTGGGGGTCGAGGTACCGCCGACGCTGCTCGCCCGCGCCGATGAGGTGATCGAATGAGGCGGCGCGGATAATTTTCGCGCCGCGGGTTTCACGCCTTGCGTTTCGCCGCTTCCTTCTGCAGGTCCGGCGCATTGATGGTCGGGATCGCTACCCGTCCGGGGCCGGTGAGCGAAAGCGCCGCGGCGGCCTTTTCGTTCTCCATGATCTTGGCCATCACCGCTTGTCCCGCGCGCTCGAAGATCGCGCGGTTCTCGATCACGAATTTTTGCGACTCGCGCAGTTTGGTCACGTAGCCGTTGATCTCAGGAATCACGTAGCGCGCCACCATGTCCCAGCTGCGGCGGGTATTTTCCGGATTGGCCCAGTCATGCACGAAGCCGACGATGGTGCCGACGCCGCCGGAGACCTCCATCAGGTTCTTGATGGTTTTGACCAGATCGTCCGGGGTGCCGATGGTGGAGGCGGCGCCTTCGCCGCCCGCGGTCTTCTCGACGGCGTCCTCGGGCGAGGTGAAGGGCTGCAGGCCGGGCCGCTGCAGGGTGCCGACATTATATTCGTTGTGCC
>NZ_JBAVNZ010000457.1:0-17652 GCF_049691595.1 Bradyrhizobium sp.
AGCGATGCAGCGCCAGCAGCGCCTTCGCCATCTCGACATTGTCGGCGAGATAGGGACCGCCCTTGTCCTGTTCGGCGTGGCGGAAGCCGCCGCCGGGCAAGGCGCGGTTGGCGAGCGCCCAGCGCGCCGCATCGGCCGCGAGGTCACGCGCCTGCGTGACGCCGGTGGCATCGCAATAGGCGAGCAGGCCGGCGATCGCCTGCGCGGTCTCGCGGGCATACAGCCTGCGGTCGACGCCGGGCTCGCCCTCGCTCATGCCGTATGAGGCGTAGAAGCCGCCGCCCGGGGCGGCCATCGTGTTCTTGAGAAAACCAAAGATGCGATCCGCGGCCTGCCGATAGACGGGATCGCCGAACATGACGGCGGCCCGTGCGAAGGCGGCAAGCCCGGCCTCCTGCGCGAACATCGGAAACTCATGGGCCGGCTCCGACCAGTCCGGCTTGAGGTTGACCTGATCCATCGCGCCGGTGGTCCTGTCGACCATGGTCTCGGCCATCAGGGTCAAAACCTTCCTGATCCGCGCCTCGTTCTTCGCGTCGCCCTGCCGTGCGCGCTGCAGGACCCAGGTCAGCATCGGACCGTCGACGAATTTGGACCGGCTCCAGCCGCCGTGCTCGTCGTCCCAGGCCTGATCGATGAAGCTCAGGATTTCCTCGCGCTGTGCGTCGGCGAGCCCGGTCGCCAGCACGCGCTCGCGCTCCGCCCCGCCGGCATCGGGATAAACCACCGGCGAGGGGTCCTCGATCGTGGCGGTCAGGATCGGCATGAAAAATTGCGGCGAGTAGAAGCCGCGGAGCTTGGCGATCTCGGCGCCGTCGGGCCCGAAGATGATGGTGGCGGGCCAGCCCCAGCGCTCATAGCGCTGCGAGATATCCGGCCGGCTGTCCTGATCGACATAAACCGGGATGAACTTGTCCTTCAGGATGCCGCGCACGTCCGGATTGGCCCAGGTCTCGCGGTTCATCACATGGCACCACCGGCACCACCAGGATTGCAGCGACACGATCACGAATTTCTTCTCGCGGGCCGCCTTCGCAAACGTGGCGTCGTTCCACTCGCTCCAAAAGCCGTCGCTGTTATCGATCGGCGCGGCGCGCGCCGAGAGGGCAAACAACAGCGAGAGGATCAGCGCGACGGTGCGAATCATGGCTTTCCCCACGGATGGTCGTGCGGGCGGAGTGTGGCAGATCGGCCTGCTCGCTAAAACACACGGGGCCGTGAGTTATTCCGGCCGACCTCTCTGCCCGACGCCGCGGTTGATCCGGTGCGGGCCGCAGGGCATGATCCCCGCCGTCAAAATCGGAAAACGCCCGGGGTGGAATATGGCCCGTATCGACTACAGCGATCCCGCGAAAGCCAGCGAGCGCACCCGCGAAATCCTCGGCAAGAACCGCAACGCCAACATCTTTCGGATGATGGCGCATTCGCCGAGCTATTTCGAGCAATATTGCCGGCTTGGCGGCGCGATCCGTCACAAGGGCGAACTCGATCCTGTCGTGCGCGAACTCGCCATCACCCGCACCGGGATTCTGTGCGAGGCGCCGTATGAGATCGTTGCCCACAAGCGGATCGGCAAAGGGGTCGGCGTCACCGACTCGCAGAACGAGGCACTGGACAACTGGCAGTCGGCCACATGCTTCAACGAGGTCCAGCGCGCAGCGCTCGCCTTCACCGACGAAATCGTCAAGCTGCGCAAGCCGACGGATGCGACCTTCAACGCCATTGCGTCAAAACTGACGCCGGGCGCGCTGGTCGAGCTGCAGCTCTCGGTCGGCTTCTACATCATGACCTCGAAGTTTCTGGAAACATTTGCGATCGACCTGCAGCCGGTGACGGAAGTGGTGTGAACCGCCAACAAGCTGCCTGCGAGCTTCCATCCGGCGCCGATCGTCATTCGCATGGGTCTCTCGTCATGAACAACGGCTGGGAGCAGTCAGCGCAAGCCTGGATCGCGTCCATGGGCGAGCGAGGGGATTGGGGGCGGGAACACGTGCTCGATCCAGTCATGCTTCGCCGTGTGGCCTTGGGGCAGTTCGCGCGTGCGTTGGATGTCGGCTGCGGCGAGGGACGCTTTTGCAGGATGCTAAAGGCCGCCGGTGTGGCTGCGACAGGCATCGACCCGACGCAACGGCTTGTCGAGGTGGCACGGCAACGCGACCCGTCCGGCGACTATCGGCTCGGCGTTGCCGAGCAGCTTGAATTCGAGGCGGACACGTTCGATCTGGTCGTCAGCTATCTCACGCTGGTCGATATCGTGGATTTCCGAACGGCAATCGGCGAAATGGCCCGGGTCCTGAAACCCGGGGGATCGTTGCTGATCGCAAACCTCACCAGCTTTACGTCTGCTTGCGCCGCACAAGGCTGGATCAAGGATCAAGAGGGAAACCGCCTTCATTTTCCGGTCGATCGATACCTCGATGAATTTCCATTTCGCTTGGAGTGGGCGGGCGTTCGCATTGAAAATTGGCACCGGCCCCTCTCGGCCTATATGGCGGCCTTTCTTGAACGCGATCTGCACCTGGCATTTTTCGCAGAGCCCGAACCGGTGTCTGGCGAGGCATCGCGCCAGGAAAACCATCGGAGAGCGCCGTGGTTTGTTGTAATGGAATGGCAGCGGCCCGCGGTTTTCTAATTCGACGACGGTGCTGCGGGTTGCCCGATGGCTTTCGGCGTCCGCAGCCGGTGACGGCGGTGGTGTGAGCGGCTGTGTTGCCTTGCGGCAGCGGGCTCATGAACATCCGGTCGAAAAGCCGTTCAGAAAAACCGGCAAACCAGGTCTCGTCCGTCAAGGCATAACGGGTTACGTTCGGGCCAGGTCAATATCCGGAAATAGGTCAAAATACGACTTTGAGGGATCGTCCACGCAAACAGGGAGGCAGTACGATGTCGATAAGGCCCGATCCGACGTTTTATGCATCGCCGAAGCTTGCCATGGAAGCTCCGCCCGAGAGCTTCGCCTACACCTTGCTGCTGAGCCCGGATTTTTCAAAACCCGACGCGCTCGCGGTGATCGACGTCAAGCCCGGCTCCCCGACATACAGTCAGGTGGTCCATACCGTGACGATGCCCAACAAGGGGGACGAGTTTCATCATTTCGGCTGGAACGCCTGCTCGTCGTCGCTGTCGCCGCTCACCGGGCACGCTTTCCTCGAGCGGCGCTACCTCATCATCCCCGGCATCCGGTCCTCTCGAATTTACATCGTGGACACCAAACCGGACCCGACCAAAGCCAGGATTCACAAGATCATCGAGCCCGAGGAAATCTTTCGAAAGACCGGTTACTCGCGGCCCCATACGGTCCATTGCGGGCCGGAAGGCATTTACGTCAGCACGCTCGGCGGCGGCGGCAAGGATGGTACCGATGGACCGCCCGGCGTCTTCATCATGGATTGCGAGACATTCGATGTCCTCGGACGCTGGGAGATCGATCGCGGTCCCCAGAAACTGCATTATGACTTCTGGTGGAACCTGCCGCGCGATTACATGGTAACGAGCGAGTGGGCGTTGCCGCCGCAGTTCGAGAATGGGATCGTGCCGGAGGATCTGCTTTCGAACAAGTATGGCCATCAGATCCACTTCTGGGATCTGCGGGCCCGACGCAACGTCCAGACCATCGATCTCGGCGCCAACCATCAAATGGCGCTCGAAGTGCGGCCCGCCCATGACCCCGTCCGCGAGTACGGTTTTTTGGGCGTCGTGGTCGACACCACCAACCTCGAAGGCTCGATCTGGACCTGGTGGCGCGAGGGTGGCAAGTTTCACATCGAGAAGACGGCGACGATCCCGCCCGAGCCTGCGCCGAAGGACCAGCTGCCGCCGCTGCTGCAGGGTTTTGGCGCCGTGCCGCCGCTGGTCACCGACATCGACCTGTCGATGGATGACAGGTTTCTCTACGTCGCCTGCTGGGGCACCGGCGAGATGCGTCAATACGATGTCAGCGATCCGAGAAAGCCGAAGCTTGCCGGATCGGTCCATATCGGCGGCATTGTCCGCCGCACGCCGCACCCGAACGGCAATGCCTATGCGGGCGGGCCGCAGATGGTCGAGATCAGCCGCGATGGCAAGCGCGTCTATTGGACCAACTCGCTCTACTCGACCTGGGACGACCAGTTCTATCCCGACGGAATCCCGGGCGCCGAGGTGATGGCCATTGCAAAGCCGGGTGGCGGGCTCGAACTGGCAAAAGACTACTGGGTCAACTTCCCCGACGGATATCGGGCGCATCAGATCAGGCTCGACGGCGGCGACTGTTCGACGGATTCGTTCTGCTATCCGTCGGCTTGAATTTGAGCGGCGCGGATTGGACCCCTGTCTGGCTCTGGCTGGCTGTGATCGCGAGCGGCCTCTACCACGGCGTAAATCCGGGAATGGGGTGGCCGCTCGCCGTTTCGGCTGGATTGATGGAAAAAAGCTCGCGGGCCTTGTTGGCCGCGCTTTGGCCGCTGGCGGTCGGCCATCTGCTCGCGATGCTTTTGGTGATCCTTCCCTTCGCGCTGCTGGTTGCCCTCGTCGAATGGCAGCGCCAGATACAGATCGGCGCCAGCCTCCTCGTCATCGGGTTCGGTATCTTCCGGCTTGTCGACCGACGCCATCCGCGGGCATTGGCGCGGATCAGGCCAACGCAACTGGGGCTTTGGTCCTTCGCCGTGGCCATCGCCCATGGCGCGGGATTGATGCTCGTGCCGATCTATCTCGGCCTCTGCCGGGAAGCCAGCCTCGACAAAGGCCACGAGGCAGCCGCGACGCTCATGAATGCCAATCTCGGTATGGCCGTGCTGGTCGCCTTCGTCCACGCCACCGCGATGATCGCTGCCGGCGGATGTTCGGCCTTGCTGGTTTACCATTATCTTGGTCTCAAATTCGTATCGCGGAGCTGGTTCAATCTGGATACGTCCTGGGCCGTCAGCCTTGTTCTGGTGGGGGTTTTGGCACTGGCGCTCGGTCTCGCCGACTAGCGTGGAAGCGGTAGGTGGCTTGCAGCAGCACGGCGAACATGAGCGCGCGTGCGTGTCGGTCGTTGCGAAGGTTTTCGGATGCCGTCGCAACACACTCCGGAGCCGGCGTCCGCGACCCTGTCTCACGCAGGAATTATCCCGGCCATCGAACGACCTTGATCCACAGATCAATTTTTCTTTTGCCGGGTTGCTGAATCGACCGGGGATGGTCCATAAGCGGCGTCTCCGCGGCCGGCGATCCGGCCGCCGCGATCGCTTTTGGAAAGATCCGGCGTGGCAGACATTCATCGGCAGATTGCCCAGGAACTTGGCGTGCGGGAGCAGCAGGTCGAGGCGACGGTGGTGCTGCTCGACGGCGGCGCCACGGTGCCGTTTGTCGCCCGATACCGCAAGGAAGTCACCGGCGGGCTCGACGACGCGCAACTGCGCATGCTGGAAGAGCGCCTGAATTACCTGCGCGAGCTCGAAGAGCGTCGCACCGCCATTCTCAATTCGGTCCGCGAGCAGGGCAAGCTCGATGCGGCGCTGGAGGCGGCGATTCTGGCGGCCGACAGCAAGGGGCGCCTGGAGGATATCTATCTGCCGTTCAAGCCGAAGCGCCGCACCAAGGCCGAGATCGCGAAAGAGGCCGGGCTCGAGCCGCTGTCGGAGCTGCTGCTGACCCAGCCGCAGAACGATCCGCTGGTCGTAGCCGCGCCGTTCGTCGATGCCGAAAAGGAGGTGGCCAATACTGCCGTGGCGCTCGAGGGCGCGCGCGCGATTTTGGTGGAGCGTTTCGCCGAAGACGCCGACCTGATCGGGAGCTTGCGCGAGCAGATGTGGTCGAACGGGCGGTTGGCGTCCACCGTGCGCCGCGGCAAGAAGACCGAAGGCGAGAAGTTCAAGGATTATTTCGACTTCGGCGAGCCGCTGCACAAGCTGCCGTCGCACCGCATTCTGGCGATGTTCCGCGGCGAGAAGGAAGAGATCCTCGAGCTGCAGCTCGAGCCGGAAGCGCCGGCCGCGGTCGCCAGCACTGCCAGCTCTTACGAGCTGAAGATCATGCAGCGCTTTGCGATTTCCGATCAGGGCCGCCCCGGCGACCACTGGCTGGTGGAAACCGCGCGGTGGGCCTGGCGCACCAAAATTCAGCTGCATCTCAACATCGACCTGCGGATGCGGCTGTGGACGGCGGCTGAAACCGAAGCCGTGCGCGTGTTCGCATCGAACCTGCGCGACTTGCTGCTGGCGGCGCCGGCCGGGGCGCGCGTTACCATGGGCCTCGATCCCGGCTACCGCTCCGGCGTCAAGGTCGCCATCGTCGATGCCACCGGCAAGGTGGTGGCCACCACGACGATCTATCCGCACGAACCGCAGAAGCGCCGGGACGAGGCGCTGGCGACGCTGGAAAAACTGGCGCTCGCGCATCGCGTCGAGCTGATCGCGATCGGCAACGGCACCGCCTCGCGCGAGACCGACAGGCTGGCGACGGACCTGGTCAATCTGCTGCCGGACCTGAAAATGTCGAAGATCGTGGTCTCTGAAGCCGGCGCCTCGGTCTATTCGGCCTCGGCCTTTGCCTCCGAGGAGTTGCCCGAACTCGACGTCACCTTGCGCGGCGCGGTGTCGATTGCGCGGCGGCTGCAGGATCCACTGGCCGAACTGGTCAAGATTGATCCGAAGGCGATCGGCGTCGGCCAATACCAGCATGATCTTGGCGAGACCAAGCTGGCGCGCTCGCTCGATGCCGTCGTGGAAGACTGCGTCAACGCGGTCGGGGTCGACGCCAACACCGCTTCCGCACCGCTGCTGGCGCGGGTGTCCGGCATCGGCGCGGGGCTGGCGCAAGGCATCGTGCAGCATCGCGACGCCAATGGTCCGTTCCGATCACGCAAGGCGTTGAAGGAAGTGCCGCGGCTGGGGCCGAAAGCGTTCGAGCAATGCGCCGGATTCCTGCGCATCAATAATGGCGAGGACCCGCTCGATGCTTCCGGCGTGCATCCGGAAGCCTATCCGGTGGTGCGGCGGATTCTCGCCGCCACCAGGAGCGACATCAAGGCGCTGATCGGCAACGCCGAGATCGTGCGCCAGTTGCAGCCGCAGGCCTTTGTGGACGACACCTTCGGCCTGCCGACGGTGAGCGATATCCTGCGCGAACTGGAAAAGCCCGGCCGCGATCCGCGTCCGGCCTTCCGGGCCGCGGTGCTCAAGGAGGGCGTCGAGACGCTGAAGGATCTCAGGCGCGGCATGATTCTCGAAGGCACGGTCACCAACGTCGCGGCATTCGGCGCTTTCGTCGATATCGGCGTGCATCAGGACGGGCTGGTGCACATCTCGGCGATGTCAAAGACCTTCATCAAGGATCCGCGCGAGGTCGTGAAGTCGGGCGACATCGTCAAGGTGAAGGTGCTGGAGGTCGAGGTCGCCCGCAAGCGCATCGCGCTGACGCTGCGTCTTGACGACGAAACCGCGGCCAAGGGCGGGCGTCCGGCGCAAGGCGCAACGCGCGACAATTCCCGCGCGTCGACGACATCGAAGGCGCCGCGCAAGCCGCAAGAAGCGTCGGGCGACGGGGCGCTCGCCGAAGCCTTGCGCCGCGCCGGTGAGAAGAGCGGGCGCGGCAAGGGCGGCAAGGCGGGGGCTTAGCGGGATCCGATCGAGCCCCCTTATCCAGTTCCGGAACGTATGCGTTGGCCGATGATCCGCGCATTGGTGCGAAAAACGATGTCCCAAAATATCGTCGTCACGCCGTAATTGCAGTTCTCGAAGCGATGATGGGTGAGGTGCCGTATCTTTGCCGAATAGAGCCAGGAGTTTGGCTCGATCGGCCAGCGGTGCACGGCAAAATGGACAAGGATGAAAGCCAGATACCCCAGCAGCAGCCCGGCGAAAATCGCCGACCCGTCTTCCACTCCCGCGGTGACAATCAGCAGAAGCCCGATCGGGAATGCAATGAGCGGCGTGCTGAGGCTGGATCTTTCCGCGTCCGGATCGTTCGGATGGGCATGATGCAGCTGATGCAGCCGATGAAGGCGTCGGCCCACGGAATAACGGTGGAAGACAATTCGGTGCACCAGATATTCCAGCAGTGTCCAGGCCGTGACTCCCGCCGGGACCAGGGAGAGGCGATCGATGCCGGCCAGGTCCACGAAAATCACGATCGCCAGCGGCACGGTGACGAAGTCGCCGAAGTGTCGAATTCGCCACATCACCTCGGCCGACAGGCTCAAAATCATTGCTGTTCGCGTCATTGCATCCCCCCGCCGGCGCCAGGCGCGGCTTTTATCCCCGTATCATGGACTTTCACCCCAAGGGATAGGAACAGATTTGCATGACGAAATTGCGGACAAGATATCGGCCCCGGCTCCGCGAATGTCGGACCTCCCGCACCGCGGCGACGTTGTCCTTGATGACGGCGTTGGTCCGCAACAGGTAACCGATCGCCCGGTTGCGATCACCGTCTGCCGTTTTGCCGCGCAGTCACGGGGCGCGCAACTGGTTCGGTATCAGCGCCTGGCGGCGCACCAGCAGCAATGCGATCACGACCGTCGGCGCGAGGATCGCAAGGCCGAGCAGCGTCACCTGCATCTGCGACAGCGGCATGATGCCGCCGCCGGGCGTCGCCACCACAAAACCGCCGATCACGAGCAGCACCCGCAGCGGCCATTCCAGGGCGCCGGCGCCGCGCAAATCGCCGACAAAGGCCTGATAGCCCTGGATGCCGCCGCAGATGAACAAGGTTCCGAAACCCGCCATTGCCATCAGGCCGAGTCCGGCGAGATAGGGGCTCGGGCCCTGCAGCACCAGCGCCGGGTTCAGGACGAAGAAGAACGGGATGAAATAGATGATGCTGCCGACCCACATCGATTCCCACCCGGTTTTCATCGCCGGCGAGCCGGCAATGCCGGCCGCCGCGAAAGAGGCGATCGCCACCGGCGGCGTGATCGACGACAGCATGCCCCAGTAGAAGATGAACATGTGCACGGCCATGCGGTTGAGGCCGAGCTTTTCCAGCGCCGGCGCCACCAGAATGGCGAGGAAGATGTAGCAGGCCGTGGTCGTCAGCCCGAGACCGAGAATGAGGCTGGTGAGGGCGCACATGGCCAGCAGCAGGAACGCATTGTCGCCGGCGAGCGTCAGCAGATCGTTGGCGAGGCTCGAGACCACGCCGGTCATCGAGAACGCGCCGATCAAAAGTCCGCAGCCGGCGAGAATGCCGACCAGTTCGACGAAGGTGCGGCCGTTGACTTCGAGGAATGTTCCGATGCTTTGAAACGTCCAGCGGGTGTCTTTGGAGAACAGCTGGTTCAGCACCAGCAGCAGCGCGGTGGCATAGAACGGCGCGTGGCTCTCGCGCTTGAAATAGAGCAGCATCACGACCAGCAGCGCGATGACGAAGATGTAGTACCAGCCGGCCTTGATGGTGTCCCAGATCTTCGGCAGTTCGGCCCGCGGGATGCCCTTGAGGCCATGGCGCGCGGCGTAGGAATCCACCTGCATGAACAGGCCGACATAATACAGCGCCGCCGGAATGATGGCGGCCACCGCGACATCGGCGTAGCTGACATTGAGGAATTGCGCGATGACGAAGGCGGTCGCGCCCATCACCGGCGGCGCCAGCACCGCGCCGGTCGATGCGCAGGCCTCGATCGCCCCGGCGTAGGAGGCGCGGAATCCGCTCTTCTTCATCACCGGAATGGTCATGGTGCCGGCGGTCAGCACGTTGGAGATGATCGAGCCTGACATCATGCCGAGCAGGCCGCTGGCGAAAATGCAGACTTTTGCGGCGCCGCCGCGAAAGGTACCACACATCGCAAAGGCAATGTTGATGAAGAATTTTCCGGCGCCGGTCATCATCAGCGCGGTGCCGAACACCAGAAAGCCGATCACCGTATCGGCAAAGGCCTGGATGGGAATGCCGAGCAGGCTTTCGCCCGACAGCACGTGATAGGCGGTGGCCTGCTCGAGGGTGAGCTGCGAGCCGCGGAACGGTCCAAGCCACCCGGCCTCGGCGAACAGCGGATAGACCGTGAACGGGAGCACGCTGAGCAACAGGCTCCAGCCGCCGCTGCGCCGCAGCGCCTCCATCAGCACCCCCCACATCACGAGACCGGCCGCGATGACGTTTGGCGGCGCGCCGTCGGATTCCCAGCCGAACTGCGCGGCCTTGCGGACATTGAGCATCAGCCAGATCGAGGCGGCGAAGGTTGCCGCGAACAGCAGCAGGTCGTACCAGGGGACGCGGTCGAGCGGCGCGGTCGCGGTTCCCGGAAAGATCAGGAACGTGAACGGCAGCATCAGCGCGATCAGCAGATAGAAATACTCGGTGTTGAGCTGGGTGTAGTCGATGAAGAACCGCAGCGAGAATTGCTGGTTGATGCAGAGCAGGATGGTCGCCGCCGTCGCGATCACCAGCGCCCGGCGCCATCCGCCGCGCAAGGTCCTGACGCGCGTGACCTCGGCTTCCTGCAGGTTGCCGAGGCCGGCGTGGGGATCCTCGAATTCGATTCGCTTCGGCGCAGCGGCCGCGGCGCTATCGGACGAAGCCGTTGACATCACTGACCCCCAAGGATGGCGTTCGCCTTCCGCGACACCGATTGCCGCTAGTCAAAGCCGTTCGGCATATTGGTCTTGGCGAGCGCCGCGCCGCGCGCCTTCATCCAGCCCTCGAGGAAGGCCTTGTCATCCGAAGGCGGGTTGGACTTGCCGTAATCCGCCCATGCCGCAGCGAGCACCTCCTGGCGCTTGATCAGCGCGGTGTTGTGGGCTTCCTGCGCTGCGCTCCACTGGCCGGCCTCTTTGAGCGCCTTCACGGCGCCCGGATGGACCGGAACTACCCAGTTCCTGGTCTGCCGGTTGGCAGCGAGGCCGCCGGCGCCGGGCGCGGAGTCCTTGTAGGCGTCGTAGTTCACGATCATCGCCCTGGTGATCGCGTAGATCTGGTCCTCGGGTTGCGACGCATAGGCCACGAAAATCGGGTAGGGGTAGTTGCCGAGCTCGATCGGCTTCTCCGGCGAAATTCCGGCGCCGCAGGTCGCAAGCTGCGGGAAGAAGAAGGAGCCGACTTTCTTCATCCGCTCCCAGCCGGCGGTATCCTTGGCGGGAAGCGGCGGCCAGACCAGCCCGCGCGGCGAGGTCTCGGCTTCCTTCGCCGGACCGGTGATGGTGGTGCCGAAGGCGGCGTCGGTGTCGTTGTTGATCAGGCCCTTCCACATCGCGCCGTAGCTGGCGAATTCGACGATTCTGACGTCGCTTTGCTTGAGATCGCCGAACGCCAGCACGGCGAGCGAATTCTGGTTGAGCGCCGGCGAGCCGACGACGAAGCCGACCCGCTTGCCTTTGAGCTGCCTGATTTCGGTGACGCCGACATCCGCCGCCACGCCGAGCGAGCCGGCATTGCAGTCGACCGACGACAGCAGCAGTTGCAGCGCCTGCGGACCCCATTCCCGGGCGCCGAACTCGAACACGCCTTCCTGCGCGAAATAGGTGCCAGATCCCATCGCCGAGGAGATCGCACGCTTGGCCCGCAGCGGCGCCAGACGCGCGACGTCGTTGCCGGCGGGGAGCACGCGGACATCGGTGCCGTATTTGTCCTTCATCATCTTGCCGACGCCGACCGCGATGTTGAAGCCCGCGGTTCCGGTGTCATAGGCGGTGATCGCGATGGTCGGCGGCAGCTTGACGTCTTCGGCAAGCGCCGGAACGGTCACGATGAGCCAGATGGCAGCGAGAGCGGCGGGCGTGAACGGCATCAGCCGACGGATCATGTTTTCCTCCTAATTGCTTCGCCAGGCGAGACTTTTTGTTGGCCGGGATCATGTCATCGCGGGGTGGCGATGGCAACGCCCGCGCCATGTGTGCGTACTCCGGCGCGACGCACCGCCGGACAGATGGTCGCGGACCGGACCCCGATCGCGTCGTCAGCTTTCAAGTTTCGACGATGGCGACGACCTGTCCTTCGGCGAGCACGTCGTCGAGCTTGACCAGGATCGATTTGATTTTGCCTGCCGCGGTCGCCGTGACCGGTATTTCCATCTTCATGGCTTCGACGAAAACGATCTCGTCGCCATCACTGATGCTGCTGCCGGCTTCAAGGGGGAGCGCACAGACGCGCCCGGCAACTTCGGTCACGACCTTGATCTCTGGCATTCCGCTCTCCCGGGACCGTCTGCGGACCAACTGCCCTCGCGAACGGCTTTTTGTTGTGGCCGCAGATTGCCTGAGGTAGCTTGTTCTGCAAGTGGAATTTTATTCCGTTTAACGGAAAAAGGGGCCTAGGCATGGGACGACGCTCGGAGCGGCTTGGCAAACAGGGAATGCTCGCCAGCGACTTGGCGGGCGAGGGCGATGTCATCCAGGTGGTGTCGCGGGCCTTCGACGTGCTGCGCTGTTTCGAAGGACACGAGGCGCGGCTCGGCAATCTCGAAATTTCCAGCCGCTGCGGCCTGCCGCGGTCGACCGTTTCGCGCCTCACCCACACGCTGACCCGGATGGGTCAGCTCGTCTATCTGCCGCGCGACCAGAAATACCGCATCGGCCCGAGCGCAGTCGCGATGAGCACCTCGATGATGAAGGGGTTGCAGCTCCGCAACCTGATCCGGCTCCGGCTGCAGGACATCGCCGAGCAGTTGCCGGGCACGGTCGGCTTCGTCATTCCGGATCGTTTTCATCTCGTCTATCTCGAATTCGCCCGGGCCGCCAACGCGCTCGGCCTGAATTCCAGCACCGGCAGCCGCATCGCGATGGCGAGCACGGCCGCGGGCCATGCCTATACCGCCGCGCTCGATGCCAATGTCGGCGACGCCTTGATCGCGGAAATGGAGCGCGAGATCCCGGAGGGGGCCAAGCTGCTGAAACCGCGCATCGAGGGCAACCGCCGCCATCTGCGCGAACACGGCTATGTCGTCGCCTGCGGTCTCTGGAGTCCGCATATCAACGGCCTCGCCGTGCCGCTGTGGTCGCCGCAATACCAGACTTTTGTGGTGGCGACGATCGGCCTGCTCTCCGCGATGTATGATGAGAAGCGGCTGCACAGGGAAGTCGCGCCCAGGATGCTCGAACTCGGTGCCGCGCTCGGCGGCCTGCTCGAGGGCGCCGACAGCGACATCTTCACCTCCCGGCTGGAGAGCAAGCCGCTTCCCGTGCCAGCGCATGACGACAAGATCATCAAAACGGAGGATACGAATGAACTGGAAGCCGGAACTCGACGACCTCTCCCGGCGCGAGGCGTTCGCGCGCGAGATGGGAGGCGTTGACAAGGTCAAGCGTCAGCGCGACCAGGGCCGGCTCACCGTTCGCGAGCGCATCGACAAACTGGTCGATCAAAGATCCTTCCACGAGATCGGTGCGATTTCCGGCATCGCCGAATATGACGAGAGCGGCGAACTCAAGCATCTGACGCCGGCCAACTGCGTGTTCGGCCGCGGCAAGATCGCCGGCCGTGCGGTGGTCGTGGTCGGCGACGATTTCACCGTGCGCGGCGGCTCGGCCGATGCCTCGATCTCGGCCAAGCCGCTGATGGCGGAAGAGATGGCGCACGACTTTCGCCTGCCGATCATCCGCGTGATCGAGGGTTCCGGCGGCGGCGGTTCGGTGAAGACCATTGAAACCAAGGGCGCGGCCAATCTGCCCGGCGGCGTCGGCGGTACGCGCTGGTACTGGTACACGACGGCGAACCTGGCGCGCGTGCCGGTGGTCGGCCTGGGGCTCGGCTCGGTCGCGGGCCTTGGCGCGGCGCGGCTGGCAGCCAGCCATTATTCGATCATGACCAAGAACTCCGCAATGTTCGTCGCCGGTCCGCCGGTGGTGAAGCGCCTGGGTCAGGATCTGACCAAGCAGGAGCTTGGCGGCGCCGATATCCAGACCCGCGCCGGCGCGATCGACCATGCGGTCGAGACCGAGGAAGCGGCGTTCGAATGCGCAAAACGCTTTCTGTCTTATTTGCCGTCATCGGTCTACGAGCTGCCGCCGACAATGCCCTGTACCGACGATCCGGAGCGCGCCGAGGAGTCGCTGATCAAGGCGGTGCCGCGCAACCGCCGTCAGGTCTACAAGATGCGCCCGATCATCGATGCCGTCGTCGACAGGGGCTCGTTCTTCGAGATGGCCGCGAATTTCGGTCGCCCGGTCATCACCGGCCTCGCGCGTATCGAAGGCCGCGCGGTGCTCCTGCTCGCGAGCGATCCGTTCCACTATGGCGGGTCGTGGACGGCGGATGCCTGCCAGAAGGTGGTGCGCTGGGTCGATTTCGCGGAGACCTTCCATCTGCCGGTGGTCTATCTGATGGATTGCCCTGGATTCATGATCGGGCTCGAGGCCGAAAAATCGGCCACCATCCGCCATGGCGTGCGGGCGATGGCGGCCGTCAACCAGAGCACCGTTCCCTGGTGCACCATCATCGTGCGCAACGCCTTCGGCGTCGCCGGCGTCGTGCATCAGCCGGCTAACCGCTTCTCGATGCGCTATGCCTGGCCGTCGGCCTATTGGGGCTCGCTGCCGCTGGAGGGCGGTATCGAGGCCGCCTACCGCGCCGACATCGAGGCCGCGGATGATCCGGCGGCGAAATTGAAGGAGATCGAGGATCGCCTCAACAAGCTGCGCTCGCCGTTTCGCTCGGCCGAAAAGTTCTGGGTCGAGGAGGTGATCGATCCGCGCAAGACCCGTTCGCTGCTGTGCGAATTCGCGCGGCTGGCCGATCCGATCCGCACCCCGGGGCCGCCGAGCAGCATGACGACGCGGCCGTAGCGGTTTTCCTCATGATGAGGTCTCATCCGCTTCCCGTTGGGTTTCGAGCCCGATCACTTGCACGCGCGGTTCTAGCCGCACCATACAAATTGTCGAATAATTGAGCGTGCGATCGGAAGGTGATTGGAGTACCATCGCTGCGATCCGAATGGATCAGTGCGCGTTAGGGGTGGCCTGTGCGGCTTGGAGTCCCCATTGTTCCAGAGTTGCTCACGACGGCGCTTTCCGTCGGCTCCGCGTCGGCATCGATTTCCAATGACGCCGTCGGCTTGATAGATGACCAGTCCAAAATATACGCCGATCTGAACCGTCAGGGTTGGTTCACCGCAGCTCGCACGACAAGCGAGTTCGGTTGGACGCGCGCGGGACCAGGTTTCGCTGTTCAATCAATCACCAAGGGGCGGTTGCTCCACTGGCAAGTAGTGTCCATCAGTCCTTGACGAAGGGAGGTAATGACCCATGCCTAACCTAACCATCAACGGTCAAAGTTATTTCGCTGACGCGCCGCCCGACACCCCACTGTTGTGGGTCATCCGGGAGGACCTGAGATTGACCGGCACCAAATACGGCTGCGGGGTCGGGCTATGTGGCTCCTGTACGGTTCATATTGATGGACAGGCGGTTCGTTCTTGCTCAGTCACGGTCGGCTCGCTTGAAGGCGCGCTGATCACTACGATCGAGGGCCTCAGTGCGGCCGGGAATCATCCGGTCCAGCAGGCCTGGATCGAGCATCAGGTGCCGCAATGCGGATATTGCCAGTCTGGCCAGATCATGCAGGCCGCCGCGTTGCTTTCAAAGAACCCGAACCTGGGCGAGCAGCAGATCGTAGATGGCATGAGTGGCAATCTCTGCCGATGCGCCACCTACTCGCGCATCGTTGGAGCCGTGAAACGGGCCGCTGAGATCATGAACCGCGCTGCCGAAATCACAAACGAGGGAGCCAGACATGCTTAAGTCCGCAGGGTCCGCAGCGACGCGGCGCGAATTTTTGATTCGCTCTGCAGCGACTGCCACTGGCACATTCCTCAGCATTGGCCTTCCGGCCCTGGGCAGCAGCATCGCCTCGGCGCAACCCACCGCGGGCTTCACACCCTCGATCTGGTTCACGCTGACCCCGGACGGCAAGGTTACGATGCATATTGTGAAGGCCGAGATGGGCCAGCACATTGGCACTGGACTTGCCCAGGTAATCGCCGAGGAGCTGGAGGTCAAATGGGAGGATGTGCGTCTCGACTCGCCGCTTGAAAGCGTCGAGAATTTTGCCATCTATGGCCTCGCTTACACCGTTAACAGCGGCAGCATTACCACCGAATTCGATCGCCTGTCGCGCGCGGGCGCGGCTGGCCGCATGGCGTTGATCGAAGCCGGGGCCAAAGTGCTGGGGGCCAGGGAGGCTGACTGCGCGGCATCAAACTCGCGCGTCACCGATCGCGTCTCGGGGCGCTCCGTCAGCTATGGCGAGATCGTTCAGAAGGTGAAGATCGACCGCAAGTTTGCATACCCCGAAGACTTCAGGGCCATCAAGCTCAAGGCGCCAGGCACCTACAACATCATCGGCAAATCGATCCCGGCTCTCGATATCCCGTCCAAGACCAACGGCCAGGCCAAGTACGGCATCGACGTGTTTCTGCCGAACATGGTGTATGGCGCGCTGGTGATACCCCGGACACGTTATGGCTCGAAGGTGAAGAGCATTGACGATTCCGAAGCTCGCAAGATCCCGGGATTCGTCAAGGCCGTGAAGATAGACGACAGCATGGGCAAGTGTACCGGCTGGGTCGTGGCGCTGGCTGACAAGTTCCCGGCTGCCATCAAAGCCGCTCAGGCCTTGAAGGTGCAGGTTGATCCCGGACCTTATGGCGGCCTCAACACCAGCGACCTGTTCGCGGAATATTCGCAGACGACCAGAAATGCCGCGGCCGGCGCCAATTGGGTGCTCGAGGGTGATGTCGACAAATCACTGGCCGGAGCCGAGAAGGTCCTGGAGATGGAATACACCACCGACATGGTGTGTCACGCCACCATGGAGCCGCTCAACGCGACCGTGCAGTTCGTCGACGGCGCCTGGCACGTCTACACTGGAACGCAGAGTACGTCTTTCGCGCGGATGACGCTGACCGCCTATCTTTCGAAAGTGCTGGGTCAGAAGCCGGAGGAGATCAAGATTTACGTGCACGAAAGCGTCCTTGGCGGCGGCTTCGGCGGCAAGCAGGACTATGACGAGATTCTGGCGGCGGCCTATTGCGCCAAGGAAGTCGGCCGGCCCGTCAAGCTCATCCAGACCCGCGAGTCGACGTTTGCCACGAGCTTCGCGCGCACGCCGACCTATCACAAGCTCAAGGCCGGTCTGAAGAACGGCCGGCTTGTGGCCATGGACCACAACATCTGCTGTGGCTGGATGGGTTCGCGCTTCTCGGTCGGCAAGAAATACGGAACCGACTGGCTGCAGCTCGACTCCTGGGACGCCAAGAAAGAAGACATCGATCAGTGGTCGATCGGCGGTAGCGACCATTGGTACGATGTCGAGAACCGTCGCGTTCGCGCATTCGACAGCGAGCGTACCACTTGGGCGGTGCAGGCCAGCGCGCTGCGCACGGTCTCCAACTCGTACAACATGTTCGTGGTCGAATCGTTCATGGACGAGGTGGCGCACGCGCTTAACCGCGATCCGCTCGAGTTCAGACTAACCATGCTCAACGGCAAGGGCAGTGCCCGAGGCATTCCCAATGCCGGCTACGCGCCGGGCACCTCATCGGACTACTACATGGACAGGCTGTGGATCTCGTTGCCATGGCCGAACGACAACTCCTGGCCAGCATATGAATCTGCGACAGTTGGCGGAGCTTTACGGCTTGCCAACTGCTTGCGAATCGCAGCGGGGAGAGCCGGCTGGGGTGCGAAGAAGCTCCCGCCGAACACTGGAATGGGCATTGCCGTTTCTTCAGCCGAGGAACGGCAGAGCCCGACCTGGGTT
>NZ_JBAVNZ010000458.1:0-12772 GCF_049691595.1 Bradyrhizobium sp.
GGCGCCGGTCGCGATCGCGCGGTCGGCGATCCGCGACGCCGCCGATCGCGCCGCGCCGAAGAGCTTCAACGGCAAGGCCGACAACCCGGCATCGCAGATCCTGCAGAACGCCGATATCGGCTGGACCGCCTCGCGCGGACCGATCACCGCGAGCGGCGCCCAGGACGTGCTGTCGCTGGCCACGCCGCTGGCGGGAACGTTGAATGTCACGGGCGCGCTTTCGTCGAAGGCGACGGGCGCGGTCGGCGATGCGATTGGCGGCCTGCTCGGCGGCAATGTCGCCAAGCAAATCGGCAGCGTGAACATCAAGTCGCTGAATGCGAATGCCGAGATCAAGGGCAGCGTCATCATCACCGCACGGCCGAAACTCGCCGCCGCCTGGCGGATCGAGCCAAATCTGGCGGCGCAGGTCAATCTGGGCGATTCGAGCCTCTCGGTGGCGGGCGCGCGGGTCAGCGTCCCCGCCCAGGTCAAGCCGCTGATCGACAAGACGGTCGCCGACCAGCTTGCCGCGGTGCAGGCGCGGATGCGCAACGATCCCGCACTCGAACGGCACGCGCGGCAGCAATGGGCCAGGGCCTGCCGCTCGATTCCGCTGCAAGGTTACGGCGCAAGCGCCGCGATGCCGCCGGTGTGGCTGGAGTTGCGGCCGATCCGGGCGATTGCCGCCCAGCCGCGGGTCGACGCCTCCGCGGTCACGCTGACGCTTGGCATCGAAGCCGAAACCCGGATCACGCCGGCCGAGACCAGGCCCGATTGTCCGTTCCCGGCGACGATCACCATCGTTCCGGCGACGCCGGGACACGTTGCGATCGGCGTGCCGATCGATCTGTCGTTTGCCAGCCTCACCCAGCTCATCGAAGCGCAACTTGCCGGCAAGACTTTTCCCGAAGACGGTTCCGGCCCGGTCGATGTCACGGTGAAGCGCGCAAGCGTCGCGGCTTCCGGCGACCGGCTGCTGATCTCGCTCCTGGTCAACGCCAGGGAGAAGGAGAGTTTTCTCGGATTCGGCGGCGAGGCCCAGGTGCATATCTGGGGCAGGCCGGCGCTCGATCAGGGCCAGCAGACGCTGCGGCTGACCGATATGGAACTGGCCGTCGAGTCCGAAGCCGCGTTCGGGCTGCTCGGCAGCGCGGCGCGCGCGGCGATCCCGCATTTGCAGCGCGCGCTGGCCGACAGGCTGGTCGTCGACCTCAGGCCATTCGCCGGCAATGCGCGGAGAAAGCTCGCCGCCGCCATCGCGGATTTGCAGCAGAACGAGGACGGCATCCGCGTTGCGGCCGAAATCAGCCGCATGCGCCTGGCCGAGATCGCCTTCGATTCCAAAACGCTGCGCGTGATCGTGGAGGCCGAGGGCGCCATTGAAGTTTTCGTGAGCGCGCTGCCGGCGCTGTGACGAGGCTGCGCCTGGCACCGGATTGACCTGCCTCAAATGCGGGTCAGCGCAACCTGTTAGCCATGATCGGCCGCTATTTGAGGGTGCACGAACTGTAGCAGGACATCGTGGCGCTGAACCAACCCCGGCAGCTAGGCGAACCCCGGCGCGTGGTATTTCACGCCCGCGATCTGTCCAAGACCTACATCATGGGCGAAGTTGAAGTCCACGCCCTCAAAGACGTCAATCTCGACATCTATGAGGGCGAGTTCGTCGTGCTGCTCGGGCCTTCCGGCTCGGGCAAGTCGACGCTGCTCAACATTCTCGGCGGGCTGGACGCGCCGAGTGGCGGCAAGGCGCGCTGGCGCGACCATGACCTGGTGGGCGCCGATGACGCTGAACTGACGCGCTACCGGCGCGAGCATGTCGGCTTCGTGTTTCAATTCTACAACCTTATTCCGAGCCTGACGGTGCTCGAGAACGTGGCGCTGGTGAACGAGATTGCCGACAAGCCTCTCGACCCAAGGCAGGCGCTTGCGCTGGTCGGCCTCGACCGGCGGCTCGATCATTTCCCCTCGCAGCTTTCCGGCGGCGAGCAGCAACGTGTCGCGGTCGCACGCGCCATCGTCAAATCACCCGATGTTCTCCTGTGCGACGAGCCGACCGGCGCGCTCGACTACGAGACCGGAAAAGTTGTGCTTGCCGCCATCGCGCGAGCGAACGAGCAGCTCGGTACCACGACGGTGATCATCACCCACAACGCGGCGATCGCGGGCATGGCGGATCGCGTTCTTCGCCTCGGCGGCGGACGCATCGTCGGCGAAGAGCGCAATCCACGCCGGCTGACCCCGGACGAGGTGCGATGGTGACCCTGCTCGATCGCAAGCTGTTGCGGGATATCTCGGCCATGCGGGGGCAGGTGACGACGATTGCCCTGGTGGTAGCGGCGGGGATGGCGGTATTTGTCGCATCGATATCGACCTATGATTCCCTGCGTGCCGGGCGCGATCGCTTCTACGCAAGCGCAGGCTTTCCCCAGGTCTTCGTCACGCTCAAGCGCGCGCCGCTCTCGGTCGTGGCGCAGCTCAATGAAATTCCGGGCGTTGCCGCGGTCGAGCCCCGCATCGTTCGCGACGTGATTCTGGACTGGCCCTCCGCCATGCTGCCGGTATCGGCGCGAATGGTTTCGCTCGCCCATGCCGGAGACGAACCGATGGTGCGGCTGCACGTGCGCCGAGGTACCCTGCCGGAGCGGGGTGACACGCAAACCGTTGCGATCAACGAGGCTTTTGCCGAGGCGAACGCGGTCCGTCTCGGCAGCGATGTGCGGGTCGTGCTGAACGGCCGTATCCAGCGTTTTCGCGTCGTCGCCGTCGCGCTGTCGCCCGAATATGTCTATGCGGTGAAGCCGGGAATACCGATCCCGGACGACCGGTTCTACGCCGTTCTCTGGGTCGACCGCCGTGCGGCGGAGGCCGCCTTCGATATGACAGGCGCCTTCAACGACGCCATCGTCTCGCTAACTCCAGGCACCGACCCAAAGCAGGTGATCGATGAGCTCGACCGCCTGCTCGAGCCCTACGGTTCGGTCGGCGCCATCGCGAGGCGGGACCAGCCGTCGAACCGTTTCCTCGAGGACGAACTCAATCAGCAAAAGGTGATGTCGATCACCATTCCCATCATCTTCTTCGGCGTCGCCGCGTTCCTGCTGAATGTGGTGCTTGGAAGGCTGGTGACTGCCCAGCGTGAACAGATTGCCGCATTGAAGGCGCTCGGCTTTCCGACAACTCCCCTGGTGTTCCACTATCTCAAGCTGGTCGCGGTCGTCGTTCTGTTCGGATCGGCGCTCGGGCTGGCTGGCGGCTTCGTCTTCGGCGAGGCGATGATCGCAAGCTATCATGGCTTCTTCCGCTTGCCGGCGCTTGTGTTCGAGCTTACGCCCTGGTCCGCACTCGCGGGCTTCCTGATCAGCTTTGCGGCTGCCTCGCTCGGCGTGGTGACGGCGCTGCAAAGCGTCGTCACCCTGGCGCCGGCGGTAGCGATGCGGCCGGCCGCGCCGCGGCGCTTTCGCCGGTCGTGGATCGAAGCCTTGCTCTCGACCAGGAAACTGACGCCGCGGCATGTCATGACGATCCGAAATTTTACCGGCCGTCCGCTGCGCAGCGCCTTCACGATCGCCGGCATCGCCCTCGCCGTGCCGATGGTCGTGCTCGGGCTGTTCTGGCGTGACGCCATCGACCAGATGATCGAGGTCCAGTTCAATCTGGTCGAACGCGGCAATGCCATGGTTACGTTCCCCCATCCGCTCGATCGCACCGTGGTCGGCGACCTCGCGCGCGAGCCCGGCGTGCTGGTTGCCGAAGGCTACCGGATCGCGCCGGTGCGCCTGCGCGCCGGACATCGCAGCTATCTGACGTCGGTGATCGGGCTGCCCTTCGACAGCGGACTGCGGCGCCCGCATGATGCCGCGTTGCGTCCGATCGACGTGCCGCCGGGCGGACTGACGCTCAGTCGGCGGCTGGCCGAGCGGATCCAGGTCGTCCCCGGCGATACGGTGACGATCGAAGTGATGGAGGGCAAGCGTCGCAAGGTCGACCTGCCGGTCAGCGCCATCGTCGACGAGGTGATCGGGATGTCCTGCTATATGGAGATCGACACCCTCAACCGGCTGACCGGCGAAGGCGCGGTGGTATCGGCCGCGGCGCTGTTGGTCGAGCCGTCGGCACTCCCGGCGCTGTCGCGGCGATTCAAGGAACTGCCCGTGATCGAATCGGTGTCGATGAAGGCCTACACGCTGAGCTCGTTCCTGGACAAGATCGCCGGCCTCGTTCTTGTCAGCGCCGGCGTGCTGACGGTGTTTGCGGTCATTGTCGCCGTCGGCGTGGTGTACAACAGCGCCCGCATCGCGCTGCAGGAGCGCGCCTGGGAGCTCGCCAGCCTGCGCGTGCTCGGCTTTACCCGGGCCGAGGTCGCGCAAATCCTGTTCGGCCAGTTTGCCATCGAGATCGCGCTGGCCATTCCGCTCGGGCTCGTGCTCTCGCGTGGCATCGTCACGTTGATTGCGCGGTTTCATTCCAATGAGAGCTTCCAGATTCCAGGCGTGGTCGGGGCACGAACCTACGCGGTTGCCACCGCCATTGTCGTGGCCACCGCGCTGGCAAGCGCGTATATCGTGCGCCGACGGGTGGACCGTCTCGATCTGGTCGCGGTGCTCAAGACGAGGGATTGACGATGCGTATCACGGCCGGTCGTGTGATCATGGTGCTGGGCATGATGGCCGCGGTCGCCGCCATCGCCTGGTTTCTGATGCCGCGCCCGACCCCGATCGAGACGGCTGCCGTCGCCAAGGGGCGGTTCCTCGCCAGTATCGACGAGGATGGCAAGACGCGTATCCGCGAGCGTTATGTGGTGGCCGCGCCGCTCGCCGGGCGCCTGACGCGGGTCGCCTTGAAGGCAGGCGACCCGGTCGCCGCGGACGATGTGGTCGCCGCCATCATGCCGCCGCCGGCGCCGTTTCTTGATCCGCGCAGCCGCCGCGAGGCGGAGGAAAGACTGGGCACCGCCGAGGCCGCGCGCGAGCGTTCGAGGGCGGTCGTCGAGCGCGCGCAGGCGCAGGCCAATCAGGCAAAAAATGATCTCGATCGCACCCGCACGCTGGTCGCGCGCGGGGCGTCAACCGTGCAGGCGCTGGAACGCGCCGAACTCGCGATGCGGGTTGCCGATCGCGACCTTCGCGCCGCGGAATTCCAGGATCACGCGGCGGACCATGAGCTCGCGCAGGCGAAGGCGCTGCTTGGCCGCTATCGCGACGGCATCGACGCACCGAGCGAACCCTGGAGCATCACGGCGCCGGTAGCTGGCGTCGTGCTGAGGGTCATGCAGGAGAGCGAGACCGTGGTCCAATCGGGAGCACCGTTGCTGGAAATTGGCGATCCGCGCGATCTCGAAATCGTGACCGACGTTTTGAGCACCGGGGCGGTTGAAATTCGCCCCGGCGCGGACGTGGTGATCGAGCATTGGGGCGGTCCGGGCGCACTTTCGGGGCGGGTGCGCCGGATCGAGCCAGCGGCGTTCACCAAGGTGTCCACGCTGGGCGTCGAAGAGCAGCGGGTCAATGTGCTGATCGACCTGCTGTCGCCGCAGCCGCAGTGGACCGGCCTCGGAGACGGATATCAGGTAGACACGCGGATCATCGTGTTCACCCAGGACGACGTCGAGATCATACCGGCCGGTGCGCTGTTCCGCCGAGGCGATAGCTGGAGCGTATACGTCGTGGTCGACGGACGCGCGCAGCCTCGAACCATCGATCTCATGCGCCGCTCGGCGGGCTTTGCAGCGGTCAGCAAGGGTGTCGCAGCGGGAGAGCGCGTGATCATCTATCCGAGTGATCAGATCAGCCCCGGGGTGCGGGTCAGCTCGCGATGAGAAGCGGGACTCACCACGGATTCATGCTCGCGGATAGTCCCCCTCACCCGGATCGCACCGGACGATGCTTCGCATCGCCGGGGCGATCCGACCTCTCCCCGCAAGCGGGGAGAGGTCGCTCCAACTCGCGAGCCAATTCAACTCACGGCCGTCCTGCGCTAGCCCTCGAACTTGAACGAGACTTTCAACTTGGCGCGGTAGGCTTCGACCTTGCCGCTGGCGTCGAGTTGCAAATCAAGCTGCACCACCTCGGCGACGCGAAGATCGCGCAAGGATTTTCCCGCCCTGTCGACGGCCGCCGTGGCCGCCTTTTCCCAGGAATCCTTGCTGGTACCAACCAGCTCGATAATCTTGTAGACGCTCTCCGCCATGTCTTCCTCCCGTTGGTGTTGAGCAGGACGCAGGTGGTCCTGCCGCGGCCAAGCCTAACATCGTCATGTCGGTGCTGATAGATGCGGTGCAGCATGGCTCCGGCAAAAAACCCCAGGCGGGCTGGCATGAAAAATGGCCGGGCGGCAGTATTGCCTCGGTTCGAAAATCGGCGACGAACTCCGTGAACACGCGATCAGAAACCGCCCCAGTATGGCGGGATGCCGTAATGGCGATGCAGCTCCGCTTCCTGCGAGCGGTCACCCCAGTCGAAATCCTGATCCGCTCGAAATGACGGCGCGCGCTTCAATTCGCCCTCGTCGATGTCAAGCTCGTAGGCTTCGAACCTCGTATTGTAGCGAAGCCGTCCCCACGGCAGCGGCAGCAGATTGGTCCCGATGCCGAGGAACCCGCCAAAACTCAGCACCGCGTAAGAAACCTTGCCGGATATCTTGTCGATCATCAGCCGCTCGATGTGACCGATCCTGGCGCCGTTCGGCCGTCGCACCGCGGTGCCTTCGACGCGATCGCTGGCGATCAGCTGATGCGGCTTCGTCATGACGTCGAGTGCCATTGGACCCTCCACGAATCAATGAAGAATTCAACGCGCGGCGGACAGGCCGGTTCCGGCCCTTCACAGACGAGACAACCGCCCTTCAGGCTGCGAGCGCCGCCTGCCGGTCGGGCTCGGCTTGATCGAAGAAGGCGATGGCCTCGAAGCGGTAATCGCAGGCCCGGCACGTCCAGAGGTAGGACGCACGGCCCGGACCGGTTTCGATCCAGTCCGGCGCAGATATCGGCTCGCCACATTGGGCGCAGGGATTTCCGCGGGGCAAATAGCCGGGATCCACTCGGGACATGGCGCATCTCCCTTATCGCGTGAGGCTTCGTTCAGCGTGATGTTTTGAATGGGACAGGATTGCTGTCGGAACTAGATTGGCTATCGTGAAACCATAGACCATCATCGAAACTTTTGCACGACATTGATGTGCGTCAATGATGCCTATCAATGATGCGTATCCTCACTTCGCCCTGGGATCGACCGCCGGCTCGACCGTGTGCACCCGACCTGCTTTGCGCAGATGGATCGTCGCGATGTCGTCGGAAAAAATCTTCTGCCAGCCGTCGATGTGATCGAGCAATTTGGCCGCCGCACTCTGCGTGCGCATCAGGGTGGCTTCGATCCTGTATTGGTCGAGCAGCCGGAACAGGTTTTCCGGCGCCATCAATCCGGACGCCGCGTTGTGATCGACAAAGAATTGCTCGCCATAGAGCTCGGTGCGGCCGTCGATGAACGGCGCGACGCCGTTGGCGATCAGATAACCGCCGAAATCATAGTCGTTGAAGACGCGGGACAGATTGAGCTTCTTCAGTTCGGCGACGGCGGCGACCGGCGCGCTGCTTGGGTGCGGCTCGAAGCGATGCACCGATGCGTAGGCAAGGGTTGCCGCCATCAGCACCAGCGCGACGCCGGCGAACAGCCCGCCGCGCGCGGGCGATGGCGCGGATGAAGCGGCAACGCCGCTGCCGATCTGTTTTGACAACGGCGCAGCCAGTATCAGCGGCGCCAGCAGCGCCAGGATTTCGGCGGCGCGTCCCTGGGCGAGTGCCATGTGCAGCAATCCCAGCAGCAGCAGGATGCGCATCGGCGGCAATTTTACGCCGCGAAACAGCGCAAGACCAATTCCAAGCAGCAGGCAGACCTCGAAGGCGGCGACGCTGCCGAAATCCGCCGGCCGCCATTCCCTGATCAAGGGCAGCGCGCCGCCGAGCGCGAGGATCTTTTGCGAGGCGAGCAGCGAATGCCAGCCATAGGGCGTCATGCAGCCTGCGACGAGCGCCGCGAGGCCGAACACGGCCCAGCGCAGCACCAGCGATTTTCGCGCCACCCCATCCGCATTCAACACCGCGTCGAGCGCAATCGGCGCGATCAGCACCAGGCCAAGGACAAAACCGCCATGCAGATTGGCCCACAGCGCCATCAGCGGCAGCAACCGGAATGGCGGCGCCTGGCGGCGATCCGCCGCTGCGATCAGGCCGCCGACCCATGCCACCATCACCGGCAGCGCCAGCACATGGGGGCGCGCCAAGAGATGCGGCACGGTCAGCGCCAGCGCCGCGGCGACGAACACCAGCGTTGTGCTTCCGGAAAGACGCCGGCGCAAAAATCCGGCCAGCAGCGCAAAGGCCGCCGCGATCGCGGATGCCGCCAGCACCACCGGCCCGCTCCAGCCCGCGATCGCGTAGCTCTCGGCATAGGCGAGCTGCGCCAGCCACTGCGTCGAGATCCAGGGCTGGCCGCGCATGGTGAAGGAATAGACGTCGGTCTCCGGCACGGCGCGGTGATCGATCATCCACTGCCCGACGGTGATCTGCCACAGCGTGTCGGGATCGATCAGCAGCCGGTTTCCGGCAAGCAGAAACAGCGCGTAGATCAAGACGCCGACCCATAGCGGCAGCAGGCCGCGCGCCGGGTGCGAGGCTTCATCGGCGTGGGCGATCGTGACGGTCATCGGCGCAGTGCTCGATTTCAGCGGTTTGAAACCCCAACCGAAGCATGCCCGGGCATAATTCCAGGTAAATCCGGACCCGGAGACGGGAATAACTCCCGCGATAAAGCCGGGTTTTCGCCACATCCCCGCCCGCCGGCCGCGAGAAAACGAGGGTGGCTAAAGCGTTAACGCCCCGAAAGCCTTAACGCTCGAGAATCGCGCCGGCCCGGGACCATCCCTGATGAACCGAGTGCACTACCTTGTCTGGCTCGCCGCCATCATGGCGCTGCTGGTTGGCGCCGATGCGCAGGCGCAGCACCGTGCCCGATACCAGCAGCTGGTCGCCACCCACGCCAGGGCCAACAACGTACCGGAGGCTTTGGTGCATCGGGTGATCGTTCGCGAGAGCAAATATCAGCCCGATCTGGTCGGGCGCGGCGGCACCATCGGGCTGATGCAGATCAAGCTCGCTACCGCGCGCGGCCTTGGCTACAGGGGCGACGCCCAGGGGCTGCGCGACCCCGACACCAATCTCGCTTATGGCGTGAAATATCTGGCCGGCGCCTACCGCGTCGCAAACCACGATCACGACCGCGCCGTGCATTATTATGCGAGCGGATATTATTACGCGGCAAAGCAGCGGCGGCTGGCAGGACACAAGCGTCCCTGACCGGTGCTCGCGAGTGCACCGCATTCCGTGCAATTCGCGCAAAGCCGCGTTGACACCTTGGCGCATCGGCCTACATTAGCATTGTTCCGAGGGGAGCTCTGACGAGGAGCTGAGATACCGCAAGCTTGGGCCCGCCAAATTCAAGGAGGTGAGGCTTAAAGACCGCGGTGACCCTTTGAACCTGATCCGGGTCATGCCGGCGAAGGGACAGGGATGTACCAGAGTTCGAAGCCGCCGGGGGAATCTCCCGTTTCCGTCATCGGCGCAGGGATTGCCGGCGCCTGGCAGGCCCTGCTGTTCGCGCAGGCCGGCCACGCCGTCACGCTGCATGAGCGCAGCGACGCCGCGATGACGGAATCCGCCAGCCACTGGGCCGGCGGCATGCTGGCGCCTTATTGCGAGGCGGAAACGTCGGAGCCGCTGATCGGCCGGCTCGGCATCCGCTCGCTCGATCTCTGGCGCCGGCATTTTCCGCAAACCCCGTTCAACGGATCGCTGGTGGTGGCGCATCCGCGCGACCGCGCCGATTTCGAGCGCTTTGCCAGATTGACCGCCAGTCATCGGCGGCTCGACGCCAGCGCCTTGGGCGAACTGGAGCCATCGCTGGAAGGCCGTTTTCGCGACGGCCTGTTCTACGCGGATGAAGGCCATGTCGATCCCCGGCGCGTGCTGCCGGAATTGCATGCGCGCATCAGGGCGGCCGGCGGCCAGATCAAGTTCAACAGCAACGCCGATGCGGGCGATCTCGACGGCATCGTGATCGACTGCCGGGGACTGGCCGCGCGCGACGCCGAGCCGGAACTGCGCGGCGTCAAGGGCGAGATGATCATGGTCGAGACATCCGAGGTCGAGCTGGCGCGCCCCGTCCGGCTGATCCATCCGCGCTGGCCGCTCTACGTGATTCCGCGCGGCAACAACCGCTTCATGCTGGGCGCGACCTCGATCGAGGCCGAGGATTTCGGCGTCAGCGTGCGCTCGGCGCTGGAACTGCTCGGCGCGGCCTATGCGGTGCATCCGGCCTTTGCCGAGGCCCGCATCGTCGAATTCGGTTCCGGCCTGCGGCCGGCCTTTCCCGACAATCTGCCGCGGATCGCTATTAACAACGACAAGATCGCGGTGAACGGGCTCTATCGCCACGGTTTCCTGCTGGCGCCGGCGCTGGCCGAACTGACGCTGGCCTATGTCGAGCGCGGCGCGATCGACAATGAGGTGATGCAATGCGTGTGACCATCAATGGCGAGGCGCGCGAGATCGCCTCCTCCCGCGTCGATGCGTTGCTCGCCGAGCTCGAATATCAGGGCACCCATTTCGCGATCGCCGTGAATTACGACGTGCTGCCGAAAAGCCGCTGGGCGGAAACCGCATTGAAGAGCGGCGACGAGATCGAGATCATCACGCCGCGGCAGGGAGGCTGAGGATGGGTACGGTTCAAACGCGCCACGCGTCGTCCCGGCGAACGCCGGGACCCATAACCACCGGCCTTCGCGGTTACATAAGGTATTTGCCACGATGCCACAATGAAACTTCACGGCGTATGGGTCCCGGCGTTCGCCGGGACGACGAATGGTGTGTGGGGATGGCAATGCCATGCTGAACTTCTACGGCCGCGAATTCCCCTCCCGCCTCCTGATCGGCAGCGCGCTGTATCCCTCGCCTGCGATCATGCAAGGCGCGATCCGCAGCTCCGGCGCTGACATCGTCACCGTGTCGCTGCGGCGCGAAGCCGCCGGCGGCAAGACCGGGGATGCGTTCTGGTCCCTGATCCGCGAGCTCGACGTCACGGTGCTGCCGAACACCGCCGGCTGCCGCGGCGTGCGCGAGGCGGTGACCACGGCGAAACTGGCGCGCGAATTGTTCGGCACCTCCTGGATCAAGCTCGAGGTGATCGCCGACAACGACACGCTGCAGCCGGACGTGGTCGGCCTGGTCGAAGCCGCGGATATTCTCATCAAGGACGGCTTTGAGGTGTTCCCCTATTGCACCGAGGATCTTGGCGTCGCGATGCGGCTGGTCGATGCCGGCTGCAGGGTGGTGATGCCCTGGGCGGCGCCGATCGGCAGCGCCAGGGGCATCGTCAACCGCGATGCGCTAAAGCTGTTGCGCGACCGCCTGCCCGACGTGACGCTGGTGGTCGATGCCGGTCTCGGTGCGCCCTCGCATGCGGCGGAGGCGCTGGAACTCGGTTACGACGCCGTG
Organism: Bradyrhizobium sp.; assembly: GCF_049691595.1. Lineage (GTDB taxonomy): Bacteria > Pseudomonadota > Alphaproteobacteria > Rhizobiales > Xanthobacteraceae > Bradyrhizobium. The sequence goes on from NZ_JBAVNZ010000458.1 coordinate 11,528, forward strand.
CTGCTCAACACCGCGATCGCCAAGGCCGCCGACCCCGTCGCGATGGCGACCGCGTTTCGCCTCGGCGTCGAGGCCGGACGGACCGCCTACGAGGCCGGGCTGATGGAAGCCCGCGACTTCGCCTCCCCTTCCACCCCCGTGATCGGGACCCCGTTCTGGCATGCCGTATCCTGACCGCTTTTATCCCGTGGTTCACAGCGTCGCCTGGGTCGCGCGGCTCGCTTTGCTCGGCGTCGGCACGGTGCAACTGCGCGCCAAGGACCTCGACGAAACCGAGGCGCTGCGGATCGTGCGCGACGCGCTCGAGGTCATCAGGGGCACCGACGCCAGGCTCGTCGTCAACGACTACTGGCGCGCGGCGATCGCGGCCGGGGCAAAACATCTGCATCTCGGCCAGGAGGATCTCGCGGGAGCCGATCTCAAGGCAATCCGCAAGGCCGGGCTGACGCTCGGCATCTCCACCCATGACGACGAGGAACTGGCAACCGCGCTGCGCGCCGAACCGGATTACGTCGCGCTCGGGCCGATCTTTCCGACCACGCTGAAATCGATGCGGTTTGCGCCGCAGGGCATTGCCAGGATCAGCGAATGGAAGAAGCGCGTCGGAAATATCCCGCTGGTCGCGATCGGCGGCATCAAGCTCGAGCAGGCGAGCGAGATTTTTGCCGCCGGCGCCGACTCGATCGCCGTCGTCAGCGACGTCACCCAGCATCCCGACCCCGACGCGCGGGTGCGCGCCTGGCTCGGCATCAAGGCGGAGGCCACGTGAAAGATTCCATCCACGTCATTGCGAGGAGCACTTGCGACGAAGCAATCCATCTTTCCATTTGCGGAACCATGGATTGCTTCGCGGAGCCTGTCATCGGGCGCGCATTCGCGCGACCCGGTGGCTCGCAATGACGGAAATAACTATCAGCGTCATCCGGAACTGCCGTCCCGAATGACAACAATTAAAAGGAGGATACGCCATGAACATCCGCTCCAATCCCGACGCCACGCTTCCCGCCGTGACCACCGGCCCCTTGCCCTCGTCGCGCAAGATTTTTGTGACGCCGGATGAGGCGGCGGATGTCCGCGTGCCGCTGCGCGAAATCATCCTCAGTGAGGGCGCCGGCGAGCCGAACCTGACGGTCTACGACACCTCCGGCCCCTACACCGACCCGGCGGTGACCATCGACGTCAATGCCGGGCTCTCCCGCGACCGCATCGCCTGGGTGAAGGCGCGCGGCGGCGTCGAGGAATATC
>NZ_JBAVNZ010000459.1:0-2104 GCF_049691595.1 Bradyrhizobium sp.
TTTTGCGCAAGCGCGACAATTTTCGCCGCGCCTTCGACGATTTCCGGCCCGATAAGATCGCCCGCTATGACGCCAAAAAGGTCCACGCGCTGATGAACGATTCCGGCATCGTCCGCAACCGCGCCAAGATCGAGGGCGCGGTCGCAAGCGCGAAGTCCTACCTGAAGATCATGGAAGAAGGTGCTGGTTTCTCGAAGTTTCTCTGGGACTTCGTCAACGGCGAGCCGAAGGTCAACCGCTTCAAGACCACCGCCAGCGTGCCGGCGTCGACGCCGCTGTCGATCAGGATTTCCAGGGAGCTCGGCGCGCGCGGCTTCAAATTCGTGGGGCCCACCATCGTCTATGCCTTCATGCAGGCGACCGGGATGGTCAACGATCATCTGGTCACCTGCTTCTGTCACGAAAGCTGCGGCGAAAAACATCGCTTCCCCCGGCTCAAGGTCAAATGACGGCCAGGACTCAAATGGCCAGGCGATCGGCGGCATCGGCGCCCTCCGCCCGCGCCTGGCAGCGGATGCTGTCGGGGCGGCGGCTCGATCTGCTCGACCCCTCGCCGCTCGACATCGAGATCGCCGATATCGCCCACGGCCTTGCCCGCGTCGCGCGCTGGAACGGGCAGACCAGCGGCGCGCACATATTTTCAGTGGCGCAGCACACGCTGCTGGTCGAAGCCGTGCTGCGCGAGCAGAAGCCGCGCGCCGATGCAAAATTCCGGCTCGCGGCGCTGCTGCACGATGCGCCGGAATATGTCATCGGCGACATGATCTCGCCGTTCAAGGCGGTGCTCGGTGGCGACTACAAGGCGGTGGAGCAACGGCTGTTGGCGGCGATCCACATCCGCTTCGGGCTGCCGCCGGTGTTGGCCGACGACATCACGCAAGCGATCAAGATAGCCGACCGCGGCGCGGCCTATCTCGAGGCGACCCATCTTGCGGGCTTTGCGGAAGCCGAGGCCAAGCGCCTGTTCGGCCGCGATCCCGGCTTGCCCGAGGCGACCGCGCGCGATTACCTGACGCCGTGGACCGCGGCAAAGGCCGAGAAGCGATTTTTGGCAAGATTCAAGATGGTGTCATCAGCGTAGCGCGCGATCTATCAGTTCGCCGGGACGACGAGGATTTTGCGACGCTGCTTTCACCGCAGCGCGAGCAGGCCTATAATTCCGGCCATCAAAGGATTCCCAGGGACCGCCATGCTTCACGTCTGTTCGCTCGCCGCCCTCCCCGACACCGTCAAGGCCACCGGCGCCAGCCATATCCTCACCGTGATGGCCAATGTCGCGCAGGTGCAGCGGCCGGAGTCGGTACTCCCCGCCAATCATCTGCGGGTACAGATGGACGACATCACCGAGCCAATCGACGGGTTCCTCGCGCCCTCGGAAGCCCATATCGCGCAAGTGCTGGGCTTCGTGCGCGGCTGGGACCGCGGCGCCCCGATGGTGGTGCATTGCTATGCCGGGATCAGCCGCTCGACCGCGAGCGCCTTTGCCGCCGCCTGCATGCTCAATCCGCATCGCGACGAGCTCGAGATTGCCTGGCAAATCCGGGAGGCCTCCCCGATCGCCTCGCCCAACCGGCTGATCGTCGGCCTGGCGGACAAGGCGCTGGGACGCGAGGGGCGGATGCTGCGCGCGCTCGACGAGATCGGGCCGGGCAGCATGATGGTCGAAGGCCGGCCATTCCGCATCGATCTGGAATGACGGGGCGAAAATCCGGGCCGGTTCGAACTATGGCGACCGGACCTGCACTCACTGGATTGCGACGAGCCGTGGACGTGACCGGTTAATGTCCTGACGCGCCCGCCTGGAGGTTTGATGTTCGACTCGCCGCTCGATTTTTTCGCGCTCGTGATCGCGCTGGTCGCGTTTATCTTTGCCCGCAAGGCCATGAATCAGGCGGCGGCGCTGCGCATGCGGCTGGAGGCGATCGAGGCAATAGCGGCGGCAGGGCCGGTTCCGCCCCCGCTCACGCCGGTGCAGGAATTGGAGCAAGCCCCGGTCACGTCTTCCCCGGGCCTGGCGGCCGAACCGCCAGCACTGCCGACCGAAGCGGAAGCCGTCGCTCCGGCTGCGGTCGCGCAGCCCACCGCCGGCGGCTCGACCGCCATG
>NZ_JBAVNZ010000460.1:0-8720 GCF_049691595.1 Bradyrhizobium sp.
CCGGCGCCCTTCATCTTGGCCAGCACCAGGCCAGCTTGCTCCGCCGGCACCGTGACGATGTAACGCGCCTGGTCCTCGCCGAACCAGTACGCATGCGGCACCAGCGATGCCGGCGCCGCCAGCAACTGCGCGCCGATGCCGCCTGACATCGCCATCTCGGCGAGTGCGATCAACAGCCCGCCGTCGGAGACGTCGTGCACCGCGGTCGCGGTGCCGGCATGGACCATGCCGCGCACCACGTCGCCGTTGCGCTTCTCGGCGGCCAGGTCGACCGGCGGCGGCGCGCCCGCTTCGCGGCCGCAGATGTCGCGCAGATAAACCGATTGCCCGAGCCAGCCGTGGGTGTCGCCGATCAGCAGGATCGCCTCATCGGCGACCTTGAACGAAAGCGTCGCCGACCTGGTGAAATCGTCGAGCAGCCCGACGCCGCCGATCGAGGGCGTCGGCAAGATGCCGCGGCCCAATTCTTCTCCAGGAAATCGGGTCTCGTTGTAGAGCGAGACATTGCCGGACACGACCGGGAAGTCGAGCGCGCGGCAGGCTTGCGAAATGCCCTTCAGGCAGCCGACGAACTGGCCCATGATTTCGGGGCGTTCCGGATTGCCGAAATTGAGATTGTCGGTGATCGCGAGCGGCCGTCCGCCGACCGCGGTGATGTTGCGCCAGGCTTCGGCCACCGCCTGCATGCCGCCCTGATATGGATCGGCCTCGCAATAGCGCGGCGTGACGTCGACGGTGAGCGCCAGTCCCTTCGGTCCGTCCTGCACCCGCACCACCGCGGCGTCGCCGCCGGGGCGCTGCACGGTATTGCCGAGAATGACGTGATCGTATTGTTCCCAGACCCAGCGCTTTGAGCACAGCTCGGGCGAGCCGATCAGTTTTTCCAGCGCCGGCATGATCCCAATCGGCGCCTTCACGTCACGCGCATGGATCACCGGCAACGGCGCCGACGCGACATGCGGCCGGTCATAGAGCGGCGCCTCGTCGCCCAGTTGCTTGATCGGCAGATCGGCCATGACGTCGCCGCCATGCTTCACCACAAAGCGCTTGCTCGGCGTGGTGTAGCCGACGACCGCGAAGTCCAGCCCCCATTTGCGGAAGATCGCCTCCGCCTGTTTTTCCTTCTCGGGCTTCAGCACCATGAGCATGCGCTCCTGGCTTTCCGAGAGCATCATCTCATAGGCGCTCATGCCGGTCTCGCGGGTCGGCACCGCGTCGAGATCGAGATCGACGCCGAGATCGCCCTTGGCGCCCATCTCGACCGCCGAGCAGGTCAGGCCCGCCGCGCCCATGTCCTGGATCGCGATCACGCAACCGGCTGCCATGATCTCGAGGCAGGCTTCCAGCAGCAGTTTTTCGGCGAAGGGATCGCCGACCTGCACGGTCGGCCGCTTCTCGGCTGAGTCGTCGTCGAATTCGGCCGACGCCATCGAGGCGCCGTGAATGCCGTCGCGGCCGGTCTTGGAGCCGAGATAAACGATCGGCATGTTGACGCCGGACGCTGCCGCGTAGAAAATCTTGTTCGTGTCGGCGAGGCCGACCGCCATCGCATTGACGAGGATGTTGCCGTCATAGCGGGTGTGGAAACGCACCTGCCCGCCGACGGTCGGCACTCCGAACGAATTGCCGTAGCCGCCGACGCCGGCGACCACGCCGGAGACGAGGTGGCGGGTCCTGGGATGCTCGGGCGCGCCAAAGCTCAGCGCGTTGAGGCAGGCGATCGGGCGCGCGCCCATCGTAAAGACGTCGCGCAAAATGCCGCCGACGCCGGTGGTCGCGCCCTGATAGGGCTCGATATAGCTCGGATGGTTGTGGCTCTCCATCTTGAACACCACCGCCTGGCCGTCGCCGATATCGATGACGCCGGCATTCTCGCCCGGTCCCTGGATCACCCAGGGCGCCGTGGTCGGCAGGCCGCGCAGATGGATGCGGGAGGATTTGTACGAGCAGTGCTCGTTCCACATCGCCGAGAAAATCCCGAGCTCGGTGAAACTCGGCACCCGCCCGATCAGCTTCAGGATGCGCTCATACTCGTCCGGTTTCAGCCCATGGCTGGCGACGAGTTCGGCGGTGATCTGGGGTTCGTTCATGAGGCTGCTATAGCGATTGAGGTCTCTTATTAGGGAGATCGGACAGGCCGGAAAAGGTCTTTTATGGCGCATTTTCCCGCTGTCCAGAGCTTTGCGGCCGCAGGGCCGGCCGACCGCCATTTGCACATCGCGCACGGATCGGATTTAAGGATTGGAACCAGGCAAAGGAAGACCGAATTTCGTGAACGACCTCGCCAAAACCGAGACCATCAAGCGGGTGAAGTTCAAGGTCTCGCCGGCAGCCAGCGCCGTTGCCACCTAGTTCGATCCTACAGCCCCGTCGCGGCTGGCGCGATTATGCGCTGCTGCTGGCGCTGGCGTGCTGCTGGAGCTCGACCTATCCGCTGACCAAGATCGGCATCGGCTCGATCCCTCCGATCACCTTCATCTCGGCGCGCTCGCTGATCGCAGCAACCTTCCTCCTCGTCATCCTGCGCGCACGCGGAATTCGAATTCCAACCGACGCCAAAGCCTGGAAGCTGTTCGCCTTCCAGCAGACCATCAATTCGACGATTCCGTTTTTGATGATCACCTGGGCGCAACAATATGTGCCGGCGGCAGCGACCGTGGTGCTGGCCTCGACGACGCCGATCTTCGCCTTCCTCATCACCTGGGGCATTACGCGGCACGAGCCGGCGACGCTGCTCAAGCTGGTCGGCGCCGTCATCGGGCTCGCCGGAACCGCCGTGATCATTGGCCTCGATGCGCTCGGCGGCCTTGGCGCCGATATCCTGGCCGAGGTCGTGATCCTGCTCGCCACCATCTCCTTTGCCTGTGCCACCATCTTCGGACTGCGGCTGTCGGATTACGACCCGATGGTGGTGGCGGCGGGCTCGCTGCTGTTCGGCGGCCTCGTGCTGCTGCCGGCTTCGCTGATCGTCGATCATCCCTGGACCTTGCGGCCCACGGCTGAAGCGCTGGTCGCCACCCTCACCATGGGGATTTTCTCGAGCGCGCTCGGGCTGATGCTGTTCTACATGTGCCTGACGCGATTGGGCACGCTGACCACCAACGCGCAGGGATACTTGCGCATTCCCATCGGCGTCGGCCTGTCGGTCGCCCTGCTCGGCGAAACCGTGCCGAGCAACCTCGGGCTCGGACTGCTGCTGGTGATGGCCGGCGTCGCCGCCATGACCATTCCGAGCAACCGGTACAAATTGCGCTGGACCGGCGGCGCGCGCGACTGAAGAACCGGCCGCGGTCCCCCTTCAAGCCATGAACACCTGCCATCGATCTTTCACACCCGGCTGTCGCGTCCGCCCGTGCCGGGCATTCAAGCCGACAATTGCTTCTCGGCGATCGACAGCCATTCGGCCTGGGCCTCGCGCAGGTATTTGGGCGCGCGTTTCATCTGAAGCAGCAGTTCGTTGAATACCACCCTGGCCTCGGCCGTGCGGCCCACCATACGCAGCAGCATGCCGTACCGGACTCGCGCCTCGGCGCCGGGGAAGTAGGCGGCGAGCGCATGGTATTCGTCGAGCGCTTCGTCGACACGCCCGACTTCGGCCAGTGCACGCGCATAGAGCAGATGGCCCTCGGCCGATTGAAAGCCGGGCCAGCGCTTTTGCAGATCGTCCAGGGTCGCGAGCACGTCAGCCGGACGATTGCGACCGAATTCAGCTTGCGCCTTGCCGAGCGCATAGTTCGGCTCGCTGCCCATCGGCAGCTTCAGGATGTGATCGTAGTGGGCTTCGGCCTCGTCGAATCGCGCGACCTTCAGGCACTCGGCGGCCAGCGCGGCGCGATTGGCAATCGTATCGGCGTTGGCAAGCCGATCGGATAACTCACGATACAGCTTTTCCGGATCGAGCCTGCCGGCGACGCGCTTGCGCGCCTGTTGGGCTCCCGGCCCGCTTAGCCATTCCGGCACCAGTTCGACCACGATGTAGGCGAGCGCACCGACGAGCGGCACCATCAGGATGATGAAGGCCCAGGGTTGCAGACGCCCGGTTCGCGATGCGTGATAAACCAGCGTGATATCGAGCAGCAATATGACCAACGCAACGGGCATGGCGAATTCCAGCTATGCGATCAGATTGTGTCGGCCGCCGCCTTGCTCGCTTGGCAGGCGCCGCCAAACAATCCCCGGTTGTTTTATTCTCCGATCGAAACGGCAGGAATATGACAGTCACCAGCCGCGGCCCACCTCAAAATATGGAAAACAACCCCATGCAAAGTAGCCGTTGCTGGCATGATGCCTGGAGCGATGGTGCGAAAACATTTGACACGTCGGGCAAATCAGCGGCACTCCTCCATCATCCCGCAACACGGCCATACCCTGTCCGACAAGGATGGCTCGTCCTGGATCGGCGTTGGCTGATACCTCATCGCGTGGTGCGCGAAGCCGATGCCGGCATGGCCGAGATTGATCTTGCCGGGGGCCTCGACGCAAGCGGACTCACGCCGCTTTTTCCAGATGCGCGGCCAGCCCCGCGAACAGGCCGCGGCCGTCGGTGCAGCCCATGATGTCTTCGACGTGGTTTTCCGGATGCGGCATCATGCCGAGCACGTTGCCGCGTTCGTTGACGATGCCGGCGATCGAATGCGCGGCGCCGTTGATGTTTGAGTTCTCATCCACCACGCCGCCGGCGGAGCAGTAGCGGTAAAGCACCCGGCCCTCACCCTCCAGCCGCTGGATCGTCGCCTCGTCGGCCTCGTAATTGCCCTCGCCATGCGCCACCGGCACGCGGATCACCTGCCCGGCATTGTAGCCGCGGGTGAACGGCGTATCCGAGCGCTCGACCCGCAGATGAACGTCCTTGCAGATGAATTTCAGCCGCGCATTGCGCATCAGCACGCCCGGCAAAAGGCCGGCCTCGCAGAGGATCTGAAAGCCGTTGCAGACGCCGAGCACGAGGCCGCCCTGGGCGGCAAAGGCGCGGACCGCATCCATCACCGGCGCGCGCGCGGCAATCGCCCCGCAGCGCAGATAATCGCCATAGGAAAATCCGCCGGGCACCACCACGAGGTCGGTGCCCGCGGGAAGCGCGGTCTCGGCGTGCCAGACCATCTTGGGCTCATGGCCCGAGGCGAGCCTGAGCGCGCGCGCCATGTCGCGCTCACGATTGATTCCGGGGAAGACGAGAACGGCGGATTTCATTTCGGACAAACCTGCTGGTTCAAGAGCTGTCTACCGACCGATAGCTCTTGATTGATGGCTTTCATATCCAGCAGAAGCTCGTCAATTGAGACGTCAAGTTCGGCAACATCGCGCGAGATTTCAAGCAGCAGATCATAAATCTGTTGATTGGTTATCTCAGTCACGACCTAGCCCAGAACTTCGACCCGGTAGTTCTCGATCACCGTGTTCGCCAACAGCTTGTCGGCGGCGGCTTTCAGCGCCGCCTCCGCCCCGGCCTTGTCGGAGCCGGACAGTTCGATGTCGAACACCTTGCCCTGGCGCACGCTGGCGATGCCCTCGACGCCGAGCGACTTCAGCGCGCCTTCGATGGCCTTGCCCTGGGGGTCGAGGATGCCCGACTTCAGCGTAACGGTGACGCGCGCTTTCACGTCTTGCCTCAGCTCTTCACCAGCACCGGACCGGTGCCCGCGGGCCGCTCGTTCTCCATCAAAATGCCGAGCCGCTTTGCCACCTCGGTATAGGCTTCCAGGAGCCCGCCGAGATCCCGGCGGAAACGGTCCTTGTCGAGTTTTTCGTTCGACTTGATGTCCCACAGCCGGCAGGAGTCGGGTGAGATTTCATCCGCGACGATGATCCGCATCATCTCGTTCTCGAACAGGCGCCCGCATTCCATCTTGAAATCAACCAGCCGGATGCCGATGCCGAGAAACAGCCCGGTGAGGAAGTCGTTGACGCGGATGGCGAGGGCCATGATGTCGTCGATTTCCTGCGGCGTCGCCCAGCCGAACGCGGTGATGTGCTCTTCGGACACCATCGGGTCGTTGAGTTGGTCGTTCTTGTAGTAGAACTCGATGATCGAGCGCGGCAGTTGGGTGCCCTCCTCGATGCCGAGGCGCTGCGACAGCGATCCCGCCGCCACGTTCCGCACCACCACCTCCAGCGGCACGATCTCGACCTCGCGAATCAGCTGCTCGCGCATGTTGAGGCGGCGGATGAAATGGGTTGGCACCCCGATGTCGTTGAGGTGCTGAAACAGGTACTCCGAAATCCGGTTGTTGAGGACGCCCTTGCCCTCGATCACCTGGTGTTTCTTGGCATTGAACGCGGTCGCATCGTCCTTGAAGTGCTGGATCAGGGTTCCCGGCTCCGGGCCCTCATACAGGACCTTGGCCTTGCCTTCATAAATGCGGCGTCGACGGCTCATTGGGATGTACCGTGTTTTGTTGAAATCCATGAATCTGGTGTGCTCCGGATGACAAGGGATGACGAAACCCGCGACGGAGCTGCCGCGGAGGCCTGGAACGGGGAAACAGAACGAGAACCAAGCTTGGTTGGCAACCTATCCGATTGGCCCTTCCAGCACAATCGACCCGGCCCAATTGGGCCCAACTTATACCGCCTGGCCTGCGGCTTAACGGCCCGTTGTTTTGCCGATTCGCCCTGTCTATCTAGGGAGCGAGAGGGTTGCCGCAATACCGTGCCCCTCCTCCATCTGGCAGGGATTGGAACCCGGGACATGACCACATTCGACAAACGCGAGGAAGGTTTCGAGCGAAAGTTTGCGTTCGACGAGGAGCAGAAATTCAAGGCGAAAGCGCGCCACAACCGGCTGCTCGGAATGTGGGTGGCCGAAAAGCTCGGCATGTCGGGCGATGCCGCCACCGCTTACGCCAAGGAGGTGGTCGCGGCCGACCTTGAGGAGGCCGGCGACGGCGACGTGGTCCGCAAGGTGATGGGCGATCTTGCCGCCAAGGGCGTGGCGCTCACCGAACCGCAGCTTCGTGCCAAGATGGACGAGCTGATGGCGCAGGCGATCGCGCAGGTGAAGGCGGGGACGTGAAGCGGGCGAATAGGGAGTGGCGAATAGCGAATAGGAAACTCCATTCGCTACTCGCCATTCGCCATTCGCGTCCTGGACGTCAACCCTCCTTGAAGCCATATTCCGGCACGTTGCCGCTGGCGCCGTAGTATTTATAGGGCAAAAACTTGCCTGACATCGTGATCTTGACGCGGTCGCCCCTGGGATTGGCGACCCGCTCGATCGCCATGTCGAAATCGATCGCCGACATGATGCCGTCGCCGAATTCCTCCTCGATCAGCGCCTTCCACGCCGGGCCGTTGACCATCACCATCTCGTAGAAGCGATAGATCAAGGGATCGGTCGGCGGCATCGGCGTGCCGGTGCCGCGCATCGGCACCTCGTTGAGCATCGCAATCTCGGATTTCGACAGGCCGAACAGTTCGCCGGCATTGGCGGCCTGCGGTTTTGTCAATTTCATCTGGCCCATGACGGCGCCGACGATCAGCACTTCCGAATAGCCGCCGATCTTGTCGCAGATGTGTTTCCAGCTCCAGCCTTTCTCGCGCTTGATGTCGAGCAGCTTTTCGGTGAGGTCTTCTCGTTTCATGAGGTTTCTCCCTCTCGTTCGTCATGCCCGGACGGCGCCATCGTCGTCGCCATGATGTCGCGCAATCCCGGCGTCGCCGACACCGCTGGACTGGCGGCGGGCAATTTGTTCGGGCCTTCAAAACTGAAGAAGCCGAAGCGAACGAGCAGCGCGGCAACGCAGCTCGTCGCTGTCCAATTGGCTATCCGCTCCGCGCTACTTGAGCGCGTCCGCGACCTTGGCGATGCCCGCATTGGCACAGGCTTCGTCCTTTTCGCCGCCCGGCGCGCCGGATACGCCGACACCGCCAATGAGCTCGTTGCCGGCCTTGATCGGAACGCCGCCGCCGACGCCGACGATTTGCGGAATCTGCCTCAGGAAGCTGAAGGCGGGATCTTCCATCTGCTTCTGGGTGGCAAGCGAAGTCTGGCCGCGGGTGCGGGCCGTGTAAGCCTTCAGGCGCGCAAACTCCATGGTGTGGGGGTTGGTGCCGTCGCCCTTGATGGAGGCCGCCACGTTGCCGCCCTTGTCGACGATCACGATCGAAACCTTGTAGCCGTCCTTGGTGCACTGATCGAGCGCGCCCTGCATGACCGCCATCGCCATCGCCATCGATATGTTCTTCTCCACCTGGGGGGCCTGCGCGAGGGCTGGTAAAGCAACAAGCATGGACGCGGACGCAACGACGGCAACACTGACGACACGCATTCTAGCCTCCGTGAAAATTCATGGTTTCGTAGCCTGTTATACCCCCACGCGGGTGAATTAGTCCCGCGCGGATCGAGGAAATTCGCCGGCTGCGTTGCTGCAAAGCGAAGGCCGGCGGCAACGGTGTCTAGCGACACTCGAGCAGGCTCGTTTCGAGCCGCGCCAGTTCGCCGGCCAGATCGCGCTCGACATCAGCAACGCGCATTCTGATCACGCGGTAGCCGCGGGCTTCCAGCCACGTCTGCCGCGCGGCGCGGTCGCTGACAATAAGCTCGGTCTCGCCGGGGTTTTCCAGCTCGATCGCGATCCGGTGCACGAAGGAGACGAAATCGGGAATATGGCGGCCGACCGGCGTCTGCCGCTTGAACTGCCCGGCAAAGCGGCGGTCACGGGTCAGCGCCTGCCACAGGATGCGCTCGGCGTCGGTCGGGTTTCGCCGCAACAGCCGCGCCA
>NZ_JBAVNZ010000461.1:0-3067 GCF_049691595.1 Bradyrhizobium sp.
CCGCAGCAGCGCGCGCAAGCCCTCCCAGAACATCAGTCCGCCAACGGTAGTCAGCAGGATGACGTAGGACAGCGCGATCATCAGATCGAGCTGGCCGAGCGAACGCAGCAGGGTGAAGGTCCATACCCCGAGGGCGGTGCCGATGGTGCCGCCGCTCAATAATATCAGCGCCAGCATCGGATCGATGGCGCGGCGTCGCCAGTAGGATATCGCACCGGAAAAGGATGAGGCGGCGATGTGGCTGGCGACGGAAGCGACCGCGACCGCGGGCGCGATGCCGACGAAAATCAGCAGCGGCGTCATCAGGAAACCGCCGCCGATCCCGAACATGCCGGAGACGAAACCGACCGCCGCGCCCATCGCCAGGATGAGGAAGACATTGACCGGAATGTCGGCGATCGGGAGGTAGAGCTGCACGCGGTTCGCTTTTGCTATTTGCCGCGAGAGCGGCCAGGGCCGCTCCACGGCGTGGTTTCTTGGTCGGGCCTCTCACGGCAAATGGAATCCGAAGCTCGCGCGCGGAAAGCGGGCGGGCGTGGATCGATTGCCGGGCCTTTGCATAACCGAAATCGGAAGAAGGAGGGACTAAAGAATCCGCAAAAGCCGGCTTTTTTGCCGCAAGCCCACAAACCCGCTGCGAGCGTGGTGAATGATTCAGATTAACGGGCCACCGCGCGCCGGGCCGGCGGGACAGGCTGGGGCTCAGGGCCGCCGCACCGGGTCGGTGACGAGGTTCATCGCTGTGGCTTCCCTGGCGCCGAGCCAGCGGACATCTTTGGTCTCCGACATCGCTTCCACGACGGAAGAGGAGACGCCCATCTTTGTCATATAGCCCAACAGCATCCCGGCGATACGCTGGGTATCGGCGACGGGGTCGCGCACCTCGGCGGTCGCCACAAAGCGGTGGACCCCCAACATCGAGCCCTCGACGCCATAGCGCATCTTGCCGCCGGCATAGACCAGCACGCAGGCGCTGGCACAATAGGCCGGCTGGACATGACCTGACGCGTCGGCGGCGCCGACGGCGGTCACCAATCCGCGGGATCGAATGATTTCGCCCATGATGACGGCCTGATTCAACTCGCCGCCCGGAGAGGACAGCAACACGGCGTCGCCGGGGGCGAGATGGCCCTCGTCGAGCCTGTCGCGGAACCAGTTCGCGGTGGCGGCGCCGATTGTGCCGTGGATTGCGAGTGCGCGCCGGCCATGGCCCGAGCCGTCGAAATCGGCACTGGGAATCAGCGCGGATGTCATGCGCGGGGACAGATATGATTCTTTCCAGTAGGACCAGGCCTCCGGCCGCGACAGGTCCCAATAGGCGCGGATGCCGACGCTGGAAATCAGCAGAATAAAGCTGACGACCGACCAGAAACGCCATTTGCTGGCGGGGGCAGCAGCGGGCGGCCGCGCCGCGCGCTGGTGAGGCGGCATGCGTGGCGGTGCGACCCAAGGTCCGGTCGGCGACCTCCGGAACTGACCTCCCGCGTCCTGACGGTCATCGACAGGCAAATCATCCTCTCGGCAGTTGCAACCGAGCCGGACGTCGAACCGCCCGGCAAAAATCCGCGCGCTTGTCTACACGGCTTTGTCGATGAGGTATATGACGGCGACGCCGCCGGCTGCATCAGTTTGCGGCGGCGGTTCGCTTGGCCGGAGCGTGTTTCGCTACCGGCTTCGCCGTATTGGGCTGCGCGGGGGCGGAGTCCCAGCCGCCGGGCGGGATCGCCACACTGACGGCGTCGTCGGGCTGTGGCTCGGCGGAGAAGGTCTGGATCGCAAGCTTCGCCGCGGCCAGCGACTGCGCGTCGAGACGCCTGGCAATATCGTCGCGCTTGCGACCGGAATCGGCGTCGCCCTGCGCCGCGGCGAGGCTGAACCATTTGAAGGATTCGGCGAGGTTCTGTTCGACGCCGATGCCGCGGGCATAGAGAATGCCGAGGTTGAACTGGCTGTCGGCGACGCCGCGATCGGCGGCCCTGCGGAACCATTGCGACGCGCTGTTGTAATTGGCGCCCTTGCCGCCGCCATCGGCATCGAGCACGGCCAGATTATGCATCGCCTTGGCGTTTCCGCGCTCGGCCGCCTGCAGGTAGTAACGCCGCGCGATATCGACGTCCTTCGTCACGCCCATGCCCTTTTCGTAGAGGGTACCGAGCCGGAAGATCGCGGGCACCACGCCGGCCTGGGCCGCGCGGTCATACCATTTCGCGGCTTCGTCCAGATTGGGCGCCAGCCCTCTGCCCTCGGCGAAGCGCAGGCCGACTTCATAGGCGGCGGTCGGATCGCCCCTCAGCGCGGCCGCACGCAGCACCGGCCCGCCGATCGCGTCCGGCAACCGCTCGGTCGGCGGCACCTGCACCATCGCGAGCTTGCCGGTGGCGGGCATCGTCGGCGGCGCCGGAATCGTGCCGGTGATGTCGCCAGCGGTGACCGGCGAGGTGTCAGAGGTGGCCGCTGCCCGCGGGATCGTCACCTGCGCGCTGTCGAGCGTGTTCGGCGCGGAAATATTGTTGGATTGGCGGCCGATCGGGGTCGGCGAAGTCATCGAAGGCGCCACCGGCGCGGCGGAATTGTTCACGGGCGACTGAACCGGGGCTGCATGTTCTCCCGAATTTTCCATCGGCGGCATTTGCGGCGCGCTGCCGGTGTCGAGCAGCGTCATCGCCATCTTGAAGGTACCGAGCACGATCACGACCACGCTGGCGGCCACCAGCAGCGAACGGATCCTGGAGGTGATGGTCGAGGATCCCTTGCCGTCGCTGACCTTGTCTTTCGCGTTGGGCGAAGTGCGCGCGGCCTTTTCGTTCACGGGTGCTGCCGCGGCGGCCTGGGCGGCGCGGCGGGCGGCGGCGATGAAGCTCGACGAGCTGACGGGCGCCCTGGGTGCGGTCGAAATTTCGCTGATCGCGCTTTCCGAAGCCGCGATACGTTCCGACGGCGAAGCAGGGCGTCCCGTGGGCCGGGTGCCCGGCTCCAGCGGATGATCGGGCGGCAGGCCAGGCGTGACCGCGGCGCTCGGCGGCGCGGTGTGCGGCTGCAGGATTTCGCCGATGGCGCGCGGCGGCAT
>NZ_JBAVNZ010000462.1:0-3187 GCF_049691595.1 Bradyrhizobium sp.
CCGGCTCGATCATCATCGGGCCGCGATCCTCCAGCTTGAACATCGCATAGGCCACCGCCTCGCCCTGGTCGTTGGAGATCAGGACGCCGTTGCGGCGGCCCTGGATGTCGCCCTTGTAGGGCGCGTAGCCGTGGAACAGGCGGTTCATGATCGCGGTGCCGCGGGTGTCGGTGAGCAGCTCGCCCTGATAGCCGATCAGGCCGCGGGTCGGCGCGTAGAACACCAGCCGCAGGCGATGGCCGCCGGATGGCCGCATCTCGATCATCTCGGCCCTGCGTTCGCTCATCTTCTGCACCACGACGCCGGAATGCTCCTCGTCGACGTCGATCACGACCTCTTCGATCGGCTCATGCCACGCCCCGGTCGCCTCGTCCTGCTTCAGCACCACACGCGGGCGCGACACCGACAGTTCAAAGCCTTCGCGGCGCATGGTCTCGATCAGGATCGCCAGCTGCAATTCGCCGCGGCCGGACACTTCCATGGAATCCTTGTCGGAGGCTTCGGTGACGCGCAGCGCGACATTGCCTTCTGCCTCGCGCAGCAGGCGGTCGCGGATCATGCGGCTGGTCACCTTGTCGCCTTCGGTGCCGGCGAGCGGGGAGTTGTTGACGATGAACGACATCGCCACCGTCGGCGGATCGATCGGCTGCGCCTTCAGCGGCGTATCGACGGATGGATCGCAGAAGGTGTCGGCGACGGTGCCTTTGGAGAGGCCGGCAATGGCGACGATGTCGCCGGCTCCGGCCTCTTCCAGCGGCGTGCGCTCGATGCCGCGGAACGCGATGATTTTCGTGATCCGCCCGTTCTCGATCAGCTTGCCGTCGCCGCCGAGCACTTTGACGGCCTGGTTGGGCTTGATGCTGCCGGAGGTGATGCGGCCGGTGATGATGCGGCCGAGATAGGGATTGGCCTCCAGAATGGTGCCGATCATGCGGAACGGGCCCTGTTCGACGGTCGGCGGCGCGACGTGGCGCAGGATCAGGTCGAACAGCGGCTGCATGCCGGCGTCCTTCGGACCCTCCGGCCTTTCCGCCATCCAGCCCTGCTTGGCCGAACCGTAGAGAATCGGGAAATCGAGCTGCTCTTCCGAAGCGTCGAGCGCCGCGAACAGGTCGAACACCTCGTTGATGACTTCGGTTGGCCGCGCGTCGGGACGGTCGACCTTGTTGATGACGACGATCGGCTTCAACCCGACCTTGAGCGCCTTGGAGACCACGAATTTGGTCTGCGGCAGCGGGCCTTCGGCGGCGTCCACCAGCACCAGCGCGCCGTCGACCATGTTGAGGATGCGTTCGACCTCGCCGCCGAAATCGGCGTGGCCCGGCGTATCGACGATGTTGATGCGGGTGTCCTTCCACTGCACCGAGGCGGCCTTGGCCAGAATGGTGATGCCGCGCTCGCGCTCCAGATCGTTGGAATCCATCGCGCGCTCGACCACGCGCTGGTTGTCGCGATAGGTGCCGGATTGCTGCAGCAGGCGATCGACCAAGGTGGTCTTGCCGTGGTCGACGTGGGCGATGATGGCGACGTTGCGAAGGTTCATGGCTGTTCTTCTGGTCGGGCAATGGTCGGGAGCGCGATCTCGCCGGAAAACCGGGACCCACTTTTCCGGATCGCGCTCAAAAACCTGGATGGTGATGGGGCGCTCCGGCCCCCAAAAAGGAAGCCCGGCCAAAGGGGACCGGGCACACCTTACTCGTTGCAGCGCAATATAGTCAGAAAACGCCAAAAAACAATGGATTGTTTGGTGTCCGGTTAGCTCATTTTTGCAGGGAAGCGCCGTGCGATTGCGCCTTCAGAACCCCTTTCGCCCTGAAGCGCGGCCCGGGCGGCGCCCCGACCGCTGCGTTACACCGGCTTCGGATCGAGCGTCGTCGACCACAGCGCGACGTCGGCGCGGTCGCGCAACGTCACCGTCATCTGTCCGGTTGCGCCGTCGATCCTGACGTGACCGAAGAACTGCATGCCGGCGGAGGGCGGCAGGTTCTGCTTGTCCGGTCCCGGCGCCTTGATGAATTTCACCTCGGGCCCAAAAGTGTTGTCGAGTTCGTTCGGGCCGAATGTTCCGGCATGCAGGGGGCCGGAGACGAATTCCCAGAACGGGTCGAACTCCTGGAACTGCGCCTTGTCGGGGTTGTAGTAATGCGCGGCGGCATAATGCACATCCGCCGTCAGCCACACCGTGTTGACGATGCCCGCGGTCTTGATGAAGCGCAGGACGTCGGCGATTTCCAGTTCGCGGCCGCGCGGCGGGCCGTCGCCCTGCGCGAAGGCCTCCGAACCCTTCTTGTTCGCCGCATCGTCATAGACGATGATGCTGAGCGGCATGTCGGAGGCGATCACCTTCCAGGTGGCGCGCGAGTTCAACAGCCCGCGCTTCAGCCAGGCGAGCTGGTCGGGTCCGAGAAAGTAGCTTTCGGGGCCGTAGGCGGTCTGCATATTGGGACCGTTGGGCCCGCGATAGCTGCGCTCGTCCAGCATGAAGACATCGAGATGGGGTCCATAATTGATCGTGCGATAGATCCGGCCCGGCTCCACGATGCTCTCCCGCATCGGGTACATTTCGTGGAAGGCGCGTGCGGCCCGCGCGGCGAGCAACATGACGTCGCGTTCCCTGTAGGCGGCGGGGAGCTGTTTTGAGGCCGACCAGTTGTTGGTGACCTCGTGATCGTCCCATTGCACGAAGATCGGCACCTCGGCGTTGAAGGCGCGCACATGCTCGTCCATGAAATTATACTTGTGGGCGGCGCGAAATTCGTCGAGCGTCTCGGCGACTTTTGCCTTCTCCGGGATCGTGATGTTCTTCCAGATCTTGCCGTCGGCGAGCCTGACCTCGGGCTGTATCGGGCCGTCGGCATAGATGCTGTCGCCCGAATGCAGCAGGAAGTCCGGCTTGTGTTTGCGCATGGTGGCGAAGGTGAACATGCCGCCGTCATCGGGATTGATGCCCCAGCCCTGGCCGGCGACGTCGCCGCCCCAGACAAAACTGACGTCGCGGCGATGGCCGGGCGCGGTACGGAAACGGCCGACCACCGGTTCGCTCTGAATCTCGATATGGGAGAGGTCGCGGAACCGGACGCGATAAAAGATGTCCTGACCGGAGGGCAGGTTTTCCAGCAACATTTTTGCCGCAAAATCGCTTTCGGGCAGCGCCGCGATCGGCGGCAAGGCCCTGGCGTTGTTGAAG
>NZ_JBAVNZ010000463.1:0-1513 GCF_049691595.1 Bradyrhizobium sp.
GGACAGGATTGGATCAAGGTCCACAGCGGGTTCAGCGGGAAGAAAGCCGACACCGAGACGAAGGCCGAGAAAGAGACACGCTGGAAGCTCGCCGATTCCAAGGGGATGATCAGGCCTCATTCACTCTACCAGCTGGCGAAGAACTGCTACGGCTGCCATGTCGTGCCGCAAGAGGATCTCGTGAACAAAGGCGGTCATCGGGCCGGCAGTGCTTTTGAATTGGTGTCCTGGTCGCAGGGCGAGGTGCGGCACAACACTTGGTATTCCAAGGGTAAGGACAACGTGCCGGCCAGCGCGGCGCGCAAACGGATGCTCTATCTCGCCGGCCTCGGCGTCGAGCTTGAGACTGCGTTGCGCGCGGTTGGAAAGGCGACTGTGAGACAGGCCTATGCGTTCGAGATGGCCAAACGCGCCGACAAAGCGCGTAAGCAGCTCGCCGCCGCTGCGAAAGCGGCACCGAATGTGCCGGAAATCGGAAAGATCGTCGAATTAGCCCATTCGGCCGGGCTGAAACTCAACAATGAAGGCTCTCTGACGGCTGCAGCCGACAGCGTCTCCAAGCTGCTCGCGGACCTTACCGAGAAGTATGACGGCAGCACGATGACCGGCCTCGACAGCCTGATTCCCGGACCAGACAAGTTCAAAGGCACGGCGAGAAATGCCAGTGCGGTCAATTGATCCCAATCCGGCTCGTGTGCTTCAGGAAAAGTGGGAACCGGTTTTCCGGAAAGAAGCACACAAAAACAAAAGTCTGGGGTGTTGGAGCGATTCAACGAAAAGCGGAAACACCCTAGCAACGACAAAAGCAGTACGAGCTATGGGAAGCAGCGATGCCTGATATTGGTGGTTTGCTATGAGTTCGGCGGGGCGGCGCGGGATCGACGGCTCGATTGGCGGACTGAGTATGGGCTCGGGGAGATATATCAGCGGTCCGACAGTCCAGGGCCTTCTGATCGCCGGCATTTCGAGCGGCCTGTTCTGGCTCGTCTGGATCTATGGCAACGGGCTCCGCGACCCGCGCTATCTCGACGGCTGGGTTCTGGCCGGCGGCATGGGCTTGCAGCTTTGCTTCCACATCGTAATCAAATCGGCCAGGCAATCGCCGAAATCAGTCACGCGCTGGCGCAAGTTCCATATCTTTCTTGGGCTTCTGCTGATCGCCGTCTTCATCTCGCATTCGGATTTCTCTTTGCCGGACACGGGCTTCGAATGGGCGCTTTGGGCGGGCTTTGTGCTGGTGACGCTAAGCGGCATTTTCGGCACTTATCTCGCCTGGTCTCTGCAGGCCAAGCGCGGGATCGACGAGGGCGTCGACTATGATCGCATTCTGACCCGCCGCGCCGAACTGGCGCAGACTGTCGGGGCGGTCGTTGCCCAAAACATTGCAATGACCGATCCGGCCGCCGCTGCAATCGGCTTACCGACCCCGCCATATGACGCCTGGATCATGGATCTCTACACCAACCACTTGCGGGACTTTTTCGATGGCCAGCGCAATGTCACCGCCCATCTC
>NZ_JBAVNZ010000464.1:0-12186 GCF_049691595.1 Bradyrhizobium sp.
ACGAAGTTGCCTGCGCCGTCGCTGCCGGCCAGATGAGCGAAGCCGTGGTGACGAAGTGGAGTGTGGTGACGCGGCATTAAACCTTCACCGGTCCCAGCGCTTCAAAATGCCCGCGCCGCTGCAGCCACACCAGCAGGACGAAACTCGGGATCGCCGAAGCGGTGCACAACGCGAAGTAACCTGCCCAGCCGGTCGCTTCCGCCAGATATCCGCTGCCGAGCGCGAATATGGTGCGGCCAAACGCAGCCAGTGCCGTCAGTAGCGCGAATTGTGTCGCGGTGTGCAGAGGATTGTTGCACAATGCGGACAGGTAGGCGACGAAGGTTACGGTGCCTACGCCGCCGGTAAAGTATTCGGCCGCGATCGTAAAGGTAAGCCAGCGGGCGTCCGCGCCAACGATCGCCTGCCAGGAGAAGGCCAGAATGGCGACGGTTTGCAACAAACCTCCGATCCAGAGGCTGGTGCGAAGGGGGTAGGCACGGGCGACAAATCCTCCGGCAAAGCCGCCGAGCAGGGCTGCCGCGAAACCCACCCCCTTGACAATGGTGGCGAGCTCGATCCGCGAAAATCCGATCTTGAGCACGAAGGTCGTCGTCATCGCGGCCGCCAGCGCGTCGGCAAGCTTGAACAGGGTCACGAACAACAGGATGGCGACCGCCGCGTCGCGCCTGAAAAAATCCTTGAAGCTGGCGATGGCGGTTATGGTGAGCCGACGCAACGCGTTTTCCTGAGCGTGGGCCGCGTGATCGGCCTCCACAGGAACGGACTGCGCCGGCTCGGTCGCGGCGAGAGTCGCAACAATTCCGACCAGAACCAGCAGCGCCATCATCAGATAGGTGGCGCCATAGGCATGCTGCTTGTCCAGCCCGAGGCTTACGAGGCCGCTAACCAAGAACAGCGCGCCAGCTCCGGAAACCAGGGCCGCGATTCGATAGGCTGCGACGTATGATGCCATGCCTGCGGCCTGTTCCTCATCCGGCAGGCTTTCGACCCGGAAGGCATCGATGACGATGTCCTGCGTGGCGGAAGCTGTCGTCACAAGCAACGCCGCAAGCGCCACCAGCGCCGGAGAGCGCGATGGATCGGACAGCGCGAGCAGACCGATCGCGGCAATCAGCATGAGCTGTGTCAGGAGCAGCCAGCCGCGACGGCGGCCATAGATTCGCGACAACAAGGGCACATCCAGCGCATCGACGGCAGGAGACCAGGCGAACTTCGCCAGATAAGGCACGCCGATGGCTGCAAACAGGCCGATGGTCTTGATGTCGACGCCACTCTCGGTCATCCAGGCCTGCAGCGTCTGGCCGGCAAGCGAGAACGGTAGCCCAGCCGAGAAACCCAGCAACATCACGATCAGCACGCGGGGCTGCAGGTAAACCGACAGCCCTGCGCGCCAGGATGGGCGGGACTGTGCTGGCTTGGGGATGGGTTTCGGTACGGCCATGCCCGCAGTGCTAGCAGATTCGGGCGATGATAGCGCCCATCTACTCCCCTGCCTGCAGCTTGCGCGGCACGGGAAACAGTTCCGGCGGGCCCTTGACGATGTGCGGGGTTTCCACCGGCGCGTCGGTCTTGCTGAAATCCAGCTCCTCGATCCGACCGGCGCGTTTTTCGATCTTGTCGGCGGAAATCAGGATCTGGCGTACGTCCTCGTTGACGTCGCCAAAATGCTTTTGCAGTTTCAGCACGCGGTCACGCAGCCGTTCCAGATCGTCGCCGAGGTTCAGCACTTCGGTGCGGATCTGGTCGGCGGCGTCGCGCATCCGCGCGTCTTTCAGGATCTGCTGCATCACCTGGATCGCCAGCATCAGGAGCGAGGGCGACACCAGCACCACGCGGGCGCGATAGGCCTTCTGGATCACGTCGTCGAAGCCGTCGTGGATTTCGGCATAGACCGATTCCGACGGCACGAACATCAGCGCGGTATCCTGGGTCTCGCCGGCGATCAGGTATTTTTCCGCGATATCGCCGACATGCTTCAGGACGTCGGCGCGCAGCCGCTGCGTGGCGTATTTCTTTTCCTCGTCCGAGCGCGCGTCATGCAGCGCGGTCATCGCCTCCAGCGGAAATTTCGCGTCGATGCAGAGCGGGCGCTGGTCCGGCAGGAATACCACGCAATCCGGGCGCTTGCCGGTCGAGAGCGTGTACTGGAATTCGTAGGCGCCTTTCGGCATGCCGTCCTGGACGATCGCCTCCATC
This sequence comes from Bradyrhizobium sp., assembly GCF_049691595.1. Classification (GTDB taxonomy): domain Bacteria; phylum Pseudomonadota; class Alphaproteobacteria; order Rhizobiales; family Xanthobacteraceae; genus Bradyrhizobium. Next base: position 2,200 of record NZ_JBAVNZ010000464.1, read on the forward strand.
CGCGCCTGGCCAAAGGCGCCGCGCGACTGCTTGTTGGCCAGCACGTCGCGCAGCGTCGTTACCTGCGAGGTCAGGTCGGTGAGATTCTTGTGCGCATTGTCGATGATGCCGAGCCGCTCATGCAGCACGCGCAGCGAGTCCATGGTGTTGCGCGTGGTCTGCTCCATCGACTGGCCGACGCGATGGGTCACCGAATCCAGCCGCTCGTTGACGGCGCGCGCCATCTCGGCCTGGCGGCCGGCCAGCGCCTGGCCCATCGCATCGACCCGGCCGGCGGATTCGCTCTGGGCGCGCAGCATCTCGCTCAGGCGCTCTTCGAGCTCGTCGGCGCGGATCGCCTGCGCCATCGCCAGTTCCGCGCCGCGCCGGCCCGATCGCGCGATCACGATGGCGATTGCAAGCAACAGCAAAAGGGCAAGCGCGCCGAAGCCGATCAGCGCCTCCACGGTGCGGACCGGCCAGTCGCCGAGTACAACAATGATCTCGTTCATGGCCTGCTTGTAGCCGATTCGCGCGCCTGCGCGAACGAAGAGGGAACGATAATGGTGAATCACCGGTTAATTTTCGTGGTTAACGCGGTCTTAAAAATCATGCTTAAGCCCGCGTTAACGGGTTCCGGCGCGCATTGACCCCGGCAAACCGGCGGCTTAAATCGCCCGTCAGGCACTTAGAGAAATCATGGCACTCCGAGAAATCATCATCCTGCCGGACAAGCAGTTGCGGCTCGTCTCCAAACCGGTCGAAAAAGTGACGGCGGAAATCCGCAAGCTCGCCGACGACATGTTCGAGACCATGTATGCCGCGCCGGGCATCGGACTTGCCGCGATCCAGGTCGCGCAACCGCTGCGGCTGATCACCATGGATCTCGCCAAGCGCGAGGAGAACGGCGAGAGCAAGCCGCGCCCGCGCGTCTTCATCAATCCGGAAATCGTCTCGTCCTCGGAAGCAACCTCGGTCTACGAGGAGGGCTGCCTGTCGATCCCCGAATATTACGAGGAGGTCGAGCGGCCCGCCGAGGTACGGGTGCGCTTCACCGATCTCGACGGCAAGGTGCACGAGGAGGACGCCGACGGCCTGTTTGCGACCTGCATCCAGCACGAGATCGATCATCTCAATGGCGTGCTGTTCGTGGATTACCTGTCGAAGCTGAAGCGCGACCGCGTGCTGAAGAAGTTTGCAAAAGCTGCGAAGAGGGCAGCGGAGTAGCATCGCGATTCTCTCGGTCGTCGTGCCGGGCCTTGTGCCGGGCATCCACGTCTTGCTTTCTTGACGATACAAAGGACGTGGATGGCCGGGACCCGGCTACGCCAAGGCTTCGCCGGGCTTCCCAGTGTTAGTCCGCCGAAGCTTTAGCGAAGGCGGGCAAGCCCGGCCATGACGAATGAACTCGGTCATTCTTGGGTATTTCCATACAATGTCCCTCCGCCTGATCTTCATGGGCACGCCGGATTTCGCGGTGCCAACGCTGCGTGCGCTTCGCGACAATGGCCATGAGATCGTGGCCGTCTATTCCCGCGCCGCTAAGCCGGCCAAGCGCGGCATGAAGCTGCAGCCGACGCCTGTCGAGCAGGAGGCGCGGCGACTTGGCATTCCCGTGCTGACGCCGGCCACGCTGAAGACGCCGGAAGCGCTCGAGGCGTTTCGCGCGCACCATGCCGACGCCGCCGTGGTCGTCGCCTATGGCATCATCCTGCCGCGGGCCATCCTGGATGCGCCGAGGCTCGGCTGCTTCAACCTGCACGCCTCGTTGCTGCCGCGCTGGCGCGGCGCCGCGCCGATCAACCGCGCCATCATGGCCGGCGATGCCGAGACCGGCGTGATGGTGATGAAGATGGATGTCGGCCTTGATACCGGCGATCTTGCGATGGCCGCGCGCCTGACCATTTCAGACGCGATGACCGCGGCCGATCTGCATGACGCGCTGGCGCCGCTCGGCGCCGGTCTGATGGCGCGCGCCATCGACGCGCTCGAACGCGGCGAATTGCGGCTCACCAGACAAAGCGAACAGGGCGTGATCTACGCTGCCAAGATCGAAAAAGCCGAAGCGCGGATCGACTGGAACAGGCCGGCGCGCGCGGTGCTGCGCCATATTCATGGCCTGTCGCCGTTCCCCGGCGCATGGTGCGAGATTGTTCCCGAAGGCGAACAGGTGCGTATCAAGGTCCTGCGCTGCGAACAGGTCGAAGCGACAGGCGCGCCGGGCGAGCTGCTCGACGATCACCTGACAATTGCCTGCGGCGACGGCGCGATCCGGATTCTCGAGCTGCAGCGCGCCGGCAAGGCGCCGATGAAGGCCGCTGATTTCCTACGCGGCACGCCGCTGAAGGCGGGCGCGAGATTTGGGTGAGATTGTCATACGCGCCCCACTCGTCATAGGCGGGCTTGACCCGCGTATCCATCTATCTTCAGAAGACTCTCACGAAGATGATGGAATGGCCGGGTCAAGCCCGGCAATGACGCCAGATAGATCGTTGCGCCCATATGCCTCGCTATAAGCTCACCATCGAATATGATGGCACGCCGTTCTGCGGCTGGCAGATCCAGGATAACGGCGCGTCGGTGCAGGGCGCGCTGGAAACCGCGGTCAAGGCGATCTGCTCCGAAACGGTTCGCGTCCATGGCGCGGGCCGCACCGATGCCGGCGTGCATGCGCTGGCGCAGGTCGCGCATTGCGATGTCGAAAAGCATTTTCCGCCAGGGCGCCTTCGCGATGGCTTGAACGCGCACTTGAGGCCGCATCCGATCGGCGTGCTCAGCGCGGAGATCGTGCCCGACACGTTCGAGGCGCGTTTCTCGGCCAGGAAGCGGCATTATCTCTATCGCATCAGCAATCGCCGCGCCAACCTTGCGCTCGATATCGGGCGGAGCTGGCGGCTGCCGCGGCATCTCGATACGGACGCGATGCAGGAAGCCGCGCAACGGCTGGTTGGCAAGCATGATTTCACGACCTTCCGCGACACCGAGTGCCAGGCGAAATCGCCGGAAAAGACGCTGGATCAACTCGACGTCATCCGGGAAGGCGACGCCGTTTCGATTCTGACCTCGGCGCGCTCATTCCTGCACAGCCAGGTGCGCTCGATGGTGGGGTCGCTGGTCTGGGTCGGCGAAGGCCGCTGGAGCGCCGACGATCTCGCGGCGGCCTTGGCCGCGCGTAACCGCGCCGCCTGCGGCCCGGTCGCGCCGCCGGAGGGACTCTATCTGGTGCGGGTAGAGTATTGATGTTGTCGTGATGGCGGCGCTTGCTTCACCTCTCCCCGCAAGCGGGGCGAGGGAGAAGAACGCCTCACCCGAAATACCTATCCAGCACCCCGCGATAGATTTTCGTCAGCTTCTCCAGATCGGACACCGGCGTGCGCTCGTCGATCTGGTGCATGGTCTGGCCGACCAGGCCGAACTCGATCACCGGGCAATAGCTCGAGATGAAGCGCGCATCCGAAGTGCCGCCGCTGGTGGAGAGTTCCGGCTTGCGACCGGTCACCTCTTCGATCGCCGAGACGGCCAGATCGGTGAAGGGGCCGGGTTTTGTCACAAAGACGTTGCAGTTCGATGACTCCCACACGATCCGCGCGCGGATACGGTTGCCGGTCACCCTGGCGAGGCGCTCCTCGACCAGCTTTCGCAGCGAATCCTGGGTATGGTGGTCGTTGAAGCGGATGTTGAATTTGGCGCGGGCCTGACCGGGGATCACGTTGCTGGCCGTGTTGCCGACATCGACGGAGGTGAATTCGAGATTCGACGCCTGGAATTGCGCGCTGCCATGATCGAGCGGCTCATCGCTGAGCGCCACGATCAGCCTTGCCATATCCGGCACGGGGTTCGCCGCGCGATGCGGGTAGGCGACGTGGCCCTGCACGCCGTCAACGTAAAGCGTGCCTGACTGCGAGCCGCGGCGGCCGATCTTGATGCAGTCCCCCAACACCTCGACATTGCTGGGCTCGCCGAGCACGCAATGGTCGAATTTCTCGCCGCGTGCCGCCACCCATTGCAAGAGCTTCACGGTGCCGTTGACCGAGATGTCTTCCTCGTCGCCGGTGATCAGGAACGAAATCGAGCCCCCACCGTCCTTTCGCGGCTTGCCGCCATGGTCGGCGAGATATTGCAGCACCGCGGCGACGCCGCAGGCGATGCCGCCCTTCATGTCGACGGCGCCACGGCCGTGGAGAAAGCCGTCCCTGACCTCGCCCGCGAACGCGCCGTGGGTCCATGCCGCCTCGTCGCCGGGTGGCACCACGTCGGTATGGCCGGCGAAGGTGAGATGCGGCGCGGTCATGCCGATGCGGGCATAGAGATTGTCGATGTCGGCGGTGCCGGGCTCGCTGAAGGTGACGCGGTGCACTGCGAAGCCGGCGGCTTTCAGGCGGTTTTCGAGAACGCCGAGCGCGCCGGCATCGGCCGGGGTTACGGATGGGCAACGGACAAGGTCGCGGGCAATGGAAACGGCATCGTTCATGCCCTCGCTTAACATGCGACGCGGGCGATGGGCCAGCGCTGTGCGGTACAAATTCCAGCTCGCTGGGCTGGTCCCGGCGCGACCTTGTGTCGCGAGGGGCGAGCGCATTGGGCGCGGTTGATGCGGCCGTCGAAGTCGAAAGGAAACCGGGCCTGGTCCAATCGCAACCCCCGGATGGCGGGTACAGCCCGCGGTCCGAAGTATTGTCCGCGCTCGGAAGCCCAGAGTTCGATTAATCTTGGGTTCGATTAATCCCGCAACAGCTCGTTGATGCTGGTCTTGGCGCGGGTGCGCTCGTCGACGCGCTTGACGATCACCGCGCAGGCGGTGGAGGGGCCGGGCTGGCCATTCTTCAAGGGCCTGCCCGGCAAAGCGCCCGGCACCACCACGGCATATTCCGGCACCTCGCCGACAAAGGTCTCGCCGGTCTCGCGGTCGACGATCTTGGTGGAGGCGCCGAGGAAAACGCCCATCGCCAGCACCGCGCCCCTGCGCACGATCACGCCTTCGGCGACTTCCGAGCGGGCGCCGATGAAGCAATCGTCCTCGACGATCACGGGCTCGGCCTGCAGCGGCTCAAGCACGCCGCCGATACCGACGCCGCCGGAAATATGCACGCGCTTGCCGATTTGCGCACAGGAGCCGACGGTCGACCAGGTGTCGATCATGGTCGCTTCATCGACATAGGCGCCAAGATTGACGAAGGACGGCATCAGCACGACGTTTTTGGCGATGAAGGCCGAGCGGCGAACGATGGCACCCGGCACCGCGCGAAAACCCGCGTCGCGAAAGCGGTTCTCGCCCCAGCCGTCGAATTTCGAGGGCACCTTGTCCCACCATGACGCTGCTCCGGGCCCGCCGGAAATCGCGCTCATGTCGTTCAGCCGGAACGACAGCAGCACCGCCTTCTTCAGCCACTGATTGACCTTCCACTTGCCGCCGGCCTCGCGCTCGGCAACGCGTGCCTCGCCCTTGTCGAGCAGATCGAGCGCATGATCCACGGCATCGCGGACTTCACCCCTGGTCGCCGTCGAAATGCCGTCGCGGGCATCGAACGCGGTGTTGACGGTGGCTTCGAGGGCGGCGAGGGACATCGGGGATTCCTTGGGGCGCGGGATGTTATGAGGCAATTTGGAAGGCTTTTCGGGATTTGGAGAGAGAGAGTCAAGGCTCTCTCCGATGTCGTCCCTGCGAAAGCAGGGACCCATAACCACCGATGTTGACTGCTTGGAAAAGACGTCTGCCCAATCGTCTAACCGATAGGCCGCGGCGTATGGGTCCCTGCTTTCGCAGGGACGACGAAAAAATTACGGCCGCGCGCTCAGCCTCTGCAAAAACCCCGTCAAATCGTCCGTGACATGATCGACATGAGCGGCGTCGTGGCCCTCCAGCTCCCAGTCCTCGCGCACCACCTCCCTGGTGCCATCCGGCACCACCAGCACCGTGGTCATGCCGAGCAGGTGCGGCACCACGAGGTTGCGGGCGAGGTCCTCGAACATCGCCGATGTAGCGGGATCGACACCGTGCAGCCGCAGGAATTTGTCGTAAGTGCGCGGCGCCGGCTTCGGCTCCAGTTCAGCGGCAATGATGTCGAACACCGCGTCGAAATGCGCAGCCAGGCCGAGCCGCTCCAAAACCTTGTCGGCATGGTCCGTCGAACCGTTGGTCAGGATCAGCTTGCGTCCCGGAAGTCTGGCGATCGCCGCGCCCATCGCCGGATTTGGCTGCAGCGGCGAGTGATCGATCTGGTGCACATAGGCGAGGAAGTCGTCGGCGCGCACGCCGTGCTCGGTCATCATGCCGCGCATGGTGGTGCCGTAGCGGCGGTAATAGTCCTTCTGGATCCGCCTTGCTTCCTCGGCCGATACGTCGAGGAAATTCGCGGTGAACTCGCCGATCCGCTGGTCGACCTGTTGCCACAGGTTGACGTGGTGCGGGTATAGCGTGTTGTCGAGGTCGAACACCCAGGTGTCGATACGGGTGAAGCCGCGGGGTGTCTTCATCGCTCTCTCAACTCGTCGTCCCCGCGAACGCGGGGACCCATACGCCGTGTCGGTCGCTGGTGTGCACGGTGCCGGTTGCCTTCGATTTTGGTTGGCGTTAGTGGCAAAAATCCAGGCCGGTGGTTATGGGTCCCCGCGTTCGCGGGGACGACGGCTGGAGGCGCTTTCATCATGGCATGGCAAAGCGCAGCGTCTTGCCGCCGCTATTCATGTCGACGGCGACGAAGCCGATCGCGACGAGGCCGCGGTTGCCGCAATCGCCCTGTTCGTTGATCTCGAACTTGCTCTCGCGCGTGCAGAGCTGGGTGGTGCCGCCCCAGTTCAGCGGCTTGTCCCGGAGTTTGACCGTGCGGTTCTCGCCGTCGACGGCTTCGGCGAAACTGAAAATTTGTCTGGGCTGGCCGATGACGTCGGGGTGCAGACATTTGCCGGGATCGATCCGGTACCAGCCGCGGCTGGTGACGGCCTTGCCGTCATCGGTGGCGACCGCAGCCATGATCTTGTGCGGCGTGTCGTTGCACCAGGTCAGCCCGGTCGAGGAGGGCGACTGCACCGCGTCGATCATGGTGGTGAAGAAATTTTGCGACTGCACCACATCCGCGCTCAGCCCGCGGCTCTTCAGGAACCCAGTCAGCGCGGCTTGCGTCTTCGGCCCGTCGACGCCGTCGATCGGGGCGGCGTCATAGCCCGCGATCACCAGCAGCCGCTGAATGCCAGCCAGCCGGGCCTGCTCGTCGTCATATTCGCTGTCCTCGGCGAGGTAGGCGACCAGATGGCCGTCGTCGGTCCGCGTCGGCGCGATCTGGGTGAAGGGTGCCGGCGTCTGCCCGGCACGGCACTGGCGCGCCGCCGCGATCACGAAATTGTCCGGCGCGACGCAGAGCGTGTCGCCGCCGTTCTGCGGGATCGGCGAGGAACCATAGACGCCGAGCGCGCGGGCGTTGAGCAGGATGCGGTCGGCGGCGAGCGTGCCCTGCGCCACCACCCGGCAGGCGTCGGGGTCGATGCGAAACCAGCCGCGCGTCGCGGTAGCGGCCTTGTCGTCGATGCCGATCGCGGCCTCGACCACATAGCTCATGCGATTGCAGAGTTTTAGATCAGCGAACGCCGGGGCGACAGAGAACAGGAACGAGATTGCCGCGGCCGGCAGCGCCAACAGGGTGCGCGAAAGCGATCGCCGTACCCTTGCGCGCAAGCGGCGCCTGATGATCGGGGACGATGGGTTCGCGCGGGTCACTTGTGGATCAGCGTGCCGGTGCCTTGATTGGTGAACAATTCGAGCAGCACCGCGTGCCGCATCTTGCCGTCGATGATCACGACGCCCTGCACGCCCTGCTCGAGCGCATAGATGCAGGTCTCCACCTTCGGGATCATGCCACCCGAAATGGTGCCGTCGGCGATCAGCTTGCGCGCGTCCTTGACCGACAACTCCGGAATCAGTTTCTTCGATTTGTCGAGCACGCCGGGAACGTCGGTCAAAAGCAGCAGGCGCTTGGCCTTGAGGGCGCCGGCGACGGCGCCGGCAAAGGTGTCGGCGTTGACATTGAAGGTCTGTCCGCCCGCCGATGTCGCCAGCGGCGCCAGCACCGGGATCAGCTCATGGCCGATCAACTGGTTGAGCAGCGTCAGGTCGACCTTTTCGGGCTCGCCGACGAAACCGAGATCGACCACTTTCTCGATTTGCGAATCCGGATCGACCATGGTGCGCGTCGCCTTCGACGCTTTCACCATGTTGGCGTCCTTGCCGCTGAGGCCGACCGCCTTGCCGCCGGCTTCGTTGATAAAGCCGACCAGCTGCTTGTTGACCGAGCCAGCCAGCACCATTTCGACGATCTCGATGGTCGCCGCATCGGTGATGCGCAGGCCGGCGGCGAATTCCGACTGGATGCCGAGCCGCTTCAGCATGGTCGCGATCTGCGGTCCGCCGCCATGCACGACCACCGGATTGATCGCGGTCTGCTCCAGCAGCACAATGTCGCGGGCAAAGGCCTTGGCGGTGTCTTCCGCGCCCATGGCATGGCCACCATATTTGATGACGATGGTTTCCTCGTCATATTCCTGCATGTGCGGCAGCGCCTCGGACAGGATGCGGGCCTGATCGAGCGGGCTGATGGGCGTGTCGGTCATGGAAGCGGGTCTCGTTCGCGGTAAGGACGGGCGGGTTCTATCTGATTGGCGGGCAGGGCGCAAAGTGGCGCTGTTCCTTTACTCCTCCCGCAAACCACCGGGCGTTCCCCGGATGCAGCGCAGCGCGCCGCTCTTGCGGCGTGGTGCACTGCTGATCCGGGGTCCATGGAGGTGAAGGTGGGTCCCGGCTCTGCGGAGCAGCGCAAAGGGCGTTGCACCGCGTCCGGGACACGATATAGCTGGCCTGCCTCAACCGCGCCTTGGCCATGCCGCCGCCACGGCCACTGCCAGCCAGCTCGCGACCAGAAGCGTTCCGCCCGCGGGAGCGGCCATCGGAAACAGGCTGTGGCCGGCATATTGGCGCAGCGTCAGATCGCCGGCGAACAAGGCGGATGCGACCACAAAACCGAATGCGGCCGCGATCCCGATCCGGACATCGATGGCACCGCGCCCGGCGAGCGCCACGATGGCGAGCACGGCGGTGGCGTGAAACAGCAGCATCGAGGAAGCCGACGCCAGCCGCGACGCGTCGGTCTGATGCGCGGACGCCGCGGCCAATATGACGCCGTCGGCGCCCATGATGGCGGCGAGCACGATCAGAATGCGGAACAGGCGGCCCATCAGCGGCGCTCTTCCAGCAGACGCACCATCGCGGCGCGCAAGTCCGGCATGCCCGCGCCCGAGCGCGAGGATGTCACCAAAATATCCGGAAAGGCCGCGGGGTGCCTGGCGAGGGCCGCGACGGTCTCGGCGATGCGCTGCTCCAGTTCGGCCGGCTTGACCTGATCGGCTTTGGTGAGGACCACCTGATAGCTCACGGCCGATTTATCCAGCGTCTTCAGCACGTCGAGATCGACGTCCTTGATGCCGTGGCGGGCATCGATCAGCACATAGACCCGCGCCAGCGTGCTGCGGCCCTGCAGGAATTTGTGGATCAGCGCGGTCCAGGCGGCGACTTTTGCCTTTGGCGCGGAAGCGTAGCCGTAACCCGGCATGTCGACGAGGCGAAGCCCCGTCTGGTCCGGGCCTTCGAAGAAGATCAGTTCCTGGGTGCGGCCCGGCGTGTGCGAAGTCCGCGCCAGCGCGTTGCGGCCGGCGAGGGCGTTGATGAGGCTCGATTTGCCGACATTGGAGCGGCCGGCAAAGGCCACTTCGAGGCCGGCCATCGGCGGCAGGGTCTCGACCGAGGGCGAGGCCCAGATGAAATGCCAGTCGCCGGCAAACAGCTTTCGTCCCCGTTCGATCAGGTCAGCATCGGATTCGGCGATCATGCGAAGGATTCCGTTAGGGAGCGAAGGCGGCTCGACCGTCATTGCGAGTTCTGTACCGACCTAACGGCCGACCCTGGTGGATGAAACAACGAACCGCGGGGTGGATTTAACGTTTTTCCGGAACCAATAAGATCAG
>NZ_JBAVNZ010000465.1:0-2938 GCF_049691595.1 Bradyrhizobium sp.
GCCGCGGCCGACGCCGCGCTCTCGCCAAAAGTGGCCTTGGCGATCTCGCCGATGCCGGCAAGCGAGCCGAGCAGGCTCATCGCCTCGACCGGCAGCATGATGACTTTCTGGTTCGGCGATTCCGCCAGTTGCCCGAACGCCTTGATGTATTTGTCGGCGATGAAATAGTTCAGCGCGGCGACGTCGCCACTGGCAATGGCCTCGGAGACCATCTGCGTCGCCTTGGCTTCGGCTTCGGCGAGGCGCTCGCGCGCCTCGGCGTCGCGGAACGCGGCCTCGCGGCGGCCCTCGGCCTGCAGGATCTGGCCCTGCTTGGCGCCCTCGGCGCGCAGAATTTCCGATTGCCGCTGGCCTTCGGCCTGCAGGATATCGGCGCGCTTGACGCGTTCGGCCTTCATCTGCCGTCCCATCGCCTCGACCAGGTCGGCCGGCGGCACGATGTCCTTGATCTCGATGCGGTTGACTTTCAGGCCCCACGGCGAGACCGCGGCGTCGACCACGCGCAATAGCCGCTCATTGATCTCGTCGCGATGTGACAACACCTGGTCGAGGTCCATCGCGCCCATCACCGAGCGGATGTTGGTCATGGTCAGCACGATGATCGCCTGGTTGAGATTGGCGACCTCGTAGCTCGCCTTGGCGGCATCGAACACCTGGAAGAACGCGACGCCGTCGACCGTCACGGTGGCGTTGTCCTTGGTGATCACTTCCTGCTCGGGAATGCTGATCACCTGCTCCATCATGTTCATCTTGCGGCCGACGCGGTCGAAATAGGGAACGATGAGGTTGAGCCCCGGCGACAGCGTGCGGGTGTATCTGCCGAACCGTTCGATGGTCCAGTCGTAGCCCTGTGGCACGGTCTTGACGCCGGCGAACAGCGTGACGATGACGAGCAGAACCAGCGCGATCGCGAAAATATCGAAGCCAGTCATAAAACCTCCAGGGAAACCACCCACGACCGGCCAGACCCGCCGGGTGCGATATCGTTTGGTCTGCGAAGCGGCGGCGCCGGTTCAGGCCGGCGCTGCTCGAGTTCGGCTTATAACTTAAGGAGGAGTCCGTCGTCCGCCAGATCTACCGCGCCTGAATGCGGCATCGCGCCTTATATCGGTTAACGCGCAAATCCTGCCCATTCAAACCCAGCCCTGCAGCTCGCGCAAAACCAGCTGGCGGATCACGTCCATGCCGGGATCGCTGTCATTGAGGCAGGGAATCGCCGAAAATTGCTCGCCGCCATGGTGCTTGAAGAGCTCGGCGTTTTCCTGCGCGATCTCTTCCAGCGTCTCCAGGCAATCGGCCGAGAAGCCGGGGGTGACGACCGCGATGTGCCGTACGCCATCCTTTGCGAGTTGCTCGATGGTCCGGTCGGTATAGGGCTGCAGCCACTGGTCGAAGCCGAAGCGCGACTGGAATGTAAGCAGCAGCTTCGAGGCATCAAGGCCCATGTGCTGGCGCAACGCATCCATTGTTGCGTTGCACTGCGCGGCATAGGGATCGCCCTTGTCGACGTATTTCTGCGGCATGCCGTGGAACGACGCCACGATCAGCTCGGGCCTGAACGGCAAGGTTTTGAGATGCGCATCGATCGAGACCGCGAGCGCGTCGATGTAATCGGGATCGTCGTAATAAGGCGGCGTCACCCGCAAGGTCGGCTGCGCGCGCATCCTTGCCAGCACGCGAAACACTTCGTCGCAAACGGTGGCCGATGTCGCGGCTGAATATTGCGGATAGAGCGGCACCACCAGCAGCCGGCCGCAGCCTTGCGCGGTCAAGGCATCGATGCGCGAGCTGATCGATGGATTGCCGTAGCGCATCGCCCAATCGACGATGACGTGGTCATGGTCCGAAATCGCCGCGGCAAGTTTCTCGGCCTGGGTGCGCGTGATTGTCTTCAGCGGCGATTCGTCTTGCTCGAGGTTCCAGATTTTCCGGTAGTCGCGCGCCTTGCGGCCGGGGCGGACGCGCAGGATGATGCCGTTCAGGATCAGCTTCCACAACAGTCCCTGATCCTCGATCACCCGCGGGTCGGACAGAAACTCCTTGAGATAGACCCGCACGCCCCTGGCGTCGGCGCTGTCGGGGGTGCCGAGGTTGACCAGGAGCACGCCGACCCGCTCCGGCTGCGCTTCCGGCGCAGGCTTCGTGCTTCCAATGGGAACGACGACGGTCATGATGGCAGTGGCATCGCGCGTTGCGCCATCCTTGTCAAGATAATGGCCGGGCCGATATTGTCGCGCGTTATCGTGCTTTCGGGGGAACCATGGCGATCGCGGAATGGTGTATTTTTGGGGCGGTTCTGCTCTACTTGCTGACGATCGCGCCCGTGAAGGCATTTAGCTTTCGTGGCTTTCGCCGCTTCGACAATTCCAGGCCGCGCGATCCCGCATTCTACGATGACCCGCTTCGGGCCCGCGCGCTTGGCGCGCATATCAACGGGATCGAGACGTTTCCGTTCTTCGCCGCCGCGGTGCTGCTGGCGGAATTTCGCGCAGCGCCGCAGAATCTGGTCGACGAGCTGGCGGCATTGTTCCTGATTGTGCGGATTGCCTATGTTTTCACCTATCTCGGCAATCGTCCGACGCTGCGGTCGATCCTGTGGAACATCGGCTTTGCGATCAACGTTGCGATTTTCTTCCTGCCGGCGCTGCGGTTCTATCTGCCGGGGTAAGGCTTCCATTTTCGCAAACGACTCCGCGATCTCGCGGCGCGAAGCGCCCGAAGTTCTGCACGAGCCTTGTCCCTCGATGAGAGGGAGCAGGGAATGCCGGGTGCGCGCTGCACCCGCGGTCCCGTGTGCAAATTGTAGATAAGAATGCGCACACGAGCATACAGGTTCAGCGGAGACACTCCGGCATTCCCTGCGCAATGGTTTTACGGCTTATGCCATGCTCTCCCCGGCGACGAATTCGTCTTGTCACCGTCGCTGCCGGCTTGATGG
>NZ_JBAVNZ010000466.1:0-17758 GCF_049691595.1 Bradyrhizobium sp.
GACGAGGTGGCGCACGCGCTCAACCGCGATCCACTCGAGTTCAGACTAACCATGCTCAACGGCAAGGGCAGTGCCCGAGGCATTCCCAATGCCGGCTATGCGCCGGGCACGTCATCGGACTACTACATGGACAGGCTGTGGATCTCGTTGCCATGGCCGAACGACAACTCCTGGCCAGCGTACGAATCTGCGACAGTCGGCGGAGCTTTACGGCTTGCCAACTGCTTGCGAATCGCCGCGGGGAGAGCCGGCTGGGGTGCGAAGAAGCTCCCGCCGAACACTGGAATGGGCATTGCCGTTTCTTCAGCCGAGGAACGGCAGAGCCCGACCTGGGTTGCCGGCATCGCGGAGGTTACCGTCGACCCTCAGACCGGCCGCTACAAGATCAACCGGCTCACCATCGCCATGGATCCGGGCACGGTGATCAATCCGCTCAATGCCAAGGCGCAAATCCAGGGTGCGGCGCTCTGGGGTACCAGCCAGGTCATGGCTGAGCGGCTGACCCTCAAGGACGGCGCGCTCGAACAGAGCAACTTCCATGACTACACCCCCATTCGCCTGGCGGACGTGCCGCCAATCGATGTCGAACTCATCGATTCCGGTCATCACCCAAGCGGTGTCGGGGAGCCCGCATCCACGGTTGTCGCGCCGGCTGTCGCCAACGCGATCTACAATGCGGTTGGTGTCCGGGTGCGACACATGCCGATCACGGCGGAGGCGGTTTTGGCGGGGTTGAAGAAGAAGGCGTAATCTTCGATCCCGAGAGGTGAGGACGAATGGATCGCGGGCGAGGCCTTGCTGCCTCGCCCGGTTCTATGTGGAAGTTTGCGTCTGCTGACGATATCCAGTCGATACACAATCGTGAACCATCCTCGTCATTCGGGGGGCGCCGAAGGGCGCGCCCCGGAATGACGGGCTCGAGGATTACCCTTTCGCTGAGAGGATTACCCTTTCGCTGATCGGTCATGCGGACAATCTGACCAGGACAGCGCGTGGATTGCAGCCCGCTCATCTTTTCCTGTCCAGAAACCCCTGCATCAGCCGCTGCGGCTCGCCGGTCAGGAACGACTGGCCGAACACGCCGATGCTGAGGTTGACGGATTCGGTCAGCGGCAATTCCTCCCATTGCCGCAGCAGGGCCTTTTGCGCGCGCAGCGCCTCGGGGCCGCATTGCAGCAGCGCCCCGACCGTGTGCTCGACCGCGCCGTCCAGTCCGCCTGCCGGCGCGATCCTATCGACCAGGCCCCAGGCCAGCGCGGTCGGCGCGTCGATATTTTCCGCCGTCATCACCAGCCAGCGCGCGCGGCCCCAGCCGATCAGCCGGGGCAGCAGCGCGGCGTGGATCACCGAGGGAATGCCAACCCGGACCTCGGGCATGCCGAACATGGCGTCATGGGCGGCAATCCGGAAATCGCAGGCGGCGGCCACTTCCAGCCCGCCGCCAAGGCACCAGCCGGGCATCCGCGCGATCACGGGCGCCGGGAAGGCGCGCACGGCTTCGCAGAGATCGCGCAGGCGCGTGATGAACCGCTCGGCCGACTTCTGGTCTAGCTTCGCCATTTCCTTGATGTCGGCGCCGCCGATCATGCTCTTCTCGCTCTGGCCGGCCAGGATCAGCGCGCGGATATCGCGGTCGGATGCCAGTTGCTCCAGTCCCTGGCGCACGCCGTCGGTGACAACCGAACTGAGGATATTGAGCGCGCCGGCATTGCAGATCGTCAGGCGAACGACGCCGCGTGCATCGCGAACGACGCCGCAATGGGGGTTGAGCATGTCCATGGAGGGTCCCGGAAGCAGGGGGTGATCGCACCACTTCCCGGACAAAGCATGGCCTTGTCAAGAGAAGGGCCATGCCTGGCGACGGCCGTTCGGCACGATTGCGGCGGAAGGCCGCGATGTCGGATCCCGGACCGGCCATGCCCAAGCCGGCCATGCCCAAGGCTTTTTGCGCGGCGGCGCGGGCAATCTTGCGGTGCACGCAGCCGCGCCCTTCTCGATTACAGGCGCGACCTGCGAGCGCGAAATAGATGCGGCTTTTTTCGCGCGCAACTGCTATTATATGACCGAAAACATCTTATGAGAATGTCGATGCGCTATTCGAAACAGCACAAGCAGGAGACCCACGCGCGGATCGTGAGGAAGGCCTCGGTCCGGCTTCGCGAGAAGGGCGCCCATGGCATCGGCGTCGCCGACCTGATGAAGGAGGCAGGCCTGACCCATGGCGGGTTCTATGCCCATTTCGATTCGCGCGAAGCGCTCGTCATCGAGGCCTTTACCTATGCGATGGACCGCTCCACCGCGCGCTGGCGCGAGGTCTCCGAAGCGACGCCGCCGGACAAGCGGCTCGCCACCATCGTCGAATCCTATTTGACGCCGTTGCATCGCGACGATCCCGGCCATGGCTGCGCGGTTCCCACCCTTGGGGCCGAAATCGCCCGCGAAAGCCCGAAGACCCGCAAGGCGTTCGCAGCCAAGCTGGAACAGATGATCGACATGGTGGCCGACCAGATTCCAGGTGTTGCGCGCAAGGCCGCGCGCAAGCAGGCGATGGCTGCACTGGCGACCATGATGGGAACGCTGGTGCTGTCCCGCATCGCCGGCAATGGCGGGTTTTCCGACGACATTCTCTCCGCCGGACGCGAGGCCGTGCTCGGCCGCGCGGTGGCGGCGAAGCCGGTGGCGAGGAAAGCGGCCTCGAAGCGGACAGCTGCACCCGCCCGTCATTGATCAAGGCGTTACGCCGATCGCCTCAGACATTGGTCGAATTGCGCGGGAAGGCGCCGCTGAGGCGGCATTTTCGCAAAACCGCCGCGCGCGGAAACCCTTCCCAAACGCTGCAAAGACTGCAAGATGCCGGCCAAAACCGGCGTTCGGTCAGTCGAGGAGGAAACCCATGCGTTCAATCGGACATTTCATCGGCGGCCGTGAAGTCAAGGGCACATCAGGACGGACGGCCGACGTGTTCGAGCCGATGACCGGCGACGTCCAGGCCAAGGTGGCGCTGGCGTCGAAGGCGGAAGTGCGGGCCGCGGTCGAGAACGCCTTGGTTGCGCAGGTCGAGTGGGCCAACACCAATCCGCAGCGCCGCGCCCGCGTCATGATGAAGTTCCTCGAACTGGCCCAACGCGACTACGACAAGCTCGCCGATCGGCTGGCGCGCGAGCATGGCAAGACCGTTCCCGATGCCAAGGGCGACATCCAGCGCGGGCTTGAAGTGGTCGAATTCGCCTGCGGCATCCCGCATCTGATGAAGGGCGAGTACACCGAGGGCGCCGGCCCCGGCATCGACATCTATTCGATGCGGCAACCTTTGGGCGTGGTCGCCGGCATCACCCCGTTCAATTTCCCGGCGATGATCCCGATGTGGAAATTCGCGCCCGCGATCGCCTGCGGCAATGCGTTCATCCTGAAACCGTCGGAGCGCGATCCCGGCGTGCCGATGATGCTCGCGGAATTGATGATCGAGGCCGGGCTTCCGCCGGGCATTCTCAACGTCGTCAACGGCGACAAGGAAGCGGTCGACGCCATCCTCGACGATCCCGACATCAAGGCGGTCGGCTTCGTCGGCTCCTCGCCGATCGCGCAATATATCTACCAGCGCGCGGCGGCGAGCGGCAAGCGCTGCCAGTGTTTCGGCGGCGCCAAGAACCACGCCATCGTGATGCCGGATGCCGACATGGACCAGGCCGTGGACGCCCTGATCGGCGCCGGCTACGGCTCGGCCGGTGAGCGCTGCATGGCGGTCTCGGTCGCGGTGCCCGTCGGCAAGACCACCGCCGACCGGCTGATGGAAAGGCTGATCCCGCGCGTGGAATCCCTGAAGATCGGCACCTCGATCGATCCGTCCGCCGATTACGGCCCGCTGGTCACCCGCGAAGCGGTCGAGCGCGTGAGAAACTATGTCGAGATCGGCATCAAGGAAGGCGCGACGCTGGCGGTCGATGGCCGCGGCTTCCGGATGCAGGGCTATGAAAACGGCTTCTACATGGGCGGCTGCCTGTTCGACAATGTCACCAGGGATATGCGCATCTACAAGGAAGAGATTTTTGGACCGGTGCTGTCGGTGGTGCGCGCCAAGGACTACGCCGAGGCGCTGGCGCTGCCGTCGGACCATGACTATGGCAACGGGGTTGCGATCTTCACCCGCGATGGCGACGCCGCGCGCGACTTCGCGGCAAAGGTCAATGTCGGCATGGTCGGCGTCAACGTGCCGATCCCGGTGCCGATCGCCTATTACACCTTCGGCGGCTGGAAAAAATCCGGCTTCGGCGATCTCAACCAGCACGGCCCGGATTCGGTCCGCTTCTACACCAAGACCAAGACGATCACCTCGCGCTGGCCCTCCGGCGTCAAGGAGGGCGCGGAGTTCTCGATTCCAACGATGAATTGATCGCGTCATAGCCGGGCGCGGGAAAGAAATGCACTTCGCTCTCAACGAGGACCAGGTTGCGGTTCGCGAGATGGCGCGGCAATTCGCCGCCGAAAAAATCGCGCCGCATGCGATCCGCTGGGACGAGGAGAAGCATTTTCCGGTCGATGTGATGCGGGAAGCCGCGACACTAGGCATGGGCGGCGTCTACATCCGCGATGACGTCGGCGGCTCGGCGCTGAGCCGGTTCGACGCCGCGCTGATCTTCGAGGCGTTGGCGCAGGGCTGCCCGACGGTGTCGGCGTTCATCTCGATCCACAACATGGCGTCGTGGATGATCGACGCCTTTGGCAATGACGCGCAGCGCCGGAAATGGCTGCCAGGACTTTGCACCATGGAGCTTCTGGCGAGCTATTGCCTGACCGAGCCGGGTTCCGGCTCGGACGCGGCGGCGCTGCGCACCCGCGCGGTGCGCGACGGCGATCATTATGTGCTCAACGGCCAAAAGCAGTTCATCTCCGGCGCCGGCGGCGGCGACCTCTATGTCGTGATGGTGCGGACCGGCGGCGACGGTCCCGGCGGCATCTCGACGCTGGTGATCGAGGCGGATACGCCCGGGCTCTCGCTCGGCGCCAATGAGCGCAAGATGGGCTGGAACGCGCAGCCGACCCGCGCGGTGATCTTCGAGAATGCCCGCGTTCCGGTCGAGAATAGATTGGGCGACGAAGGCATCGGCTTCAAGATCGCGATGGCCGGGCTCGACGGCGGGCGCATCAACATCGCCGCCTGTTCGCTCGGCGGCGCGCAAAGCGCGCTCGACAAGTCGCTCGCCTATATGAAGGAGCGCAAGGCGTTCGGAAAACGGCTCGACGAGTTCCAGGCGCTGCAATTTCGTCTCGCTGACATGGCGACCGAGCTGGAGGCGGCGCGGACCTTTGTCTGGCGCGCCGCCGCGGCACTCGACCGCAAGGACCCTGACGCGACCATGCTGTGCGCGATGGCCAAGCGGTTCGGCACCGACGTCGGCTTCGAGGTCGCCAACCAGGCGCTACAATTGCACGGCGGCTATGGCTATCTCAGCGAATACGGCATCGAGAAAATCGTGCGCGATCTCCGCGTGCACCAGATTCTTGAAGGCACCAACGAAATCATGCGGCTGATCGTTTCGCGCGCGATGATCGAGGGGGCGCGATGAGTGCGGTCGCGGCTGTCGCGGGCGCCGAGCCCGACCTGATCGCGCGGCGCGAGGGTGCCGCCGGCATCATCCGCCTCAACCGGCCGAAGGCGATCAATGCCGTGACGCTTGAAATGTTTCGCGACATCGACACGGCGCTCGATCGATTCGAGGCCGATCCGGCTGTCGGCGTGATCGTGCTGGAAGGCGCCGGCGAGCGCGGCCTGTGCGCCGGCGGCGATATCCGCGCGCTCTACGAAAGCTCAAAGATACGTGGCGATCTCGGCAAGATTCTGTGGCGCGAGGAATACATCCTCAACGCCCGCATCGCCAAATTCGCAAAACCCTATGTCGCGTTCATGGACGGTATCGTGATGGGTGGCGGGGTCGGGCTGTCCGCGCATGGCCGGCATCGCGTCGTCACCGAGCGGACCAGACTGGCGATGCCCGAGGTCGGCCTCGGTTTCTTCCCCGATGTCGGCGGCACCTGGCTATTGTCGCATTCGCCCGGCGAGATCGGCACTTACTTCGGCCTGACCGGCCAGACCATGAACGGTCCGGATGCGATCCATGCCCGCTTTGCCGACGCGGTGGTGCCGTCGGACAAGCTCGCCGCCTTGCGCGACGTGCTCACCAAAATCCGTCCCGGCACGGGTTCAGCGGAAATCAAGATCCTGATCGACGGGTTTTCGACCGGCGAGACCGCAGGTCCCGTCGCCGCGATGCAGCCGAAGATCGATGCCTGGTTCGCGCAAGACCGGATGCAGGACATCGTCGCCGCCCTGCGGCACGACGGCTCGGAGCAGGCAGCGTCGACGCTGAAGACGCTGAACGAGAAATCGCCGCGCGGCATGGTGGTTGCGTTGAAACTGTTGCGGCTGGCGCGGAAATCTTCCTCACTCGAGCAGTGTCTGGTGCGGGAATATCGTGCGGCGCTGGAAGTCTTTGCCAGCGACGATTTTCGCGAAGGCATACGCGCGGCGGTGATCGACAAGGACCGCGATCCAAAATGGTCGCCCGCCGGAATCGAGGACGTGACACCGGCGATGGTCGCGCCGTATTTCGCCGAAATCGGCGCCGACGAACTCGTATTCGATCAATCAAAATAGCAGCGCCCCAAGCGGAGGAATTGAGATGGCAAATATCGCATTCATTGGCCTCGGCAATATGGGCGGGCCGATGGCGGCCAATCTGGTCAGGGCCGGCCGCAAGGTGATCGCCTTCGATCTGGTGGAAGCCTCGAAAGATCAGGCGAGAAGCGATGGCGCCGACATCGCCGACAGCGCGGCGGCGGCGGTGAAGGGTGCCGATACCGTCATCACCATGCTGCCGGCAGGCAAGCACGTGTTGTCGGTGTGGACCGACGTGATTGCGTCAATGAGGAAGGGCGCGCTGATCATCGACTGCTCGACCATCGACGTCGAAAGCGCCAGGCAGGCGCATGCGCTGGCCGCGGCGCGCGGCATGGCCTCGGTCGATGCGCCGGTGTCGGGCGGCACCGGTGGCGCCAGGGGCGCGACGCTGACTTTCATGTGCGGCGGCGACGACAAGGCGTTTTCGGCGGCGAAGCCGGTGCTGGAGAACATGGGCAAGAAGATCGTGCATTGCGGCGGCGCCGGTGCGGGGCAGGCGGCCAAGATCTGCAACAACATGATCCTTGGCGTCTCCATGATCGCGGTCGGCGAGGCCTTTGTGCTTGCGGAAAAACTCGGTCTGTCGCATCAGGCGCTGTTCGATGTGGCCTCGACCTCGTCGGGGCAGTGCTGGTCGCTGACCTCCTATTGCCCGGTGCCGGGCCCGGTGCCGACCTCGCCGGCCAATAACGGCTACAAGCCCGGCTTTGCGTCGAGCCTGATGGTGAAGGACCTCACGCTGGCGCAGGATGCGGCCAGCGCCGCCGGCGCGGCGACGCCGCTCGGCAAGCACGCGCAGGAGATCTACAGGGCGTTCGACGCGGCCGGCCATGGCGGGGTCGATTTCTCCGGCATCATCCAGCACGTTCGCGGCCTCGCCGGAAAATAGCGATGACGACATTTAGGGAAGCGCGCGCCTTTCTGCTCGAGCACCGCACCGATTACGATGCGGCGGTGAAGGGATTCCGCTGGCCCGGTCCGGTGCCGTTCAACTGGGCGCTGGACTGGTTCGACGCGGAGCTGGCGCGCCATCCCGACAGCGGTGATCGGCCGGCGCTGTGGATCGTCGATGCCGGCAGCGACAAGGAGACCAAGCTTTCGTTCGCCGCGCTGTCGCGCCGCTCCAACCAGGTCGCGAATTTTTTGCGCGCGCAGGGACTGAAGCGCGGCGACCATTTGCTGCTGCTGCTCGGCAATGTCGTGCCGCTGTGGGAGACGATGCTGGCGGCGATGAAGCTCGGCGTGGTCGTGATCCCCGCGACCACACTGCTGACGCCGGACGAATTGCGCGACCGGCTCGATCGCGGCCGGGCGAAAATGGTGGTGGCGTCGCAGGACCAGATCGCGAAGTTCGCGAGCCTCGGCGGCGAGGGCCTGGTTCGGATCGTGGTCGGAGCGACGGCCAGACACGATGGCTGGCTGCCGTTCGAACAGGCGGCAGGCGCTTCCGAGACATTTGCGCCGGACGGTCCCACCGGGCCCGATGACCCGATGCTGCTCTATTTCACCTCGGGCACCACGGCCAAACCGAAGCTGGTGCGGCACAGCCAGCGCAGCTATCCCGTCGGCGGATTGTCGACGATGTTCTGGCTCGGCTTGCAGCCCGGCGACGTGCATCTGAACATTTCCTCGCCGGGCTGGGCCAAGCATGCCTGGAGCTGCTTGTTCGCGCCCTGGAATGCCGGCGCCACGGTGTTCGTCGTCAATCAGCCACGCTTCGATGCCAGGGGATTGCTCGCCACCATCGGCCGCTGCGGTGTCACGACACTCTGTGCGCCGCCGACGGTATGGCGGCTGTTCATCCAGGAGAAGCTTTCGACCTTCAAGGTTTCCTTGCGCGAAGTCTGCGGTGCCGGCGAGCCGCTCAACCCGGAGGTGATCGACCAGGTGCGCGCGGCCTGGGGGCTGACGATCCGCGACGGTTACGGCCAGACCGAGACCACGGCGCTCGCCGGCAATTCGCCGGGACAGAAGGTCAAGATCGGATCGATGGGCCGGCCGCTCCCCGGCTATCGCGTGCAGATCACCGATGGCGACGGCCACGTCACCAAAGAGGGCGAGGTCACGCTGATGCTCGGCACCGACAGGCCCGCCGGCCTGATGCAGGGCTATCAGGGTGACGACGGCCAGTTGAGCGGCGCCGATGGCGCGTTCTATCGCAGCGGTGACGTGGTGTTTGCCGACGACGAGGGTTATCTGACCTTCGTCGGCCGCTCCGACGACGTCTTCAAGTCATCCGACTACCGGATCAGTCCGTTCGAGCTGGAAAGCGTATTGCTCGAACACGAAGCGGTCGCGGAGGCCGCGGTCGTTCCCAGCCCCGATCCGATCCGGCTGGCGATCCCCAAGGCCTATGTGCTGCTGGTGTCGGGCGTCGAGCGTTCGCCGGACACCGCGCGCTCGATCTTCCGGCATCTGCATACGCGGCTGGCGCCGTTCAAGCGCATCCGCCGCATCGAACTGGTGACCGAATTGCCGAAGACGATCTCGGGAAAAATCCGCCGCGTGCAGTTGCGCCGGCTGGAACATGACGATGATCGCAGCGATGCGCTGCGCGGGCGCGAGTTTCGCGAGGAAGAATTCCCGGAGCTGCTACAGGTGCGAACCGCCGGGTCGGAGAATTGATCGATGAATGAAGTCTGGAAGAAGCCGCCGCTCGCGCTTCAGGCCTATCAGAACATGGTTGGCCGGGAGATCGGGGTGTCGTCATGGCATCTGGTCGATCAGAACCGGATCGATGCCTTTGCCGACGTGATCGAGGATCATCAGTTCATCCATGTCGATCCCGAGCGCGCCAAACGGGAAACCGCGTTCGGCACCACGGTGGCGCACGGTTTCCTGACCATGTCGCTGCTGAGCATCATGTCCTATGAGGTGATGCCGGTGATCGAAGGCACCACCATGGGCGTCAATTACGGTTTTGACAAATTGCGCTTCATCTCGCCGGTGCGCGCCGGCTCGCGGGTCCGCGGCCGCTTTACGCTGGCGGAAGCGAAGTTGCGCAAGCCGAAGGAGTTGCAGTCGCGCAGCAATGTCACGGTCGAGATCGAGGGCGAGGACAAGCCCGCGCTGGTCGCCGACTGGATCGGCCTGATCTATTTCGCTTGATTGACTTTATCACTTCGGGAATTCCACTCATGCCAATCAGGTTTGACGGACGCGTCGCCATCGTCACCGGCGCGGGCAATGGTCTTGGACGGGCGCATGCGCGGGGGCTGGCGAGCCGCGGCGCCAAAGTCGTCGTCAACGATTTCGGCGGCGCCCGCGACGGGTCAGGCGGATCGCTGACGCCGGCCGAGACCGTGGTCGAGGAAATTCGCAAGGCCGGCGGCATCGCGATCGCCGACGGCGCCGATGTCTCCAGTTTCGAGCAGGTCGCGGCGATGGTCGAGCGCGCCACCCGGGAATGGGGCGGCGTCGATCTGCTCTGCGCCAATGCCGGCATCTTGCGCGATAAATCTTTCTCGAAAATGGAAGTCGCCGATTTCGCCAAAGTGCTGGACGTCCATCTCACTGGCACCTTCTACTGCTGCAAGGCGGTGTGGTGTGGCATGCGCGAGCGCAATTACGGGCGCATCGTGCTCACCACCTCGTCGTCGGGCCTGTTCGGCAATTTCGGCCAGGCCAATTACGGCGCGGCCAAAGCCGGCATGATCGGGCTGATGAACGTGCTGGCCGAGGAGGGCCGCAAGAACGACATCCGCGTCAACACGATTTCGCCGACGGCGGCCACCCGCATGACCGAGGAACTGCTGCCGCCGCATGCGCTGGCATTGATGAAGCCCGAAGCGATCACGCCGGCGGTGGAATATCTGCTGAGCGAGGACGCGCCGACCCGCACCATCATGGGCGCCGGCGCGGGCTCGTTCGCGGTGATCCGGATCATGGAGACCGAAGGCATCAACCTGGCCCAATCCGACTGGACGCCGGATGCTGTCGCCGCGCACTTTGCCGAGATCAGCGACATCTCGACCGCGAAGGCGCTGCAGGGCGCGTTCGAGCAGACCCAGAAGTATGTCGGCCAGGCCGCGGCGAGAGCGGGGATCAAGCTGTAGATCGATGACCGCAACGTCGTCATTCCGGGGCGCGAGTGAAACGAGCGAGCTATGATGTGCAATGCACATCAGAGAATCCATAACCACGATCGTGAGTATGGATTCCGGGCCTGCGCCAAGAGGCGCATCCCGGAATGACAGTGTTTATAACCGAAGTCGCCGTCATCGGCGCCGGCCCCGCCGGCCTGATGGCCGCCGAAGTGCTGGCGCAAGGCGGCGCGCGTGTCACCGTCTTTGACGCGATGCCATCGGCCGGCCGCAAATTCCTGATGGCCGGGCGAGGCGGGCTCAATCTCACGCATGGCGAACCGCTGCCTCAATTCCTCGCCCGTTACCGGGACGCAATGCCGCATCTCCAGGCCGCGGTCGAGGCATTTCCGCCGGGCGCCTTGCGCGACTGGAGCGAGGCGCTGGGGCAGCCGACATTTGTCGGCTCCAGCGGCCGGGTGTTTCCAAAAGCCTTCAAGGCCTCACCGTTGCTGCGGGCATGGCTGCGCCGATTGGATGCGGCAGGCGTGCTATTCGCGCTGCGCCACCGCTGGACCGGCTGGGATGAGCACGGCCGCTTGCTGTTTGAGACCCCGGACGGGCGACGCATCGTCAGCGCTCGCGCGACCGTGCTGGCGCTTGGCGGCGCGAGCTGGCCGCGGCTCGGGTCGGACGGGGCGTGGGTGGAGACACTCGCGGCGAAGGGCGTGACGATATCGGCGCTGCGGCCTGCGAATTGCGGTTTCACGGTTGCCTGGTCCGACATTTTTCGCCAGCGCTTCGAGGGCCAGCCGCTCAAGGGCGTCGCGCTGACCTTCGGCCCGCACACGGTGCGCGGCGAGATGGTGATCACCCGGACCGGCATCGAGGGCGGCGGGGTCTATGCGCTGGCGGCCGATTTGCGCGCCGCGATTGCCCGTGCGGGGCAGGCCACGCTGCGCATCGCGCTGCGGCCAGGTCTCGAACCAAGCGATTTGATCGCACGGCTGTCGCTGCGGAAGGGAAAGCAGACCTTCTCCAATTTCCTGCGCAAGGCTGCAAATCTGTCGCCCGTTGCCATCGGGTTGTTGCAGGAAGCCGCAAAAGCCTCCGGCGTGTCGCTGGCGTCCTTGTCGCCGGCCGATCTCGCTTCCCTGGTCAACACCGTGCCTGTCAGGCTCAACGGCATCGCGCCGATCGCGCGCGCGATCTCCACCGCGGGCGGGATAGCGTTCGATGAACTCGACGCCGACTTCATGCTCCGCCGCTTGCCCGGCGTCTTCGCGGCCGGCGAAATGCTCGACTGGGAAGCGCCGACCGGCGGCTATCTGCTGCAGGCCTCGTTTGCGACCGGTGCCGCGGCGGGGAGGGGCGTGTTGAAGTGGTTTGAGAGTCGGACCTCATGCGCATAGATCGCGCTCGATTGTCGCGGCTTGTTCGATGTCCGCTGCACCCGATAGCGACTAAATTCTGCATCGCAGCGAAACGATGCCAAGAGGAGACATCAACTTTACGACCGCAAGACCATTTGAAGCGGAGCTGTGTTTGCCTGTATTAATGGTATAGCAGTGGTAGAATTTCATCCGCGACCGGCAACCTGATCGATATGTCATTGACCCTGATCATTGTGGCAGCCATCGCCGTCATCTGGTTTGCAGAACGTAGTGTTGAGCACCTCAAATTGGCCATTGCCGCTTTGTGTTTCAGCGCCGCGACGCTGCTGTTCTTCGTTACCGATTTCGAAAGAGCGATTCTGGTTTCGTCTATCCTGGTAGCGGCAATCTTCGGAGCGTCGAATATCAAGTATAATTATAGCGGGCTGAAACTGATCGTGACGGATTTGCCGCTGGCGTTTGCAGGGACAGTTCCATTTTTTGTTGTACAATACCCGCTCGCAGTAACAGCTGTTGTCACGGGAGGTATCGCGCTTGTTCTGGTCGCCGTCGCGACGCTGCTCTACGTGCGCGGGCCGTCAGTCTCTCTGGAACTCCAGGTCCTTTTGTTCAGCCTCGCATGTATTGGTTTGGTAGCAACATATGGGGCAAGCGGTGGGGCCGCTTCTTTCCAGCGAATCGCGGCTCTGCGGCGGTGTTTTTTTTCGACCTTCATAGCCTCCCTTCTCAACCCGCTTTCCTGGCGGCAGTTCGGCGGCCTGACTTTGAGCGATATAGCTGAGGATCCGTTGCCGCTTATGGCGGCCGTACCCCCGCGCCGCCTCGACTATCCCGACATTATCGTCATCCAGCACGAGTCGATCTTTGATCCGCGCGTGTTCGGGCTCCCGGTTGAACCAGTCGTCGAAGCATTTCTGTCCCCAAAAAATGGTCTCCATGGAAGCCTTAACGTCGATATTTTTGGCGGGGGATCGTGGCAATCCGAATTTAGTCTGCTAACGGGCCTTTCAAGCGCAAGCTTTGGTTCAAACGCCTATTTTCTTTTCAAGAGAGGCGTCGGCCGATTCCACAACAGTCTTCCAGATGCGCTGACTGCGCTCGGGTACAGGACAATGCTCACGTCGAGCTGCCGTCGCAGCTTTCTCAACTACGATGGGTTTTATCGTTCGATTGGTATCAACGAACGTATTTTCACCGATGACTTTGATTCGCCCTTCGACCTCGATCGATTCGAAATGACGAATTCTGATGCATTGTTTCTGGAAGCCGCGCTCGGCGTTCATATGAAAGGGATTGCGGGCGATGCTGCAGCACCTCGTTTTCTGTATGCGCTGACCAACTTCAATCACGGCCCTCACGACCGAAGGCTGGTTGCGCCTGGACGCTTCGATGGCGAGCGTGCCTTTGCTGCCGCAAGCCTCCCCGATGCTCACTATGCTGAGTACTATGCGCGACTTGCAGAGACTGCCGTAACCTGGAACAGGCTCAAATCCGAGCTTTCCAGCCGTTTTCCCGGACGTTCAACATTGATCGTACACTACGGAGATCATCAACCGGTGATGACACGGCGGATCGAGAAAAAACTCAAGCTTCGCCCGGACGAGAGCCGCCGGTTCCGCACGTTCTATGCCATCGAAACCCTGAATGGCGGCACTGATCGACTTGTTTGCGGGCGGGGCCGAGACCTGGATATCGCCTTTCTTGGTACGGTTGCTCTGCAGCAAGCCGGCCTGCCGCTTGATGAGATCTTTGCCACGCGCGCGAGCCTTATCGAGCATTGCGGCGAAGCCTACTTCGCATCGTCCTCGGAACGGAAACGCCGCTTCCACCGCACACTTGTCGATCTGGGCGTGATCGATGTAGCGCCAACGCGACGTCAGTATTCGCCGCTCAAGACGCACCACAGCTCAGGAAACTGAATTCCGCCGGGCAAACAATCCCCGTCATTCCGGGGGGCGCCACTTGGCGCGAGCCCGGAATCCATAACCCCAAATGTCAGTTGGCAGAGGATGATTAGAGACAGCTGTGGTTATGGATTCTATGATGTGCAATTGCACATCATAGCTCGACGCTTCGCGTCGCCCCGGAATGACGATGGCCCGAGGATTACCCTTTCGCTGATCGGTCATGCGGACGGAATTGATCGGAACACAATCGTGAAACGATCGGGACCGAAAAAGGTCAAGACGAAGCCTGCTTTGTGCCATTTCGACCGCATTGGGCTGTCTGCGCCACTTCCGGTCTTCTCCAGCAAGCGTATCTTCTCAGTGGCCGCCGGCGTGTCTCAAACATGCGATCGGAAATCGGCGGACTACTGGCGATCATCGTCGGCGACAGCGAGCAGCGAAGCTGGTATCGGTGTAACCCGGCGCGCGCGAAGGGCGTCTGTTGGCAGTTGCCAACGATTCGATTTAGAGTTCGGAAAAACGAGGGAGGCTAAAAGGCGATGGCAAAATATTCCGGAGAGTGTTTTTGCGGCGCGGTTCGAGTGGAGGCATCCGGAGAACCGGAAGCCATGGGTTATTGTCATTGCCGATCATGCCGTTCGTGGTCAGGTGGACCGATCAATGCCTTCACCCTCTGGAAGCCGGATGCCGTGAAGATCACGGCTGGGGCCGAGCATGTTGGCATGTTTCAGAAGACGCCGGTCAGTCAGCGGCAATACTGCAAGAAGTGCGGGGGCCATCTAATGACCAATCACCCTCCGCTGGGACTGGTGGACGTATTTTCGGCCACACTGCCCACGCTTAAATACAGCCCGGGCGTCCACGTGAACTATGCCGAGACTGTTCTTCCCATGAAAGATGGTCTCCCGAAGTTTAAGGATTTTCCGGCGGAGTTCGGCGGATCGGGCGAACAGATCGTAGAGTAGTGGAGGTCCGGTCCGGATCGTTCGCGGCCGGGTTGAGCGAGCGGCAAGCCCGGCCAGGTCCGTTCTGGTGCCAAAGGCGGGTTGAGAGCATCACCGCAGCTTCCCCCGCGCCGCCACCGGCAGCGTGCCGATGATCTCCTCGCCGCGCACCATCACCACCTCGTCCATCATGTTGACGACGACGCAGACGTGATTGGGCACGATGCGGACGACGTCGCCGACATTGGGGCGGGTGTTGCTGCGCGTGAGGTCGAGAAAGCCGTGCTCTTCGGCGAAGCGCGCGATTTTCGCCTCGGGATGTTCGAGGATCAGGCCGTGGCCCTCCAGCCCGCCGCCGGTATCCGACGTCAGCGTTTTCGAGCCGGCATCGAGGATGCCGCGGTCCGGACCGGCGCGGCTGACCACGGTGGAATAGATGCTCAGCGCGCAATCGTCCCACGATGCGACGCCGGCCGCGACCTGCATGCGGTCGTTATAGATGTAAGTGCCGGGCCGGTGTTCGGTCGCGCCCTTGAGCTTGCCGACATTTTTCATGTTCGGCGTGCCGCCGGTCGAAACCATGGTTGCGTCGAGCCCGTGCGCGCGGACGCCGGCCAGCGCCTCGTCGAAAAACTTCTGCGCCTCGGCCCAGCCGGTTTCGGTCGGGTACAGCATGAAGCCGGCGAAGGTGAGCCCCTTTGACGCTGCGATTTCGCGCGCCAGTGCGATGGCTTCCGCCGGCGTCTCGACCCCGGCGCGCTTGCGCCCCGTGTCGCATTCGACCACGACCGAAAGTGGACGGCCTGACGCCGCCGCGGCCTTCGGCAGGCCGGCGACGACGACCAAATTGTCGGCGGCCACGGTCATATTGGCCTTTGCCTGCAGCGCGCCAAGCCGGGCCATCTTCTCCTCGCCGAGCAGATTGTAGCTGATCAGGATGTCGTCGATCCCGGCCGCCGCCATCACCTCGGCCTCGCCGAGTTTCTGGCAGGTGATGCCCTTGGCGCCGGCCTTGATCTGCATCGTCGCCAGCAGCGGACTCTTGTGGGTCTTGATGTGCGGCCGGTTGGCGACTTCAGCCGCATCGCAGGCCGCCTGGATGCGCGCGATGTTGCGCTCGACGCGGTCCATGTCGATCACGGCGGCCGGCGTGCCGTATTCCCGGGCGATTCTGGCGGCGAGGGGCGTTGTCATGAGTTACCTTTTCAGACGTAGGATGGGTAGAGCGAAGCGAAACCCATCACGAGACATCCACGATGCTTGATGGGTTTCGCTGCGCTCTACCCATCCTACGGCTCAGGCCTGCTCGATCTCCTCACGAAGCACTTCAAGTTCCAGCCATTTATCCTCGGCCTCAGCCAGCGCCTGTTGTGCTTTGGCTAGCGCTTCGGAGGCTTGATCGAACTTCTTGCGATCCTTCCGGAACAGCTCGGGATCGTCAAGGATGCGTTGCTGTTTGGCAATCTCGGCCTGCAATTTGGCGATTTTCGTCGGCAGTGTTTCCAGCGCGTGCTTTTCGTGGAAGCTCAGCCGGCGCCTGGAGATGGCGGAAGGCGCGCTGGTTTTTGTTTCCTTCCTGCCGTCGACGGCCAGGACCTTCACCGCCTCGCGCTTCAGGTCCGCGCCGCGCTGCGCCAGCATGTCGGTATAGCCGCCGGCATACTCGATCCAGCGGCCATTGCCCTCGGGCACGATCACCGAGGTCACCACGCGGTCGAGGAAATCGCGGTCGTGGCTGATCAGGATCAGCGTGCCCTCATAGTCGCCCAGCATCTCCTCGAGCACGTCGAGGGTCTCCAGATCGAGATCGTTGGTCGGCTCGTCCAGCACCAGGAGGTTGGAGGGTTTTGCCAGCGCGCGGGCCAGCATCAGCCGCCCGCGCTCGCCGCCGGAGAGCACTTCCAGCGGCGTGCGCATCTGTTCCTGGGAGAACAGAAAATCCTTCATGTAGCTGACGACATGCTTTGGCTTGCCGCCGACCATGACGTGGTCGCTGCGCCCGCCGGTCAGCGCCTCCGCCAGGGTCGATTTCGGGTCGAGGCTTTCGCGGTGCTGGTCGAGCGTCGCCATCTCGATATTGGCACCTGACCGGATCGAGCCGGCATCGGGCGCGTCGGCGCCGGTCAGGAGATTGACCAGCGTGGTCTTGCCGGCGCCGTTCGGACCGACGATGCCGATGCGGTCGCCGCGCTGGATTCGAATCGAAAACCCGTCGACGATTTTGCGATCGCCAAAGGATTTGCCGATGTTTTTGGCCTCGATCACCAGTCGGCCGGATTTGTCCGCCTCCGCCGCGGCGAGATTGGCGGCGCCAGTGGTGCCGCGATAGTTTTTGCGCTGGTCGCGCAGCGCAAACAGATTGCCGAGCCGCTTGACGTTGCGCTTGCGGCGGCCGGAGACGCCATAGCGCAGCCAGTGTTCCTCGTTGACGATCTGGCGGTCGAGCTTGTGCTGGTCGCGCTCTTCCTCGGCCAGCACCTCGTCGCGCCAGGCCTCGAAGGCGCCAAAGCCGCGGTCGATCTGCCTGATCTGGCCGCGATCGAGCCAGGCCGTGCTGCGCGACAGATTTGAAAGGAAGCGGCGGTCATGGCTGATCAGGACCAGCGCCGAGCCGCGGCCTTGAAGTTCGCCCTCCAGCCATTCGATGGTGGGAAGATCGAGATGGTTGGTGGGCTCGTCCAGCAGCAGGATGTCGGGCGCGGGCGCCAGTACCCGCGCCAGCGCCGCGCGGCGGGCCTCGCCGCCGGAGAGCTGCGCGGGGTCTTCGTCGCCGCGCAGCCCGAGCTGCTCCACGAGATACCGCGCCTGATAGCGG
>NZ_JBAVNZ010000467.1:0-2865 GCF_049691595.1 Bradyrhizobium sp.
GGGCGCGCCTTACGCGCTGCGGCTCGACATGGCGGCGGCCCGCGCGCTGGCCGGAACGCTCGGCTGGACCGAGCGCGGTGAAGGACCCGATGGCGAGCGCGGCGCGGTGGGAGCCCGGCCGGAAGCCTGGGGCGACGTCGTCCTGGCCCGCAAGGAGACGCCGACCAGCTATCATTTGTCGGTCGTGATCGACGACGCCTTGCAGGGCGTCACCGATGTGGTGCGCGGCCAGGACCTGTTTTGGGCGACCAGCCTGCATCGGCTGCTGCAGCAGCTGCTCAATCTGCCGCAGCCGGCCTACCGGCATCATCGGCTTGTCCTTGATGCCGCCGGACACAAGCTCGCGAAATCGACCGGGGCCACCGGCTTGCGGGAACTTCGCGGCGGCGGTGCGACGCCGGCCGACATCCGCCGGCTGGTCGGACTGGCAAAGTTTTCCGGGGAGTAGCTGAAAACGCGCCCGTGACTCGCTCGGGCCGGCCATGGCATGCTGGCGCGCGCGGGGTTACAGAAATCATGGCGGCAAAACCGCGCCTACGGCGCACCACGCGGCCCCGCAAACGGAGGCCGGTAACCAAGCGCGCTTCCGCCGCCCAGGCGAAGCCGCGCGGTCGGCGCGCGCCAGTGAAGGCCGCTTCCGGCATGGTCGAAGCCGCGCTCGCCGCGTTTGCGCATGAGGTGCGGACCCCGCTGACCGGCATTCTGGCCATCAGCAATCTGTTGGCGACATCCGACCTCGATGAGCGCGAGCTGCGCTGGGTCGATACCATCAGAGCCGGCGCCGAGCATCTCGCGAGCCTCGCAACCTTGTTTGTCGATGCCGCGCGAAGCCGGAGTTCCCGGCTGGCGGTTCGGCAGGATTTTTTCGATTTGCGCACGCTTGCCCGCAATGCCGGGGATTCGCTGGCCGGCCGGGCGGCGGCAAAGGGATTGCAATCCTCCGTCGAGATATCCGAGGAGCTGCCAGCGTTCGCGGTCGGCGATCCCGTTCGCCTGCGCGCGGCATTGGAAAACCTGATCGACAACGCGGTGAAATTCACCGAGCAGGGCGCCGTCGCGTTTTCGGTGTCGCCGGTGCGCGGCGCCAGGGGCAAAATTGGTATCGCGTTCGCGGTCTCCGACAGCGGGATCGGCCTGACGCTCGACGAGATCAAGCGGCTGTTCCGCCCGTTTTCGCAGGCCAATGTCTCGATCGCCGCACGCTTCGGCGGCGCCGGGCTCGGGCTGTCGTCGGTGAAGGCGCTGGCGCGGGCGATGGGTGGCGACATCTTCGTGAAACAGCGGCGCGGCGGCGGCACCACCTTTACCCTCAACGTCGTGGTGGCGCCCGCAAAGGGGCGGGGGGCCCTCGTCCCCGGGACCGACAGCGAGGTATCGACCGCCGCACCGCGGGCGTTGCGCGTGCTCAGCGTGGAAGACAATCCGTTCGGCCGCGTCGTGCTCAACGCGATCCTGACCGAACTCGGTCACCAGGCGGAGTTCATCGGGCACGGCGAGGCCGCGCCGGAGCGGATCGCGCAGGGCGCGTTCGATGCGGTCCTGATGGACATGGTATTGCCGGGCATCGGCGGCATCGAGGCGATCCGGCGGATCCGGGCACTCAATCCGCCGCTTGGCCGCATCGCGATCATCGGGGTGTCCGGCCGTGGTGACGACGAGGCGGCATCGCGCGCAGCCGGAGCCGACGCCTTTCTGGTCAAGCCTGTGAGTCCGCGGGCCTTAGCGACTGCGCTGCTTGAAGCGACACGCCATGCGGCAGCCGCGACTTGATGATCGCCGCGTTCAGTTCGCCGCCATAGACGAAAATCGCGGCGATGAAATACAGGAACACCAGCGCGATGATGACGGACGCGAGGCCGGCATACATGGTGACGTAATTGTTGGCGAACCGCGCCAGATACTGGCCGAACACGATGCCGGATACCAGCGACGCCACCATGGTGAAGATGATGCCGGGCAGGATCTGCAGGAACCCCCGGCGTCCCGCCGGAAGCCAGGCGTGCAGGATGAACAGGGCCACGATCAGCGCCGTGATGGTGATGCCGTAACGCGTAACATTGAGGAAATGCTCGTTGGTTTCGACGATCAGCGGGATATGGCGCCGCGCCGCCTCCACGATCAGGGGACCGAGCACGATCAGGAAGGCCATCGCCAGCGAGGTGAAGGCCGCGACCAGCGTGTAGCCGATCGATTCAAGCCGCAGCCAGTACCAGCTCCGCGGCTCGATCACGGAGTAGGCGCGGTTCAGCGCCACCCGCAGGGCCTCGACGCCGTTGGAGGCGAAATACACCGCGAGCACCGCGCCGATGGTCAGGATGTCGCCGCGGGTTGTCGTCAGGACATCGTGGATTTCTCCCGAGAGCGCATCGGCGACCTGTTTGGGCCACATCTCCAGCAACAGGCTCGCGGCCTGGTCGGCCAGTTCCTTGGAGCCGAAGAAACCGGCCAATGACGTCAGCACGATCAGGAAAGGAAACAGCGCCATCAGGGTCGACAGCGCGATATGGCTCGCGATCGCCCAGCCGTCGTCAGCGAGGAACGTGTAGAACGCATCCACCACGACGTGATAAACGTAGCTGATCTGCCTCACATTCCACCTTGATCCAGCGACACAGGGTTCGACCCGGGAATTGGCCTAGCTTCTGATATTATTGGGCTAAAAGCCAGATCGTTGCGCGGCCTGCGAGCGTTTGGCGATCCGCCCGGCGCGGTGTTATGTACTGCCGATGGCATCTTTCCTGAGTTCGATAATCCTCCCTATCGCCGTCGCCTCCGTTGCACTGGTGCTGCTGCTCGGCCTTATCAACATGATGCGGGGCGGTTCGCCGAACCGCTCGCAGAAGCTGATGCGGCTCAGGGTATTGT
>NZ_JBAVNZ010000468.1:0-7301 GCF_049691595.1 Bradyrhizobium sp.
CGGCAAGACCGTGCTGGCGGAGGAAGTCGCGAAAGCGATCAACGCGCCGCTTCTGACCTGGCACATCAAGTCCACCACCAAGGCGCAGCAGGGCCTCTACGAATATGACGCGGTGTCGCGGTTGCGCGACAGCCAGCTCGGCGACAGCCGGGTGTCCGACATCAGCAACTATATCAAGCGCGGCAAATTGTGGGACGCCTTCACCCATGAAAAGCGCCCGGTGCTGCTGATCGACGAGATCGACAAGGCCGACATCGAATTTCCCAATGATCTCCTGCTCGAACTCGATCGCATGGAATTTTTCGTTTACGAGACCGGCGAGAACATCAAGGCAAAACTGCGCCCGATCGTGATGATCACCTCGAACAACGAGAAGGAACTGCCGGACGCGTTCCTGCGCCGCTGCTTCTTCCACTACATCAAGTTTCCCGACGTCGACACCATGGAAAATATCGTCGACGTGCATTTTCCCAACATCAAGAAGCGCATGGTGGAAGAAGCGCTGCGGATCTTCTTCGAGGTCCGCGAAGTGCCGGGCCTGAAGAAGAAGCCGTCGACCTCGGAGCTGCTCGACTGGCTCAAGCTGTTGTTGAACGAGGACATCACCCCGGAAATGCTGCGCGAGCGCGATCCGCGCAAGCTGATCCCGCCGCTGCACGGCGCGCTGCTCAAGAACGAGCAGGACGTGCATCTGTTCGAGCGGCTGGCGTTCCTCAGCCGCCGGGAAGTGTAATGCGACGCCGAACGTGCCGGGACTTCCGCGCCGCCGCTTTCGGTCTCGATCCGGGACTTGAACAAGCAGGAAAAGGCCAGGGAAGATGAACGTTCAAAGCCAAATTCAGAAAGCTTCACCGGGCGCCACCGAACATTTCGACGTGCTGATCGCCGGCGCCGGCATCTCCGGGGTCGGCGCGGCCTATCATCTGACCACGCAGTGCCCGGGGACCACGTTCGTCGCCCTCGAAACCCAGAACACCTTTGGCGGCACCTGGAGCACGCATCGCTATCCCGGCATCCGCTCCGACAGCGACCTCCACACCTTCGGCTATCGCTTCAAGCCCTGGACCAGCGCGCCGATCGCGACCGCCGCCGAGATCCTGAAATACATGGGCGAGGTGATCGAGGAGAACGACCTCGGCCGCCACATCCGCTATCGGCACACCATCACCTCGGCGACATGGTCGAGCGCGGAAAATCTCTGGACCATCGACGCCATCCGGACCGATACCGGCGAGGCGCTGCGCTTCACCACCCATTTCTTCTGGATGTGCCAGGGCTATTACCGCCACGCGGAAGGCTATACGCCGGAGTGGAAGGACATGGCGAGGTTCAAGGGCCCGATCGTGCATCCGCAGAAATGGCCCGAAGACCTCGACTACAAGGACAAGCGCGTGGTCGTGATCGGCTCCGGCGCCACCGCTGCGACCTTGATCCCGGCGATGGCGAAGGATTGCGCGCATATCACCATGCTGCAGCGTTCGCCCACCTATTTCCGCACCGGCCGCAACGCCATCGAGATCGCCGAGCAACTGCGCCAGTTGCAGGTCGACGAGACCTGGATTCACGAAATCACCCGCCGAAAGATCCTGTTCGAGCAGGACGCCTTCACCCGCAAGACCTTTGAGGAGCCGGAAGCCGCGAAGAAAGACCTGCTGTCCGCGGTCGAGGCCTATCTCGGGCCCGACTACGACATCAAGACCCACTTCACGCCGAGATACCGGCCGTGGCGGCAGCGCATCGCCTTCATCCCGGACGGCGACCTGTTCCAGGGCATCAAGTCGGGCAAGGCTTCCGTCGTCACCGACGAGATCGATCGTTTCACCGAGACGGGCATTCTGCTGAAATCCGGTCAAATGCTGCAAGCCGACATCATCATCACCGCGACCGGCTTCAACCTCAGCGCCAATGGCGACATCGCCTTCGAGGTCGACGGCAGGCCGCTCGATTTCGCCGACACCGTGACCTATCGCGGCATGATGTTCACCGGCGTGCCCAACCTCGTCTGGGTGTTCGGCTATTTCCGCGCCAGCTGGACGCTGCGCGTCGACCTGGTCGCCGACTTCGTCTGCCGGCTGCTCAAGCACATGAAGCAAACCGGCGCCAGCAAAGTGACGCCGACGCTGCGGCCAGAGGATCACAACATGCCGCTGCTGCCGTGGATCGATCCGGAAAATTTCAACCCCGGCTACATGATGCGCGGCATGCATCTGCTGCCGAAGCGCGGCGACAAGCCGGAATGGCAGCACAACCAGGACTATTGGGCGGAGAAGGACGAGTTCCCGGCGATCGACCTGAAAGACCGGGCGTTCGTGTATGACTAATTGCGACCTGTCGCTGACCGCAAGTTCTACCGCTGCTCTTATTCGAGAGATGGCCACGCAGTATCACGTCCGTTATATCCCGACGCAGACTGACGTACTGGCCAACCAGATCACTCGCCTTGCCGGCGACTCTGTCAGGCTTGACGAGATCGAGTCCTTACCAATTGCCTTGCAGCGGGCCGGTCACATCACCCGGAGCGAGGTCGTACATCTTCAGGCCCGATATCTGCGTGAAGCCAAACGGTGACGTTTTGACCCGTTCGGCTGCCCTACGCCTGCTCCGCGAATCTCACCGCCTCCGGCGCGGCGCGGCCGCGGATCAGGTCGGATGCCTTGTCGGCGATCATCAGGGTGGATGCGTTGAGATTGGCCGAGATCATCCGCGGCATGATCGAGGCGTCGACCACGCGCAGGTTCTGCAGCCCGTGCACGCGCAGCTGGTCGTCGACCACGGCCCATGCGCTGTCGGCCGGCCCCATGCGGCAGGTGCAGCCGGGATGGAAGGTGGTGGTGCCGCGCTCGGTCGCCGCCGCCAGGAATTCATCGTCGCTCCGCACCTTGGGGCCGGGGAAATCCTCATAGGCGTAATACGGCGCCAGCGGCGCCGATTGCAGCAGCCGCCGCGCCAGCTTCATGCCGGCGACGACGACGCGGCGATCGAGCTCCTCCACGAGATAGTTGGTCTGGATGATCGGCGGCGCAAACGGATCGGACGAGCGGATGCGGACATAGCCGCGACTCTCCGGCCGCTGCTGCCAGGACGCCACCGTCATGCCGGGCTCGTCTTCGAGCTGGCCCTGCACGCCCTCCTTGTAGCTGGCGGGCGTGAAGGTGAGCTGCAGGTCGGAGCTCTCGGTGGTCTCGCCGGAATGCCAGAAGCAATAGACCATGGTCGGCGACAGCGACAGCAGGCCGCGCCGTGTGGTGGCCCACTTCAGCGCCTCCACCCAGAGGCTCAGTCCGCGCCGCAATTCATTGATCGTCCTGATGTTCTTGACGCGGGCGACCGAGCGCGGCGCGTAGTGATCCTGTAACCCCTCGCCGACGCCGGGCAGTGCGTGGCGCACCTCGATGCCCATCGACTTCAACAGTTCCGGCGATCCGACGCCGGACAATTGCAGCAGCTGCGGCGAGTTGTAGGTGCCGCCGGATAAAATCACTTCCCTGCTGGCGCGCACCTCCGTCGGCACGCCGCCCTTCCCGCCTTTGATGTAGCGGACGCCGACCGCGCGCTTGCCCTCCAGGATGATGTTGGTGGCATGCGCATGCGTGCGCACATGGACATTCGGCCGTTTGCGCGCCGGATGCAGGAAGGCGGTCGCGGCACTGACGCGCAGGCCGTTCCTGATCGTGCGCTGGGCGTAGGAGACGCCCTCCTGGATCGCGCCGTTGTAATCGGGGTTTTTGGGAATGCCGAGGCTGATCGCGCCCGCCATGAAGGCTTCGCAGAGCGGATCCTGCCAGTCCATGGTGGTGACGGTGAGGCTGCCGTCGCGCCCGCGATAGGTCTCGTCGCCCTCGCCGACCCGGCGCTCCAGCCGCTTGAAATAGGGCAGCACGTCCGGATAGCCCCAGCCGCGGTTGCCGAGCTGCGCCCAGGTGTCGAAATCCTGGCGCTGGCCGCGATTGTAGATGTGGCCGTTGATCGACGACGAGCCGCCCAGCGTCTTGCCGCGCGGCGCGTAGATGCTGCGGCCCCCGGTCCAGGGGCCCGGCTCCTGCTGGTAGGCCCAGTTGACGCTCTTCATGTGGAACGTCTTGATGAAGCCCGCCGGCAGATGAATGTAGGGGTGCCAGTCGCGGGGCCCGGCTTCGAGCACGCAGACGCTGGCGCCGGGATCTTCGCTGAGCCGGTTGGCGAGCACGCTGCCGGCGGAGCCGGCGCCGATAATCACATAATCGAAGGTTTCCATCGTGTCTTTTTCTTGCGCGGTCAGGGCGTTACTCGCGCCTTTTCGTTGAGTTGATAGTCGAGATGCGCCTTCACCGTCGGCCATTCGGCGGCGATAATGCTGTAGACCACGGTGTCGCGCAACGTGCCGTTGGGCGCGATCTGGTGGCTGCGCAAAATGCCGTCCTGCCTGGCGCCCAGGCGCTCGATGCCGCGCCGGCTCTGGTGATTGAAGAAATGCGTGCGGAACTCGACCGCGATGCAGCCGAGTTGTTCGAAAGCGTGCGTCAGCAGCAGCGATTTGCACTGGGTGTTGAGTGCACTGCGCTGCACCCGCCTGGCGTACCAGGTCGAGCCGATCTCGACCCGGCGGTTCGGCGTGTCGACATTCATGTAGGTCGTCATGCCGGCGATCCGGCCGTCGGCATCGAATACGGTCCACGGCAGCATCGAGCCCGCCGCCTGCAGGTGAAGCCGGCGGTCGATCTCCTTGCGCATGTCTTCCGGCTTCGGGATGAAGGTGTACCAGAGCTTCCAGAGCGCGCCGTCTTTCACCGCTTCGGTCAGACCGTCGACATGACCATGTGACAGCGGCTCCAGCCGCGCATGCGCACCGCGTAGCGTAACCGGTTCAAGCCAGGGCATGCAAAGCTCCCTCCCCGTCATTGCGGAGTCGCCCCACCCGTCATTGCGAGGAGCGAAGCGACGAAGCAATCCATTCTTTCTTCGCGCGGCGAGATGGATTGCTTCGCTGCGCTCGCAATGACGTTGATGGTCCTCGTTTTCGTCATCACTTGTTCAAAAAATTCAGCGCCAGCCCGGGCCGCGCCCAGTCCATCGCGATCAGCTCGCCCCTGCCCGACAGGGTGATGTAGGCGGTCTTCAGTTCGGGTCCGCCGAAGGCGATGTTGGTGGTGACGCGGTCGCCGGTCGGCACCTGCTCGACGAGGGTGCCGTCGGGCGCGATCACGGAGATGCAGCCCGAGATCAGGGTTGCGACGCAGACATTGCCCGAGGCCTCGACCGCGAGCGAATCGAACATCTGATAGCCGCCGAGGCCCGCGACCGGCTTGCCGCGCTCGCCGCGATAGATCACCTCGCGCGGCTTCACCGTGCCGGGCGCGGACAGATCGAACGCCCACAGCCGCGCCGTCGGCGTCTCCGCGACATAGACCGTGTTCTCGTCCGGCGACAGCCCGATGCCGTTGGCCGGCAGCATGCCGAACACGCCTTCGACGATCTCCGTCATGCCGGGCTTGATGTAATAGAAAGCGCCGACATCCATGTCGCGCGCGCGCCGCTTGCCGAGATCGGTGAACCACAGCCCGCCGTGCCGGTCGAACACCAGGTCATTCGGCCCTTTCAGGGGATGCGCGCCGCATTTGTCGACCACGGTCTCGACCTTGCCGGTTGCGAGATCGACGCGCTGGATCGAGCCGCCGATATATTCATGCGGCTCGGGCGGACCCGGCATGATGGTGTTGCGCGTCGGTACCCAGCTGAAGCCGCCATTGTTGCAGACATACATCTTGCCGTCGGGTCCGAGCGCAGCCCCGTTGGGGCCGCCGGGGATTTGCGCGACCACCTCCTTGCGGCCATCGGGCCAGACCCGCGTCAGCCGCCGGCCGCGGATCTCGACCAGCACCACCGATCCGTCCGGCATCACCACCGGGCCTTCCGGAAATTCCAGATCGGTGGCGAGAACGCGAATATTTGCCATGAAATCCTCCCGGCTTGCTTTTGGCCGCAGGCGGATTCTTGGTTCGATCCCGCACGCGACAATTCGTTGCGTCAATCTATGGCAAAGTCGATATCGCTTGCCAAGCCGGCGGCACGCGCGACAGGTATTACCGGAGCGAGCGATGACGGCGAAGGTTTCGTTTGCAAGCGCGGCTCCATGATCTCGCGGCGCGCTACGCCCGAGGTTTGCTGGAATTCCTCATCCCTCCAAATCGGAGGGAGCAGGGAATGCCGGGTGCACGCTGCACCCGCGGTCCCGTGTGCCAAATGCACTCGATAGCGCGGGGATGCCCAGACATGATGCGGACCGAGGCGCGATCGGTGGTCGACCGGCCTCTTAATGCGCGATGCGCGGCAGTGGCGGATGATGGGGCACAGCACCTGACACACAACGGTCGTCATTCCGGGATGCGCCACTTGGCGCAGGCCCGGAATCCATACTCACGATCGTGGTTATGGATTCTCTGATGTGCAATTGCACATCAAAGCTCGCGCTGCGCGCGCCCCGGAATGACGAGGGGGTTATAGGTCGACCACCACATAGAGCTTGTAGGGCGGGTTCTCTTTAACCCGCCATCTCGCATGGAGCGGCGGGTTAAAGAGAACCCGCCCGACGCAGCAGCCGTCGCTCCGCCAGATTGACGGTGAAGAAGAAGCAGCCTCCAGCCATGAAGTTGCGACGGTAGCCGGTCACGCAGGCGCGCTTGCGCGGTGAGGTAATCCTGCCGCCCTATTCCTTCACCGGGGAGATTACGGTGACAGGAGATTACGGTGACAGTGCACTTAACTCTGCTTCCGGTTCGCTTGAGGACGACGACGGGTCAATTAAGTGCACTGTCACTGTAATTCCGGGCATTCTGATCTTCTTCGCCAACATGGCACTTGCCTTCCTGCGCAGATGGCCTGCCGACTGAGGGCTCTCGGTTATCAATCCCGTGCTGGCACCCGGAGGAGAGAGTTCCTGTGTGGTTGCCTGTCAATATCGTCGACCGATTACCTCCAGATGGGACGTGGGACGTGACCCGGTTACACAGGGACGGGCAGAGCGTAGCCGCTCTGCCCGGGTATTTCAGGCATCAGCTTGTTCCGCGATTGCCAGGGCGGCGTCCACATCCCGAAGCATCGTTGCCAGCCGAGACTGCTTTTCATCGGTGCTCATAACTACTAAAATCAAGCGTTGTGGGCACCGTCTCACCTAGCGAGACAGCAACGTCACGGCACCGCCCGGACCGTCGCGCCAGCTTCCGGCAAGTGCGAGGTGATGCGATGAACGACACCGCCGATCACGGCATTCGCTTCGGGCGAATTGCTGCCATGCTCCCTGCAAGAGACATCGTAAGGGAAGGACT
>NZ_JBAVNZ010000469.1:0-2158 GCF_049691595.1 Bradyrhizobium sp.
GCCCTATGGCGGCGCCAAGGGCGGCATCAAGGTCGATCTCTCGACGATCTCCAAACGCGAACTGGAAGCCCTGTCGCGCCGCTACATGCAGGAGATGATCCCGTTCGTAGGTCCCCATACCGACGTGATGGCGCCGGATATGGGCACCAACGAGCAGGTGATGGCCTGGTTCATGGATACCTATTCGATGTACCAGGGCCGCACCGTGACCGAGATCGTCACCGGCAAGCCGGTGTCTTCCGGCGGCACGCACGGCCGGCGCGAGGCGACCGGGCGCGGCGTCGCCTATCTCGCCAGGCGCGTGCTGATGGAGCTGCAGATCAGCCCGGGCACCGCCACCGCCGTGGTGCAGGGTTTTGGCAATGTCGGCTCCTATGCCGCGCTGGAGCTGTTTCAGTACGGCCTCAAGGTGATCGCGGTCAGCGATCACACCGGCGCGCTGCATGATCCCGCCGGGCTCGACATTCCCGCCTTGATGCGGCACGCCGGCACCCATGGCAGCATCGCCGGCTTCTCCAGCCAGTTGCAGTTCGATGCCGCGCAGATTCTCACGCTTGATTGCGACGTGCTGGTGCCGGCGGCGATGGAGTGCGCGATCGATGCCACGATCGCCGAACACCTGAAATGCCGGATCCTGGCCGAAGGCGCCAACGGCCCGACCACGCCGGAGGCCGACCTCGTGCTGGACCAGCGCCGCGACGAGGTTTTCGTGATCCCGGATATCCTCTGCAATTCCGGCGGCGTCGTGGTCAGCTATTTCGAATGGGTGCAGGACCTGCAGCAATTGTTCTGGGAGGAAGAGGAGGTGATGCGGCGCGAACATCAGGTCCTCGATCGCGCCTTCGACCAGATGGTGAGGCGCGCCAGCGCCGACAACATCCCGCACCGCACCGCTGCGATAGCGATCGGCGTGGAAAAGGTCCGCGCTGCCAAGAAGACGCGGGGCCTGTTCCCGTGATCACCGGCCTCGATCACGTCGTCGTTCTCGTCGGCGATATCGAGGCGGGGGCTTCGGCCTATCAGACCCTGTTCGCGCGCTCGCCTTCGTGGCGCGACGGCGGCGACGGCGCCGAGCGCGTGCTGTTCACGCTCGACAACATGACGCTGGAGCTGATGTCGCCGGACGGCGAAAGCGAGGTCGCCGACCGGATTCGCAAGGTTTTGGCGACCGAGGGCGAGGGGCTGGCAAGCCTGTGCTTTCGCACCGATGACATCGCCAAAATGCACCGCCGGCTCGATCGGCTGACGCTGAAGCCGGAGCCGGTCGCCGACGTCGAAAGCCGCGACACAACCAGCGGCGCGACCTTGTCGTGGAAGCGAACCCGCGCGGCCACGGATATGACGCGCGGCGTGCGGATGTTCTTCCTCGAGCGGGACAGGGAGCGCCCCTTGTCAGCGCGAACCGCGCCGGCGTCGATCACGGCGATGGACCATGTGGTGGTCTCGACGCCCGATCCCGAACGCGCCGCCGCACTCTATGGCGCGCGGCTCGGGCTCGACATGGCGCTCGACCGCTCGCACCCGGACTGGGGCCGGCTGATGTTCTTCCGCTGCGGCGATCTCGTCGTCGAGGTGACGCACCGGCCGGGCAGGGAATCGAACGTGCAGGCGGATGCGGCGCAGGACCGGCTGCGCGGCATCTGCTGGCGCGTCGCCGATATCGACGCGACACGGGCGCGGCTCGCAGCCGACGGTGTCGACGTCTCGGAGGTTCGCATCGGCCGCAAGCCGGGGACGCGGGTGATGATCGTGCGCAACCGCACCTGCGGCGTTCCGACGCTGCTGGTGGAGCCGTCGGCGCGATCCTGATCTGCTGTGAAGTAGAGCGAAGCCGCTCCTTTCGTCGTTGCGAGGAGCAAAGCGACGAAGCAATCCATTCTTCCTTTGTGGGGCAGCCTCTGATGTCGCTTCGCTGATCCGGGCTGCGGGATTGCGAATTTGTCAACCAACATCTCTCGTTCGCTCACAGCTTCGCGATCTCGCCGCATCATTGGCGCGAGGTTTATCGAAAATTCCCGCCCTTCTGAAATCAGAGGGCGCAGGGAAGACCGGGTGCGCGCTGCACCCGCGGTCTCGCGTGCAAATGCACACAAGCAAAACGCACACGAGCATACAGGTTCAGCGGAAACACTCCGGCCTTCCCTGCGCAGTGGTTTAC
>NZ_JBAVNZ010000470.1:0-7301 GCF_049691595.1 Bradyrhizobium sp.
GCCTCAAACAGGCCTACGATGGTGGATTCGACGCCGACTTCGACCGCGCCGCCGTCGACGATCAGGTCGATCCGGCCGGCGAGATCGCTTTCGACATGCGCGGCCGTGGTCGGCGAGACATGGCCCGACAAATTCGCCGACGGCGCCACCACCGGCCCGCCAAACGCCCGCAGGATTTTCCGCGCGACCGGGTGGGCGGGGATCCGGACCGCGACGGTGTCGAGGCCCGCGGTGGCGAGCTCGGCCACCGCGCAGTCCGGCGTTTTGGGCAGCACCAGCGTCAGCGGCCCCGGCCAGAACGCTTCGGCCAGCCGAAGCGCCGGCGCGTCGAAGCGGGCGATTTTCCGCGCGGCGTCGAGTTCGCCGACATGGGCGATCAGCGGATTGAAGGCCGGCCGGCCCTTGGCCTGGTAGAGCCTTGCGATCGCCGCTGGATTGGCGGCATCGGCGCCGAGCCCATAGACCGTCTCGGTCGGGAACGCCACCAGCCCGCCCTCAGCGAGGCACCGCGCCGCCGCCACTACGGCGGCCTCGCCGGCCGGCAATATCTGCGTTTTCAGGCCCACATCCACTAGGATTCAAATCCTCAAATCGGCGGCTTGCGGTAGCCGACCCCCACGGCTATAAGCCGCGTTCCTAGTCGGAGTGTGGCTCAGCCCGGTAGAGCACTGCGTTCGGGACGCAGGGGTCGCAGGTTCAAATCCTGCCACTCCGACCATTCTTTCAAATACTTATACTTTCGGTGACTTTTGCGCGCAATGAAATGCGCAACGATTTGGGCGCTGCAGCTAAGCTTAGCCGGTCAGTCTTGCGCTTTTTTGATCTTACCGCTGCGAGCCTCCGGCCAGTAAACAGAGACGCCGGCTTTAACCAATGATGTCATTTCGGGCCACGCCTTGCTGCGCCATGGTATGAAGGTGCGGGAAAGATGCAGATGGACCTATGTGGAAGTAGCTTTGGAAGAAGTGGACTCTCGACAAGCCTGCGGCTTTCAGCGATTGGCTGTGGGAAGTCTGTGTCGTCCAACTGGCCGCCTTCCTTGATCGGCTGACGCTGAGACAGGTCATCGCCTTCATTCCTGTCCTCATTCTCATCCTGGCCTACGCTCACAGTATCCCGATTCCTCTTGAATTGATGCTGGTCGGCGACGTACCGGCCTACATCGACATCTATTCGGCAGTCTTCCTGCTCAGCATCTTGAGCCGCGCTGCAACCATCTTGTTCATCGTAAAGCAGGCGGCTGCGCGTGCCACCAGACTCGCGGGCAGCCTATTAGCCGGAATGCGACGGCTGGATTTCCGCCATCGCCGCGAACGCGAATTTCTGCACATTTCGCGGTCGGCATTGCTGAGGATGCGGATCAGTTGAACGGGTGTCTAAGAGAGGCCGGACTCGGCCGACCCCATCTAAGTTAAAGACATCGATGAACTTGGGAGCTCAACGGTACGTTTCTGGTGCAGAAGTCGCGTCACCGGCGGCCATGGCACTCGCCCACTGCTGACGGTATTTCGGATCCAGCACGAATGGGGCCTGCAACCATACCGTTATGAGCGGCCCTGCTTGCTCGAAGGTCTCGGAGAACATTGAGGTTTTTTGTGACGTCGTTTGACGAGCTTCCGCGTTCGTTCACGGTGTATTGGTGGTCAATCGGTGGTTGGGGTCAGTTCAGGAACGACCCGAAATTTCTATTGCCCTGCTTGGGAAGGCGAATTCGACTTGCTGACCGGGATACGGTCCGCC
The DNA here is from genome assembly GCF_049691595.1 of Bradyrhizobium sp. Classification (GTDB taxonomy): domain Bacteria; phylum Pseudomonadota; class Alphaproteobacteria; order Rhizobiales; family Xanthobacteraceae; genus Bradyrhizobium. Next base: position 1,741 of record NZ_JBAVNZ010000470.1, read on the forward strand.
CGTTCCCCAGAATAGGGATGCGTACTTTGCGCTCTCGTTTTTCGCGAGAGCGCGTTGAGCCCAATTCCCTGTCCTTGTCGCGTTCCAGAATCCGCGTATTTGCTAAGTAAATGATTTTGATGTAATATTATTATTATTTCAGTTATTAGATTAGAATACTAATCGGTATGAACATTGTTTTTAGGATACGATACATTATTATGATCAAGACGGATTTTTGATAAGGATTCTATATCGTGGATTACAAGAGCGAAGACCTTATCCGGGCGATCCGGGACCGCCGGGCGGACCTGGGCGTGAGCCAGCGGGCACTCAGCGCACGCTCGGGCCTGACGCAAGGTCACATCTCCCAAATCGAGACAGGGACTTTAGAGCCCGGCCTTTCGAGCTTTATCGACATGGCGCGGGCGCTCGATCTTGAGGTTATGCTTGTGCCGAAGAAATTCCTGCCAGCAGTCCAGGGTATCCTTCGTCAAACATCAACTGACCAATCCTCGCCGCAAGAGGGCGAAGCGGCGCTCCGCGAAATCGCACGGGGGGAACGTCTCGTTATCAAGCAGAAGCAGCTATACGGCAGTTCGGCGGACCTTGACCGGATCGCCGATACTCTGCGTTTTCTCAGGCGCGCTCCACTCCGCAAGCCCGATCTTCAGATCGTTACCGACGCAATCAACAAATTGCGGCGGCACCAAGCGAGCCCGCAATCGAAAGACATTGTGGCTGCCATCGCTACAGAGCTGCAACAACTTCGCAACCGAGTGGTGCATAGCCCCCCGGAAGCGCCTCGGTCAGCGTACGCCATAGATGATGAGGACGACGATGCCTGACGTATCCGTCTTAAACGTTCATTTGCATGGCCGATCCATTGCCACCCTCACCCACGTGCAGGGGAACCGGAACCTGTTTGCGTTCAATCAGGCGTATATCGACGATCCCAATCGACCGACTTTGAGCCTGTCGTTCAAGGATCAATTCGGCGGGCTCGTTACAGACTTCAAGCCAGTCGGTCAGGTCGTCCCGCCATTCTTTTCAAACCTGCTGCCAGAGGGACCTCTGCGCAAGTACCTCGCCGAGCGGGCCGGTGTAAAACAACACAGCGAGTTCTTTCTGCTCTGGATGCTGGGCCGCGACCTCCCCGGCGCGATTTCCGTGCATCCAGCAGAAGGGGAGGAACTTCCTCCCCAAGTAGAAGCAGAGATGACGCCGGAAGCGCGCAGCAACATGCTGCGCTTCTCACTTGCTGGCGTGCAATTGAAATTCTCAGCCTTGCAAAACGGAACCAAAGCAGGCGGCCTCGTCGTTCCCGCCGAAGGCGTCGGCGGGTCATGGATCGTCAAGCTGCCATCGCAGCAATATGCAGGCGTGCCCGAGAACGAGTTTTCAATGATGACCATCGCTAAATCGATGGGCATGGACGTGCCCGAGCTTCAGCTTCTGGAGCTGGACGCGATCGACGGCCTTCCCGACGGCATCGGTGAGCTCAAGGGCCAGGCCATGGCGATCAAGCGGTTCGACCGCAGCGACAAAGGCCCGATCCACATTGAAGACTTCGCGCAAGTATTCGGTGTCTATCCCGAGGGTAAGTATGACCACGCCACATACCGCCGCATTGCCGGGGTCCTTGGCATCGAAACCGGCGACGCTGATATCGCTGAATTTATCCGCCGGCTCGTGTTCAGCACTCTGATCGGGAACGCGGACATGCACCTTAAGAACTGGTCCCTGATCTACGCGGATGGACGGACGCCAACGTTATCGCCCGCCTATGACCTGCTCTCGACTATCCCGTACGTTGCCGATGAAACGATGGCGCTTAAATATTCGCGCACCAAGAAAATGACCGAATTTTCAAAAGACGAACTGAAGCACCTCGCGGCAAAGGCTAAGCTTTCCGAGAAGCTGGTGCTGGATAGAGCATCCGAAACAGTCGCGCGTTTCAAGCAGGTATGGTCCGAACAGAAGACGAAGCTTCCATTGGAAAAAAAGGTCGTCAAGATAGTCGACGCGCACGCGGCCTCTGTCCCGATCTACAAAGAGCTCTAGGATGCCTTACGGGTTTGGAAACCTCTCGTCCGCCGATTTCGAGGATCTTGCGCGACCTTATCGACCGCGAACTCGGTGTCCGTTTCGAAGCTTTCGCGGCCGGCCCGGACGGGGGCTGAAGCCGGGCGTCTGAATTTCTACTTTGAGGTGGAAGCTCGTCTGCCCCATATGTGGAGCCGGGATTGCAATTACCGGATTGCTGTCCGGATGGAAAAATAGACTGATGAAGAGTTCAGGTGCTCGGCTACGGTTCATCGCTTTCCGAATTTCGTAGTCTGCCATGATATCGTTGCGGAAATTTCGTCGCTCATTATACCTGCGCTGATACAAATGCGTCTGCGACAAGGTGGCCGACGCATGGACCCCATCACCGTGAAGCGCGCGGTTCGGCAACGCCCAGGCGATCGTTCGCTGTGGCGAGCCGGTGGAACTTCAATTGTCGGGATTTTTTTGCCTGCAATCGCGCCAAAGAGCCCGTTGTTGGGCAGGGCCATGGGCGTTTTACAAATGGCGTGATGATGGAATAGTGCCGTTGATTTGCCCGACGTGTCAAAATGTTTTCGCGGGTAAAGCATCCATGCCAGCGACCCCCTGTTACTTTGCATGGGGTTGTTTTCGATATTTTGGTTGGCTTGCCGAGCCGTAGCTCGCGTGCAGCGCGGCCCGCCTTCGCCCTTGGGCGTCGGTCTGCATCAACTCTCACTCTTCGCTTCCGGCGTGAAGGCCCCGATAGTAGCCCGTCGGGCTCCAATCGCCCTACGGGCTACGGGCTGAGGGTGGATAGGCGGTCGGTTACGGTTAGTGTTCCGTTATCGAGGCGGTCGCGTCGTCGTCAACGCCAATCGCTTGGGCGATCATCCATTCACCATCAGCAGAAGCGTCGCGGCAAGAAGTTTCGACATCACAGTGCACCCCGGAATTCAAGCTCAGAATTGAGGCTTGATTAACTATTCCGTTAAATCCGGCGCGATGGGAGGGTCATATTTAGAAGCCGGGATTATTCGCTTGGGGAGGGCAGGATCATCTCCACGACTATCCGCTGCAATACGAACAATCATCGGCCCGGAGGAAGGAATTATGCCGGAGGCTTCTCGACCGGAAGGCGCTGTTGGCAGCGAAACCGGCGGCTACGATGATTTCGCATCATTCCGGAAACACAGGGTGCGGTATTGGTTTGATTTGTCACTGGGGCTTCCCGCCGATCTGGCCGGGCGTCTTTACGCTCAGCAGGTCAGCGCCATCCTGCGCGTCACCCCGTTCATGATGGGCGCCAACATCTTCGCGGCAATATTGTGTGTCGTGATGTTCTGGAGCGAAGGTAACTTCTGGTTCCTGACGCTGTGGGCCGGCGTTCTCATGCTCACATCGTTTATCGGGCTGAAAAACTGCATTCGCGCGCGCTCACGCAAGACACCCAAAGCCGTTTCGAAACGGGCGATCGCGCGCGTGATTGTCAATTCCGCGGTTCCTGCCGTGATCTGGTCTGCAATGCCGATTGTGCTATTCGCGAATGCGAATGCCGGAGGCAAGCTGCTCATTTCCAGTATCGTCATCGGCACGATCTGCGTCGGCCTCTTCGGCCTCTCCACAATTCCGATGGCGGCGCTTGCCTATGGCGGGATCATCGTGGCCGGTTCCGTCATCAACATGGTTCTGTTGGGCGAGGACATCTATTACTATCTCAGTATTTTCCTTGTTCTCTATTTCGGTGTCGCGCTCTCGAGCGTCTGCTGGAACGCCAACCTGTTCAGGGACCGGTTTAAACGTGAGGTCGAGGCGGAACGTCAGAAGGAACTTGTCGGGATCCTCCTGAATGATTTCGAGCAGCACGCATCCGACTGGCTTTGGGAGACCGACGATCAGGGTCGGCTGAAGATGGTCTCCGGCAGTCTTGCGGAGACCCTGCAAACGAACAAGGACGCGCTGATAGGCAGGCAACTTTCCGACCTCGTCCAGGATCCGTTAATTCGAGACGGCATCAACGTAGTGGGAAGAACACGCTCCCTTGCGGAGAAAATCGCGAGTCACGTCCCCTTCAGGGGTATCGAGGTGGTTGTGTCGATCAATGGGACGGAACGTTGGTGGACACTCACCGGCAAGCCGATATTTGACGATTCCGGTCATTTTAGCGGCTACCGGGGCGCCGGTTCGGACGTGACCGCCACCAGAGAAGCCCGGCTCAAGTTGAGCCATATGGCACACTACGACACGCTCACGGATCTGCCGAACCGTGCGTTGCTCCACGAGCACTTGAACGGAATTTTGAGTAGTGGCCGGAGCTGTGCGGTGCTGTTCATCGATCTCGACCAGTTCAAGGAGATCAATGACACGCTTGGCCACAGCGCTGGCGATGCGTTGCTTATACAGATGGCGACACGAATCAGGGGCTCTGTCCCAGGCGACTGTCTGGTCTCTCGGTTGGGCGGCGATGAATTCGCGCTTATCATACCGTCGCTGGAGAACTCTATCCAGATCGACCATCTCGCAGCTCGGATCATCTCCGAGATTTGCGAGCCGATGACCATCAACAACAACAAGGTTAGCGTTGGTGCGAGCATTGGCATCGCAAGCGCCCCACGCGATGGCGTAACCGTCCACGATCTTTTCCGCCACGCCGATCTCGCGCTCTACCGTGCCAAATCCGATGGTCGCGGCATCGTTCGGGTTTTTATGCCCGAGATGGAGGATGCGTTGCGGGACCGCCGCGCGCTCGAGGATGACCTGCATCAGGCCGAGGGGAAAAACCAGTTGGAGGTTTACTATCAGCCGATTATTGATTTGAAAACAGGCCAGATCGCGGGAGCGGAGGCGCTCCTTCGCTGGAATCACCCTACGCGCGGCTGGGTGTCACCCGCTACCTTCATACCTATCGCTGAGGCGACGGGGGAAATCGTTTCTATTGGCGAATGGGTCTTGAAGCGCGCCTGCATGGATGCTGCCTTATGGCCGCGTGAACTAACCGTGGCGGTTAACGTGTCGCCCGCTCAGTTCAGGAGCAAGAGCTTCCCAACAGCGATACTCAGAGCGCTGACCGCTTCCCGTCTGCCTGCCACGCGGCTTGAGATAGAGATCACGGAGAGCGTCTTGCTCGACGAAGCCCACGCTTTGGAGATCATCGACCAATTGACGATCATCGGTACTCGCCTGGCGTTGGACGATTTCGGAACCGGCTATTCATCGCTCAGCTACCTGCGAAGCTTTCCATTCAACAAGCTAAAGATCGATCAGTGCTTTGTACGCGAGGCTATCGCGAGTCCCAGCTGCGCCGCCATCGTTGAAACGGTCGCGCAGCTGAGCAACAAACTAGGTCTTGTTTCGACTGCTGAGGGCATCGAAAACATCAACGAGCTGGAGTTTGTCAAGGCTGCCGGCTGCATCCTTGGCCAGGGCTACTATTTCGCCAGGCCGATGCCGGTAGCCGAATTTCAGCATTTCGTTGACGTACAGCGGCAAAGCAGGAAAATGACGGCAGCCTGACGTCCGACGCCGCGCTATTTGGCGTCAACACACATTTTGAA
>NZ_JBAVNZ010000471.1:0-1585 GCF_049691595.1 Bradyrhizobium sp.
GCTCGGGGCGTCGGCGCTCGCCGCGCTGACCACGCGCGGTTTCAGCGAATTGTCGCGGCTCGGGCGCGCCTGCGGCGCCCGCGGCGAAACGCTGTCGGGGTTGTCCGGGCTCGGCGACCTGATCCTGACCTGCTCCAGCCCACAGTCGCGCAATTTCGCGCTCGGTGTTTCGCTTGGACGCGGCGAGCGGCCGGCGCGCGAAAAACTCGCCGAGGGCGAGTTCACCGCGCCGGTGCTGATCGAACTCGCCGCTTCGCAAAATGTCGATATGCCGGTATCAAATGCGGTCGCGGCGATATTGAGCGGTCGCGTCACGATCGATGCCGCGATCGAGAGCCTGCTGACGCGGCCGTTCAAGGCGGAGGAATGACGATGGCGTACTGGCTGGTGAAATCCGAACCGTCGGCCTGGTCATGGGACCAGCAGGTCGCAAAGGGCGCCAGCGGCGAAGCCTGGACCGGCGTGCGTAATTTCACCGCGCGGCAGAATCTCGTGAACATGAAGAAGGGCGACCGGGCGTTCTTCTATCACTCCAACGAGGGCAAGGAGATCGTCGGCATCGCGGAAATCATCCGCGAGGCCTATCCCGACCCGACCGACAAGACCGGCAAGTTCGTCTGCGTCGACATCAGGGCGGACAAGCCGCTGAAGACCCCGGTGACGATGGCCGCGATCAAGGCCGACAAAAAACTCGCCGGCATGGCGCTGGTGAAATATTCGCGGCTATCGGTCCAGCCGGTGACGCCGGACGAATGGAAGATGGTCTGCAAGATGGGCGGGCTTTAAGTCCACAGCCCGTCATTGCCGGGCAAAAGGCGCGAAGCGCCGTCTTAACAGCCGATGACCCGGCAATCCATCACACTTTCAAGAAAGCGTTTTTTCAAGATGGATACGCGGGTCAAGCCCGCGTACGACAGAAGCGATTACGCCGCCGCCGCCGTCACCACCTGCGCCAGCAACGCCTCGCGCTTCGACTGCGAGCGGTAGCCCTTCATGGTCGCCGCGAAACGCTCGAGGATGCCATCCTCGAAGGCGGTGACGATGGTGTCGTGGACATAGCTCCTGCGGCAGATCGCGGGCGTATTGGAGAGCTCGTCGGCCGCGGCGCGGACGGCGTCCAGAACCTGCTTCTTGCGGCCGTGGGCGCTCGCCGCCGGCGAAATCCGCGACAGCGATTCCAGCACCACGGCGGACGCCATCAGCGTGCGAAAATCCTTCAGCGAAATCTTGATGCCGGCGATCTCGCGCAGGAACCCGTTCACCATGCTGGTGGATGCGGTGCGAACCGTGCCGGAATTGTCGCGGTACTGGAACATGCGCTTGCCCGGCAGGTTTCGCAAAATGCCGATGGCACGCACGAGCTTGGCCGCGCCGCATTCCTTGCGCACGGCCTTGCCGCCCTTGGCCTTGAAGGTCAGCACGACGGTATCGTCTTCCAGCGTGACGTTGGATTTCAGCAGCGTGGTGGCGCCGCGGGTGCCGTTGAGGCGGGCATAGGATTCGTTGCCGGGACGGATCGCGGTGCGCGCGATCAGTTCGATCACCGTCGAAAGCGCGAATTCGCGGGTAGGCTGGTCGCCCGACA
>NZ_JBAVNZ010000472.1:0-5207 GCF_049691595.1 Bradyrhizobium sp.
GGGAAAAATCCCAGGAGACTCAACGACAAGCAGGGAACGCCGGTAGGTGCGCACAATCTATAAGATCACCCCCGCTTCGGCCTGGCGCGAGGCCGAGCGGCTGGGCGTGTACCGGGGCAGCGAGGCCGACCAGCGCGACGGCTTTATCCATTTTTCCACAGCTTCGCAGGTCGCAGAGACCGCGCGGAAGCATTTTTTCGGCCAAACCGGCCTGTTCCTGATCGCGGTCGACGCCGACGCGCTCGGCGACGCGCTGCGCTGGGAGCCGTCGCGCAACGACGAGCTGTTTCCGCATCTGTACGGCGAGCTCGATCTCGGCGCGGTCACCGCCATCCTCGACCTGCGCGCGCGGTCGGACGGCTATCACGACATTCCGGAGCTAGGACCGTGATCCGCGCCTTCGACGCCTTTTCGCTGCCGCTGTTGCGCTGGTTCGACCCGGAAGACGCCCATCGCATGGCGATCCATGGCTTGCGGCTGCTGCCGCCGATCAGGCAGCGCGCAGACGATCCGAAACTCGCGGTGCGGGCGTTCGGGCTGAACTTTCCGAACCCGATCGGCATGGCCGCGGGCTTTGACAAGAGCGCGGAGGCGCCGGACGCGCTGCTGCGGCTCGGGTTCGGCTTTGTCGAGATCGGCTCGGTGACGCCGAAGCCGCAAAGCGGCAATCCGCGGCCGCGGCTGTTCCGGCTGGAGCGCGACGAGGCCGTGATCAATCGCATGGGTTTCAACAATGACGGCGCCGAAACCGTGCTGCGGCGGCTCGCCAGCCGCGCGCATCTTTCCGGCATCATCGGCGTCAATATCGGGGCCAACAAGGATTCGGCCGATCGCGTCGCCGATTATGTCAAGCTGATCGAAACCTTTGCGCCGGTCGCAAGCTATTTCACCGTCAACGTCTCCTCGCCGAACACGCCCGGCCTGCGCAACCTGCAGCAATCGGCGGCGCTCGACGATCTCCTGGCCAGGGTGATCGACGCCCGCGAGCGGGTACGGAAAAATGCCGGCGACTCGCCGGTGCTGCTCAAGATCGCGCCGGATCTGAGCCTCGCCGAGCTCGACGATGTCGTCCACATCGCGCGCTCGCGCCGGGTCGACGGCATGGTGGTGGGCAATACGACGCTGGCGCGGACCGCCACCCTGCGCGAGCAGAATCGCGCCAGGGAGCAGGGCGGATTGTCGGGTCGGCCGCTGTTCCGGCTGTCGACGCGGATGGTGGCGGAGACATATGTGCGCGCCGAGGGCGCGTTCCCGCTGATCGGGGTCGGCGGCATCGACTCCGGCGGCGCGGCGCTGACCAAGATCCGCGCCGGCGCCAGCCTGATCCAGCTCTATTCGGCGCTGATCTACAAGGGTCTCGGGCTGGTCGATGACATCAAGAACGATCTGGCCTCGACCCTGCTGCGTACCGGGCGCGACCGGCTGTCGGAAATCGTCGGCGCCGATGCCGCGACGATCACCGCCGAGGACTGGCCGGTCTAGCCTACTCTCGTGCCCCGGATGCAGCGCAACGCGCCGCTCTTGCACTCGGGTCCGCGCTTTGCGCGGCCCGAGCACAGGCTCTGTAGTGCGCTGCTGATCCGGGGCCCATCTCGCGTCGTGGGTCCCGGCTCTGCGGTGCATCGTCGAAGGGACGCTGCACCGCGTCCGGGACACGAGAGCTTCGAAGTGCGCGAACGGAATCCGTTAACTCTTTCCGGTAAACGACGCCCTCAACAGCGCCGGATAGCGCAGGGCTTCCAGCCCGCCGCGGGCGGCGTAATGCACCAGCAGCGCGCCCCACAGCCCGGCATTGCCGAACGATCGCAGCAAAAGCCACGCGGCAAGAAACAGCGCCAGCGACAGTGCCATCAGGTTGCGCATGTCGCGCGCCCAGGTCGCGCCGATATAGACGCCGTCAAGGGCGAAGGCGAATACGGCGAGCATTGGCGAGACGATGACAAAGGGCAGATAGTCGCGCGCGATTCCCCGCACCTCGGCGCTCGCGGTCATGACGTCGATCAGCGCAGGGCCGAACAGCGCGAAGACGGCGGCCACCGCGAGCGCGAAGCCAAATCCCCACAGCACCACCAGCCGTACCGCACCGGCGAATCCGTCCTTGTCGCGCGCGCCATAGGCGCGGCCGCAGAGCTGCTCGGCGGAATTGGCAAGACCGTCGAGGAAGAAAGCGCTGATCAGGAGGAAGTTGTTGAGCACGGCATTGGCGGCAAGCTGCGCGTCGCCCGCGCGCGCGCCTTGCGCGGTGAAAAACAGCCACACCGATATCAGCGCGGCGGTCCGCATCATGATGTCACGGTTGACCGCCAGCATGCGGATCAGCCTGGTCCGGTCGAGCAGTGCGGCACGCGGGAGGGGAGGCCGTCCGTTGCCGAGGCGTCGCGCGATCATGACCCCGAGCACGAGCCCGGCCGCTTCCGCGATGACGGCGGCCATCGCCGCGCCGGCTATTCCGGCGTTCAGGACCAGCACCAGCCACGCGGTCGCCGCGATATTGATGAGGTTGATCGCGATCTGCACGGCAAGCGCAAGCCTTGCGCGCGCCTGTCCGATCAGCCAGCCGAGCACGACATAATTGGCCAGCACCAGCGGCGCCGACCAGATCCGGATGGTGAAGTAAGTCCTGGCGGCGCGCGTGACGCCTTCGCTGCCTCCCATGGTTCCGAGCAGGATCGCGGCCAGCGGAATTTGCAGGGCCACAAGACCCGCGCCGATCAGCGCCGCGACCACGAGGCCCCGCACCAGCAGGGCGCGGATTTCCCGCGGCTCACCGGCGCCCAGCGCCTGCGCGGTGAAGGCCACCGTGCTCATGCGCAGGAATGCGAACAGCCAGAACAGGCAGTCGAAAATCACCGACGCCATCGCCACGCCGCCAAGCAGCGTGGCATCGCCTGATCGTCCGATCGCCGCGGTCGAGACGATGCCGATCAGCGGCGTGGTCAGGTTCGCGACCATCGCCGGACCCGCGATGGCAAACACCTGCGCGGTGGTTACCTGTGATCCGGAAGACAACGGAACTTGCCTGGGAACTTGCCTGCGCGAGACCCTATCGGCCGCGCGGCGTGCCGAACAGCCGCGACAGGAACCAGATCGGGACGACGATCACGGCACCGAGCAGGAAGTAGCGCCACAGCCAGCTGATGGCGTCGAAGCCGAGGTCCCACAGCCGCTGGAACAGCACACGAATGCTGTGGATGATGTTCCAGGGGTCGAAACCGATCGCGGCGAGCACGACGCCGACCAGGATCGACAGCAGCACCAGCCGGAACGCCACCGCCAGCGGCGAGCCGCCGATAAAGCGGTAGAGCCCGTGATGGCTGGCCGGCAAGTCTCTGACGTCGTTTTGCATCGATGGTCTCCCCGCGGGTTCGCCCGCGAACTATAGTTCACGGCAAGGCACATGGGAAACCCGCCCGCCGCCGTCAATGGCTCCCGATGGTCGATTTGTGCTTTGACGTGTTTATCGCGGCATCCGACTTCAGAATCCGCTCCAGCGTTTCCAGCCGGTCGGCCTCGCGCGGCGGCTTGTCCCAGCGCAGCCGGTTGATGCGCGGAAACCGCATCGCGACGCCGGATTTATGGCGCGGCGAGCGCGCCAGCCCCTCGAAGGCTATTTCCAGCACCAGCCCCTGATCCGGCGCGTGCACCACATGCCGGACGGGGCCGAATTTCTCGATAGTGTTGCGGCGGACGAAACGGTCGATCCGCAGCAGCTCCTCATCGGTGAAGCCGAAATAGGCCTTGCCGACCGGCACCAGTTGCTCGCCATCCTCGCCGGAGGTCCAGACCCCGAACGTGTAGTCCGAATAATAGGACGATCGCTTGCCGTGGCCGCGCTGCGCATACATCAGCACGGCATCGATGATATGCGGATCGCGCTTCCACTTCCACCATTGGCCTTTTGGACGGCCCGGCAGATAGGGCGCGTCGCGACGTTTCAGCATCACGCCCTCGACGGCATCCGCATCCTCGCCCGCGCCGGCGCTTGCGGGATCGGCGCGGGCCGCCGTCAGCGCGTCCCAGTGGTCGAAGGCGATGGTCGGCGACAGATCGATGCGGGGGTCGTCCAGGCTCTTGACGAAAGCCTCGAGCCGCGCACGGCGCTCGACGAACGGCAGTTCGCGCAGATCGTTGTCGCCGTCGCCGAGCAGATCATAGGCGCGCAGATGAATGGGATAGTCCTTCATCAGCTTTGGTGAAACCACTTTGCGGTTCAGACGCTGCTGCAGCACATTAAAAGTCTGCACCCGGCCGTCGCGCAGCACCAGCAGCTCGCCGTCGATGGCGAACGGAGCATGATGCCGAAAAGTGCGAAGCGGTTTTCGGGAACCATCATGCTCCAAATCATGGGAATCTTGCAGATGCAGCGACGGCAGCAGGTCCGGAAAACTTTTGGTGATGTCCTCGCCGCTGCGCGAATAAAGCCGGATCACCAGGTCACCGCGCGCGTCGCGGCCACAGACGGCCTGCACGCGGATGCCGTCCCATTTCCACTCCGCGATGAAATCCGAGGCCGCCAGATTGGCGAAATCGGAATCCTCGATCGCATGCGCCAGCATCACCGGTCGGAACGGCGCCGGATCGAGATTGACCGGCTTCTCCGTTCGGCCTTCGAGCCAGGCGAACAGGTCGGCATAGGGCGGCGTGAGGCCCGGCCAGATCAGCTCGACCTCATGCGGATCCTTGTCGCCGAGTGCGGCGGCCGCGGTTTTCGCCAGCCGCGCCGAAATCCCGATCCGCATCGCGCCGGTGACGAGTTTCAGCAGCGCCCAGCGGCCGGTCTCGTCGAGCTCGTCGAGCCAGTGCGCGAGCTGGTTTGGCAGTTCGCTCTTGCCGAGGGTGCGAAGCGTGGTGACGACTTCGGTGAGGGTGGGTGGGGGCGGGTTGTTGTGGCCGACTTCACCTCTCCCGCTTGCGGGGGAGGTCGGATCGCCCGGCAGCGCATTTGCGCTGTCGGACGATCCGGGTGGGGGCTCTTTCTCACCATCGAGCAAGCGGCGCCCCCACCCCGGCCCCCGGATCAAGTCCGGGGCAGGCTCTCCCCCGCAAGCGGGAGAGGGGGAAGCCTTCGGCCACATCAGCGCCACGGTCTCGGAAAGATCGCCGACATAATCATACGACAACCCGAACAGCACGGGATCGGCGCGGTCGGTGATCAAATCGCGGATCAGGCCGGGCTTGGCATGCTTGAACGACAGCGCGCCGGTCAG
>NZ_JBAVNZ010000473.1:0-17032 GCF_049691595.1 Bradyrhizobium sp.
GGCAGGAGGGGGGTCGAAATTGGTGGAAGTTGCGGCCAAAATGGGCCGGGAAGGCCGAATATCCTCTAAAAAGCGGTCGGCCGGCCGGTTTAGACGTCCAGCAGATCGTCGCTGGCAAACTCCGCCTTGTCGGAAATGAAGGCAAAGCGCGCCTCGGCCCTGGCGCCCATCAACCGCTCTACGGCGGTTCCCTCGCGGTCATCGGCCAGCAGGACCATCCAGCGGGAGGCGAAAGAGGACTGGGTCGAGAGAAAATCGTTCGCAGGTTTCGGAAGGACGACCCGAAGGCGAGCCGGAGGTCGGACCTCTGTGCATAGCTTGAATTTCGTATAAAATCTTATACATGAAATTCTCATGGAAGCAGGAAAGGAGATTCGCTGGGTGGGCTCGGCCTATGAGAATTTGCTGGAGTTCCCCGCTGACGCTCGCCGTCAGGCCGGCTTCCAGTTGAGCAAGGTGCAGGCCGCCCTGGAGCCCGATGACTGGAAGCCCTTCGATGATGTCGGCCCGGGTACGCGGGAAATCCGGATTCGGGAGGCGAGTGGAGCCTACCGGGTGATGTATGTCGCCAAATTCGAGGAGGCTGTGTACGTCCTGCATTGTTTCCAGAAGAAGACGCAGGCCACGAGCCGCAGAGACAAGGGTATCGCCGAGACCCGCTATCGAGCCGTGGTCAACATGCGAAAGGTCAGGAAATGAAAACAGATACGGAAGTCCGTCATGTGACCAAGCCAGGGGCGAATCTCTTCCTCGAGTTGGGGTTCTCGCCGGCGGAAGCCAGACGTCTGCGCGCGGCTTCGCGCAAGCAGATCAATGATACCAAGCGGCTCAAGCAGCAGTTGATGGCCGAACTGGCAGGGTGGATCGAGGAACACCGTCTCAAGCAAGCCGAGGCTGCCGACATTTTGATGGTCTCGCGGCCTCGCGTGTCCGACGTTGTGAACAAGAAGGCCGCGAAGTTCACCATCGACACGCTGGTGGAGATGCTCAGCCGCGTCGGCAAGCCGGTCAGGCTGACGGTGGGGTAAGCGGTCGGGGAGCAGGGCCGCTGACGGTACCCTGCCTACACATCCAGCAGATCGTCGCTGGCAAACTCCGCCTTGTCGGAGATGAAGGCAAACCGCGCCTCGGCCCTGGTGCCCATCAGCCGTTCGACCGAATCGGCGGTGCCTTCGCGGTCGTCGGCCAGGAGCACGACGCGCAAGAGCGTGCGCCTGGCCGGGTCCATCGTGGTTTCCTTGAGCTGCGCCGGCATCATTTCGCCAAGCCCTTTGAAGCGGCCGATATCGACTTTGGCGTTGGCGTTGAATTCGCTCTTCAACAGCGCTTCCTTGTGGGCGTCGTCGCGGGCGTAAACCGTCTTGGCCCCGTGGGTGAGCCGGTAGAGCGGCGGCACGGCGAGATAGAGATGGCCCTCGTCGATCAGCCGCGGCATCTGCCGGTAGAAGAAGGTGATCAGGAGCGAGGCGATATGCGCGCCGTCGACGTCGGCGTCGGTCATGATGATGATGCGGGAATAACGCAAATCCTCTTCGCGGTACTGCGCGAGCGTGCCGCAGCCGATCGCCTGCATCAGGTCGGCGAGCTGGGCGTTGGCGGTCAGCTTGTCCTTGCCGGCGGAAGCGACGTTGAGGATTTTTCCGCGCAGCGGCATCACGGCCTGGGTCTTGCGGTCGCGCGCCTGCTTGGCGCTGCCGCCGGCCGAGTCGCCCTCGACGATGAAGAGTTCGGAGCCTTCGGTCGCGGTGTTGGTGCAGTCGGCGAGCTTGCCGGGCAGCCGCAGCTTCTTCACCGCGGTCTTGCGTGAGGTTTCCTTTTCGGCGCGGCGGCGCAGCCGCTCCTCGGCGCGCTCGACCACGAAATCCAAAAGCCTGTTGGCCTGCAGCGGGTTGCCGGACAGCCAGTGATCGAACGGGTCCTTGATCGCCTGTTCGACGATGCGCTGGGCCTCCGCGGTGGCGAGGCGATCCTTGGTCTGGCCCTGGAATTCCGGCTCGCGCACGAACACCGAGAGCATGACGGCGGCGCCCACCATCACGTCCTCGGACGTCACCGAGGCAGCGCGCTTGCCCTGGCCGATGCGTTCGGCGTGATCCTTCAGGCCGCGCAGCATCGCGCTGCGCATGCCGGCTTCATGGGTGCCGCCATCGGGTGTCGGCACGGTGTTGCAATAGGAGGACAGGAAGCCGTCGGCGTCGGCGGTCCACGCCACCGCCCATTCGCAGGCGCCGTGAGCGCCATTGCGGCCGGATTTACCGGAGAAAATATCCGGGTGCACCAGGGTGTCGGCGTGGATCGCGGCGGCCAGATAATCCTTCAGGCCGCCCGGGAAGTGGAAACTATCCTCGGCGGGCACGTCTTCGATGCCCTTCAAGAGTTCCGGATCGCAGCGCCAGCGGATTTCGACGCCGCCGAACAGATAGGCCTTGGAGCGCGTCATCTTGAACAGGCGCTGCGGCTTGAAGGTCGCCTTGGCGCCGAAAATCTCGGCGTCCGGCTTGAAGCGGATGCGGGTGCCGCGGCGGTTGTTGATCTTGCCGAGGTCCTCGAGCTTGCCCTTGGGGTTCCCGCGCTCGAAGCTCATCCGATAGAGCTTTTGGCTGCGCGCGACCTCGACCTCGAGCCGCGAGGACAGGGCGTTGACCACGGAGACGCCGACGCCGTGCAGGCCGCCCGAGGTCTCGTAGACCTTGGAATCGAACTTGCCGCCGGAATGCAGCGTGCACATGATGACTTCGAGCGCGGATTTCTTCGGAAATTTCGGGTGCGGATCGACCGGAATGCCGCGGCCATTATCGGTGACGGTCAAAAATCCATCGGCGGTCAGTTCCACTTCGATGAAGGAGGCATGTCCCGCCAGCGCCTCGTCCATGGCGTTGTCGATGACTTCGGCGAACAGATGATGCAGCGCCTTCTCATCGGTGCCACCGATATACATGCCGGGGCGACGGCGCACCGGCTCGAGGCCTTCGAGCACCTCGATATCGCGGGCGGTATAGCCGGCTTCGGCGCTTCCCGTGCGGGAGGCGACCTTGAGCGGGGCGCGGCCGTTCGGCTCGGAGGCCCCGAACAGGTCGCTGGCGGCTTTGGTTTTGGCGGAAGATTTCAATGGTTTGGGCATGACTTTTCAGATGTTGCGCGCGGCTGGACGCAGCGAATCGGTTGCTCTGACTATGCCACGGATAGGCCGAGAAAGTGACGGCCGCGGCGGCACCTTCCTCGTGCGGCCGCAAGCGCTTCAGCCCGCGAGGCCCGAACACGATGCAAGCGGGTCGCTGTGGACGAGGCGTCAATCACGCCGTGTGCCCGCCTTTGTGACTTGAAGTCACGCAAGCGGCTGGCTTACCTGTCGTCGGGCGATGAGGCCGCTGCGGGGTTTAAGCCACCAGCGGGGCGGGGAAGGCTTTGGAACCATGGAAGATTTTGCGCACGCTCTGGCCGATTTCGTGCGCCTCCACCATGCCTGGGCTGCGCCGATCGTATTGCTGCTCGCTTTCGGCGAGTCGCTCGCCTTCATATCGCTGCTGATTCCGGCCTGGGGGGCGCTGGTCGCGATCGGCGCGCTGATCGGCGTGAGCGGCATCAGCTTCTGGCCGGTCTGGATTGCCGGCGGCATCGGCGCAGCCCTCGGCGACTGGGTCTCCTACTGGTTCGGGTACAAATACAAGGAGCATGTCGCGCAGATCTGGCCGCTGTCGCGCTTTCCGGAGGTCCTGCTGCGCGGCGAGGCCTTTGTGCAGAAATGGGGCGTGCCCAGCATTTTCATCGGGCGGTTTTTCGGACCGTTGCGCGCCTCGGTGCCGCTCGCCGCCGGGATTTTCGAGATGCCCTATTGGCCGTTCCAGATCGCCAATTTCGTCTCGGCGCTGGTGTGGTCGGCGGCGCTGCTGTTGCTCGGCGACGTCATCGGGCAGATCGCTGAATGGCTGTGGCGGGTGGTGTGAAGTTGGGGGGAATAAGGCCGCTGCAAGGGGGTTAGCTCCCGAGATACCAGCGCGGTCGCATCGCCGTCATCGCATGATCGGCAAAACGCCGATAGAACAGCCGCAACAACAACATAGAATTCATCATCTCACCGGGAGGATATCACCATGGAATTGACCAGACGCCACGCACTCGCCGGAGCCGCGGCGATCGTGGCCGCGCCGCTGTTGCCTTCGATTGGCGCGAGGGCCGCGGCGCCCATGGCCGACAAGCAAGCGCCGAGCTTCTATCGCTACAAGGTGGGCGACGTGCAGGTCACCGTCGTTTCCGATGGCGTCAACACGTTCCCGCTGGGCGATTCCTTCGTTCTCAATGCGAAGAAGGACGACGTCGCCGCCGCGCTCGAGAAAGCCTACATGCCGAAGGACAAGGTCAGCATCCAGTTCGGGCCGCTGGTGATCAACACCGGCGGCAAGCTGGTTGTGCTCGATACCGGCAACGGTCCAGGCGCCTTTGCCTCGAGCAAGGGCAATGTCGGCCAGTTCGCGACCAACATGGTGGCCGCCGGTTTCGATCCCAAGGCAATCGACATGGTCGTGATCTCGCACTTCCACGGCGACCACGTAAACGGACTTTTGACCGCCGACGGCACGCCGGCGTTTCCGAACGCCGAAGTTCTGGTGCCATCGGTCGAGTGGAAATTCTGGATGGACGACGGCGAGATGAGCAAGGCCTCCGGCGACCGCATGAAGGGCCTGTTCGTAAACAACCGCAAGATCTTCGAAGTGGCGCTGAAGAAGAAGGTGACGCCGTATGAGTGGGGCAAGGAAGTGGCGCCGGGCCTGCTGGCGGCTGAGACCGCGGGCCACACGCCGGGCCACACCTCCTATGTGCTGTCGTCGGGCTCGGGCAAGGTGTTCATCCAGTCCGACCTGACCAACGTGCCCTATCTGTTCGCGGCCAATCCGGGCTGGCATGCGTTCTTCGATCAGGACGCCGACATGGCTGAAAAGGCCCGCCGCAAGACCCTCGACATGGTGGTCGCCGACAAGCTGCAGTTGCAGGGCTTCCACTTCCCGTTCCCCGGCCTCGGCAATGTCGAAAAGGACGGCAATGGCTATCGGGTGATCCCCGCGCCGTGGAATCCGGTGATCTGAACCGCGTGTTCTCAATCCGAGCAAAGGCCGCCCGTCGAGGCGGCCTTTGTTTTTCGGCTTGACCATGGAACCCACCAGCCTTATAGCCGCGCCCATGATCAACGCTGCGACCATGCCCATCGCCCGCCGCCGCCGCGCTTTCGCGGTGTGGGCGGTCGTCTGCGTTTGAGATCATCGCCTCTGCCGCCGGACCCACTCCGCGGCCTTATCCTTCCAAGACACGCGGTTTGATCTGGCGGCTCCTACGTCACGCAGGAGTTTCAAATGTATGCGCCACCTCAGTTCAAGCCCGACCGCGCCGCGAGCCTTGCGTTCGCGGCAGCGCGCGGCTTTGGCCTTGCCTGCGCGTGGGACGGCGCCAAACCGGTCGCGTCCTCGCTGCCGTTTCATCTGGATTACGCCGATGACGGCACGCCGCGGGCGGTGTTTCATGTCGCGCGTGCCAATCCGCTGGCAAAGCTCGCGGACGGGACGTCGTGCTGGCTGCTGGCCGTCAACGGCGCCGATACCTATGTGTCGGCGGACTGGTACGTCTCGCCCGACCAGGTGCCGACCTGGCTTTACCAGGCCGTGCACCTGACCGGCACCGTTCGCAAACAGTCCGACGACGAACTTGCCGCGCAGCTCGACACGCTCAGCGCCAAATTCGAGAACTGGCTTGCCCCGAAGCCGCCCTGGACGGCGTCGAAGGTGACGGCCGGGCGGCTGGAAGCGCTGAAGAAAGCGATCGTGGGTCTGGTGATGAATGTTGAGGACATCGAAGCTAGCTTCAAACTCAACCAGCACAAATCCGACGCCGATCATGTTGCGATTGCCGCGGCACTCCTGCATCGGCAGGACGATGCCGCCGCACAGACGATCGGAAAACTGATGATCGCCCAGCGCCCGCAGTTGGACTACAAGTCTTCCAAGCCTGTCAGTGTCTCCGCGGATTGAAGGACCACGCCATGACCCTCTCCGACACCAAGCCGTCGAAAGGCCAATCCCTGATCACCGGCATCGCCGCGCGGCCCGCCGTGTTCGTCGATGGGGCGGCTGGAACGACGGGCCTCGGCATTCGCGCGCGCCTTGGCCAGCAGAACGATGTCGTAGTCAAGAGTATTGCCGAGGAGAAGCGCAAGGACGCGAAGGCAAAGCGCGCGCTGATGGAGGAGGTCGATCTCGTCATCCTCTGCCTGCCGGATGATGCTGCGCGAGAGACGGTTGCGCTGATTGACGGCATGGGAGCCGCGGCACCCAGGGTGCTGGACGCATCGACGGCGTTTCGGGTCGCTGCCGGCTGGACCTACGGTTTTCCGGAACTCGCAGCCGATCAGGCAGACAAGATACGGGTGGCGCGGAAGGTCTCGAACCCGGGCTGCTATCCGACAGGCGCGGTAGCGCTGCTGCGGCCCCTCGTCGATGCCGGGCTTGTGCCGGCGGACTATCCCGTCACCATCAATGCGGTGAGCGGCTATTCGGGCGGCGGCAAGTCCATGATCGAAAGTTTCGAAGACGGCACGGCGCCGGCCTTCGAACTCTATGGCCTCGGCTTCGAGCACAAGCATTTGCCGGAGACGCAGCTTTACTCAAATCTCCAGCGCCGGCCGATTTTTGTCCCGTCGGTCGGCAATTACCGGCAGGGCATGCTGGTGTCGGTGCCTTTGCATCTCGACACGCTTCCGGGCAAGCCCGATGGTGCCGAACTGCACGCTGCGCTGGCGAAGCGTTACGCCGGGAGCACCTGTGTCTCGGTGATGCCGCTCGACAACGCCGCGACAAAGAGCGGGCGCATCGAACCCGAGGCGCTCAACGAGACCAACATGCTCGAGCTTTATGTCTTTGCGAGCCACCAGTATTCTCAGGCGGTTCTGGTGGCGCGTCTCGACAACCTTGGTAAAGGCGCTTCAGGTGCGGCGATACAGAACATGCGGCTGATGCTGGGCTTTGCCGATACATAAAGCGAAACCGGCATCCTGTTTCGGCAGCTGTCCTTCGAATATTGCAATCGAAGGACCAGAGAAGGGCGGTCGTGGACGAGGATACACTTCAGTTCTACCGGGACAACGCGCGGGCTTATGCCGGGCGCGAGATTGCCAGGCATACGCGGTTGACCCGCTTTCTCGCGCTGCTTCCCTCGGGGGCAAGGATTCTCGAGCTCGGATGCGGCGCCGGCGCCGATTCGGCGGAAATGCTTGCCAGGGGATTCGATGCCTGCCCGACCGACGGATCGCCGGAAATGGCTGACGAGGCGTCGCGCCGTCTTGGCCGCCCGGTCGAGACGCTATTGTTCCATGACCTCGACCAGGTCGAGGCCTATGACGGCGTTTGGGCCAACGCCTGCCTGCTTCACGTTCCGAGGCCGGAGCTTGCGCAGGTGCTGACGCTGATCTGGCGCGCGCTGAAACCTGCCGGCTATTTCTATGCCAGCTACAAGGCCGGCGACGTCGACGGGCGGGATACGCTCGATCGTTACTACAACTATCCATCGCCGGATTGGCTGCGCGCCAACTACGCCGATGCGGGCGACTGGAGTTCGCTGTCGATCGAGACAGGCGAAGTCAGAGGCTTCGATAACGCGTGGGCATCGATGCTGTTCGTCGTCGCCCGGAAAGGCCCCTGAGGGTCGTTCCCCGGATGCTGCGCGGCGCCATAAGCGCGTTTACGCGCGCCTTCGACGCGCTATAGCGGTGCGCTGCTGATCCGGGGTCCATCTTCCGCAATCTCATGTTCCGCGATCTCATGGGTCCCGGCGCCGCGGAGCGGCGTTGCGCGCTGCACCGTGTCCGGGACACCCGACCTCAAAGCAGCTTGAAGATCGCCAGCGCGAGTGCGGCCTGGGCGAAGAAGCCGACGGTGAAGGCCAGCGTGCGGAACACCGGCAGGCCGAGCGTATAGACGATGATATGGGCGAGGCGGGACCAGAAATACACCGCGCAGGCGAGTACGGTCCATTTGGTGGAATAGTCGATCGCGTTGAGGATCAGCACCAGTGGCGCGAAGATGATGAGGTTCTCGACCGCGTTGTCGTGCGCGAACATCATGCGGTTGGCCCATTCCGCATGCGGCTTGTCGTTGCGCGATGGGTTGGCCATGGCGCCGGAAAGGCCGCGGACCTGACAGCGGTTGAGCACGTAGGGGATCCACAGCAATCCGGTCAGGATCACCGTCAGCGTCAGCCAGAACAATTCGCGCGTCATCATCTCCCCCTTGTTCGATTTCGATTCCCGACCCTGCGGCGGAACGGGTGCTTATACCCAGTCCCGGCGCGTCGCGCTATGCACGAACCCGGACGTAGCTGCCGGGGGCGTCCTCGAGCGGCGGAAAGGCGTCCGACCCGACCGCGCGCGCCGGGACCTTTTCCGCATCGATGCTTTCGAGCCATTCACGCCAGTCGGGCCACCACGATCCCTTGTGTTCCCGCGCGTTCTTCAGCCAGTCGGCGAGCGTGACGTCCTTGACGTTGTCGTTGGTCCAGAACTGGTATTTTCCGGCCGCCGGCGGATTGACTACGCCGGCGATATGACCGGATCCCGACAGCACGTATTTCACCGGGCCGCCGAAGAACCGCGAGCCGTAGAGCACGGAATCCGCCGGCGCGATGTGGTCCTCGCGGGTCGCCAGATTGTAGACCGGCACCTTCACCTTCGACAGATCGAGCAGCGTGTTGTCCAGCTCCATGGTGCCGGCGGAGAGCCGGTTTTCCAGATAGCAGTTGCGCAAGTAATAGGAATGGTTGGCGGCCGGCATCCTTGTGGCGTCGGAATTCCAGTGCAGCAGGTCGAATGCCGACGGCGGCTGGCCCTTCAGATAATTGCTGATGACATAGGACCAGATCAAATCGTTGGAGCGCAGCATGTTGAAGGCCATCGCCATCTTGCTGCCTTCGAGCACGCCCGAGACCTGCATGTCGCGCTCCAGCGCCGAAATCTGGTCCTCATCGACGAACACCAAGAGATCGCCGGCGTGGGTGAAGTCGACCTGGGCTGCGAAGAACGTCGCCGACGTCACGCGCACCCGCCGCTTCTCCGCAAGCCACGCCAGCGTCGAGGCGAGCAGGGTGCCGCCGACGCAATAGCCGGCGGTATGAACCTTCTTCTCGCCGGTCACCTTTTCGATCACGTCCATCGCCGCCAGCGGGCCCTGCTTCATGTAGTCGGCGAAGGTTTTCCGGCCGAGCTCCCTGTCCGGATTGACCCAGGAGATCACGAACACGGTGATGCCCTGATCGACACACCATTTGATGTAGGATTTCTCCGGCTTGAGGTCGAGAATGTAGAATTTGTTGATCCATGGCGGCACGATCAGAAGCGGCGTCCGCAGCACGGTTTCCGTGGTCGGCGCATATTGAATGAGCTGCATCAGCTCGTTCTGGTAGATCACCTTGCCGGGCGTCGTCGCCATGTTGACGCCGACGGCGAGATTGGAGGGATCGGACTGGCGGATGCGCAGCGTGCCGTGTCCGGCTTCGATATCCTCCGCCAGCATCTTCATGCCGCGAACCAGATTGTCGCCGTTCGAGGCCAGCGTCTCGCGCAGCACCTCCGGGTTGGTGAGGACGAAGTTCGACGGCGCGATCGCGTTGGTGATCTGCTGAACGTAGAACTCCGCCTTCTTGCGCGTATGCGGATCGACGCCCTCGGCGTTCTGCACCAGATCGTGCGCCCATCTGGTCGTCAGCAGATAGGCCTGCATCACGAAATCGAAGAACTGGTTCGACTTCCACTCCGGATCCTGAAAGCGCTTGTCGCGCGGCGACGGCGCGATCGCGGGCTCCGCCGCTTCGCCGGCCATGCGGCGCATCGCCGAACCCCAGAGATCGAGATAGGCCTTGCCCATCTTCATCTGCAGGTCCGCGGCGCGCTCCTTGTCCGCGAGCCAGTATTCGGCGACCACGCTGAAGGTCTTGATCAATTCGGCAAGTTCGCTCGGCGGCCTGTCCTTGACCTCGCCGCTCTCGCGCGGCCTGAGATAGGCCGCGAGCGCCTGGCCGCTGGTTTCCAACGCCCGCGCGATGTTCATCGCAAAGGCTTCAGCGTTGAATTTCCTCGCGGACTGGGCTTCAGTGCTGGCGTCGGTCATGTCGGGGACACTATCGCTTCATTTCGGGTTCGTCATAGCGCGGTGCGGCAAAGCCGATACCGATCCAAGTCCTCTGGTTGCTCTAAAAGTCCTCTGGTTGCCCGCTTGCTGCACTGCGACAAAGCATCTCCGTTCGGACATATTCGGACATATTGAGGCCTCACCGGTCGGATTTGTTGTTCACGCCTTAATCGTTTCGGGCGACAATGGTTCGAACGGTCGCAGCGGAACTATTCATTGCAACCAGACGATTTGATTTTGCAAGTTGATGTTGCAAATTGATGATGCAAGGCTCGTACCATCGTGTGCGCTTTGCTGGTTGCCTTGTCGGTTGCCTGGTCAGCTAGTTGAGGACTTCCGGACGGATGCCGGCAGATCGAACGATAAGGCTTTTGTCGACAGGGGCGCTGTTTGCCGCGGCGCTCGCGATCGGCGGTTGTTCGACCACGATCGCCGATTTGCCGGCGGTCGGCCTGCCCGCCGATGCGCCAGTACGTCCGAAGGAGGCTGGCGCCTATCTTCCGGTTCACGATCTGCCGCCGGACCGCGAGGAAGTGGCGATGAAGCCGGCCGAACAGGCCAAGATTGAAAAAGAGCTGATCGCAGCGCGCGATCGCCAGGCGTCCGGTGGCCAAAATCCCGCAGCGAAGTAGCTGAAAGCAGCGCGATTACGGCTGGCGCAGGCGGAGGCGCGTGGTAAAACGTTCCGATTCAACGGTTTGGCGCTCGAATTTGCCCTAAATCCGTGATTGAGCGCGTTTTCGGCACGGAATCCGGTTCCGCGTTACCGACGAACATGCTGACCATGCTTGCCTTTGCCGGCCCCGGAGCTTGAGACCCATGGAAGATTTCTACCGCATCCGCCGTCTGCCGCCTTACGTGTTCGAGCAGGTCAACCGGGCCAAGGCGGCCGCGCGGAATGCCGGGGCGGATATCATCGATCTGGGCATGGGCAATCCGGATTTGCCGACGCCGCCCCATGTGATCGAGAAACTGAAGGAAACGCTGGGCAAGCCGCGAACCGATCGTTACTCGGCCTCGCGCGGCATTACCGGCCTGCGCAGGGCCCAGGCCGCCTATTACGGGCGGCGCTTTGGCGTCAAGCTCAATCCGGAAAGCCAGATCGTTGCGACGCTCGGCTCGAAAGAGGGATTCGCCAACGTCGCCCAGGCGATCACCGCGCCCGGCGACGTCGTGCTGTGCCCCAATCCGAGCTACCCGATCCACGCCTTCGGCTTCCTGATGGCGGGCGGGGTGATCCGCTCGGTTCCATCAGAGCCGACGCCGCAGTTTTTCGAGGCGGTGGAGCGGGCGATCATCCATTCGATCCCAAAACCGCTGGCGCTCGTCGTCTGTTACCCGTCCAACCCAACCGCCTATGTGGCGGATCTCGATTTCTACCGGGATCTGGTCGCGTTCGCGAAAAAGCACGAGATCTTCATCCTGTCGGACCTTGCCTATGCCGAGGTCTATTTCGACGACAATAATCCGCCGCCCTCGGTGCTGCAGGTTCCTGGCGCGATCGACGTCACCGTGGAATTCACCTCGATGTCGAAGACGTTTTCGATGGCCGGCTGGCGCATGGGTTTTGCCGTCGGCAACGAGCGCATCGTCGCGGCGCTCGCGCGGGTGAAATCCTATCTCGATTACGGCGCGTTCACGCCGATCCAGGTCGCCGCCACGGCGGCGCTGAACGGGCCGGAGGATTGCATCCGCGAGATGCGCGACACCTACCGCAAGCGCCGCGACGCGCTGGTGGAATCGTTCGGCCGTGCCGGCTGGGAGATTCCGCCGCCGCAGGCCTCGATGTTCGCCTGGGCGCCGTTGCCGGAGGCCTTCCGGGACGTCGGCAGCATGCAGTTCGCGACCCTGATGGTGGAGAAATCCGGCGTGGTGGTGTCGCCGGGCGTCGCCTTCGGCGAGCATGGCGAGGGCTATGTCCGTATCGCCATGGTGGAAAACGAGCAACGCATCCGCCAGGCCGCGCGCGGCGTGCGCCGCTTCCTTGAAAGCGGCATCGAAACGTTGCACAACGTGGTCCCTCTCGCCAATCGGCGATAATCCTTCACGCAGGTTCTCCTTCATCATGGTCGCACCCCTGAAAGTGGGCATCGCGGGGCTCGGCACCGTCGGCGCCGAGGTCGTCCGCCTGATCGAGCAGCAGGCTCGGAATTTGTCGGCGCGCAGCGGGCGCGGCGTGCGCGTCGTCGCCGTCACCGCGCGTTCCAGGGCAAAGAAGCGCGGTCTCGATCTCGGCGGCATCGTCTGGGCCAAGAATCCGCTGCAACTCGCCAGCGATCCCGGCATCGACTGTTTCGTCGAATTGATGGGCGGCTCCGGCGATCCCGCGCTGTCGGCGGTCGAGGCGGCGCTGAAGTCCGGCAAGTCGGTGGTGACCGCCAACAAGGCGCTGATCGCCAGGCACGGATTGCGGCTCGCCAAGGCTGCCGAGACGCATGGCGGTGCCCTGAATTACGAGGCGGCCGTGGGAGCGGCGATCCCGATCATCAAGACCCTGCGCGAAGGTCTGGCCGGCACCGGCATCAACCGCGTCTATGGCATTCTCAACGGCACCTGCAACTACATCCTGACCCGGATGGAGCAGGAGGGCCTGTCGTTCGCCGAATGCCTGAAGGATGCGCAGCGCCTCGGCTATGCGGAAGCCAATCCTTCGTTCGACGTCGACGGCCACGACACCGCGCAAAAGCTGGCGATCATGGCGAGCCTCGCCTTCGGCACCAAAATCGCGCAGAGCGCGGTCTATGTCGAAGGCATTTCCTCGATCGCGCCGGAGGATCTGCGCGCCGCCGAAGAGCTCGGCTATCGGGTCAAGCTGCTTGGCGTCGCGGTGCGCACCGAAAAGGGCATCGAGCAGCGCGTGCATCCGACCATGGTGCCGAAATCGTCCTCGATCGCGCAGGTGATGGGCGTCACCAATGCGGTGACGATCGACGGCGAGGGCATCCCGCCGATCACGCTGGTCGGCCCCGGCGCGGGAGGGGCGGCCACCGCGGCATCCGTGGTTGCCGATATCGCCGACGTGGCGCGCGGTATCCGCGCCATGCCGTTCGGCCGTCCGGTGGACCGGCTGCGCGAGACCAGGAAGGCGCCGATGGAGCGTCACGAGGGCGGCTACTATATCCGCCTGATGGCGCGCGATCTCGCCGGCACCGCCGCAACCATCGCCACCAGGCTTGCGGAGCAAAAGATCTCGCTGGAGTCGATCGTGCAGCGTCATCCCGAGGGCGTCGATGCGACCGGCGCGGCCAAAAAGGCGTCACCGGTTCCGGTCATTCTGATTACTTATGCAACCGCCGAGGATGCGGTCTACCGCGCGCTCGAGGCGGTGCAGCGCGACAAGGTCATCTCGGGCCGGCCGCAGGTGATCCGGATCGAGAAAAATTAACGCGCGACCCCCAAAGTCCCGCGTTGACGCTTGACTTGCGGGCCGCGCAGGTTCGCATGGATGTTTCAAGGAGAGCAGCGATGTCGACCCATATATCCGTTCCGCCGCAGCTGTTGCTGGAGCGCATCCTCACGCTCGAGATCGTGCGGGTGACGGAACGCGCGGCGGTGTCGGCGGCGCGGCTGCGCGGCCACGGCCAGGAGAAGGCGGCCGACCAGGCGGCGGTCGACGCGATGCGGCGCGAACTCAACAAGCTGCCGATCGAAGGCACCGTCGTGATCGGCGAGGGCGAGCGCGATGAGGCGCCGATGCTGTTCATCGGCGAGAAGGTCGGCATGAACGCCGGCCCGCAGGTCGATATCGCGGTCGATCCGCTCGAGGGCACCACGCTGTGCGCCAAGAACATGCCGGGCGCGATCGCAACCATGGCGATGGCCGACGGCGGCACGCTGCTGCACGCGCCCGACGTCTACATGCAGAAGCTGGCGATCGGCCCCGGCTACGCCAAGGGTGTCGTCGAGCTCGATGCATCGCCGGCCGATAACGTCCGCCGACTGGCCAAGGCCAAGGGTGTCGATCCCTCCGCGGTCACGGTGCTGGTGCTCGATCGCCCGCGTCACTCCGATATCATTACCGGCGTCCGCAGCACGGGCGCAGCGGTACGCCTCATCACCGACGGTGATGTCGCCGGGGTCATCCATTGTGCCGATCCCGATAATACCGGGGTCGACATGTATATCGGCATCGGCGGCGCGCCCGAAGGCGTGCTGGCGGCGGCGGCGCTGCGCTGCATCGGCGGCCAGATGCAGTGCCGGCTGATCCTCGACAGCGAGGAGAAGCGCGCGCGTGCGCACAAGATGGGGGTTACCGATCCGCGCATGATTTACGGCATCGAGGACATGGTGAGAGGCGACTGCCTGTTCGCCGCGACCGGGGTCACGACCGGTTCGCTGCTGTCGGGCGTCAAGTTCCGCAAGGACGTGATCGAGACCGAGACCGTGGTGATGCGCTCGGTCACCGGCACCGTGCGCTACATCAAGGCCGAGCACCGCCAGCTCGACAAATTCTACCTCGATTGAAGTCCCGGTTCTGAATGGGAGGCGGCGATGGCCGAAAACATCGTCATCCGGCCGGTGGGCAAGGACGAACGCGCGGCGTGGGAGCCGCTGTGGGACGGCTATCTCGCCTTCTACAACGCGACGCTCGCGCCCGGCGCCAGCGATGTCGCCTGGCAGCGCTTTCACGATTCCGAGGAGCCGATGTTTCTGCTCGGCGCCTATGTCGATGGCAAGCTCACCGGCATCGTGCACTATCTGTTTCACCGCTCGAGCTGGACGGTCGGCAATTACTGTTATCTGCAGGATCTGTTCGTGACTGAGCGCGCGCGCGGGCTTGGCCTCGGGCGGGCGCTGATCGAAGCCGTCTATGCCAGGGCGCGGGAGGCGGGCGCGAGCCGGGTGCACTGGCTGACGCAGACCACGAATGCTCAGGCCCGCATTCTCTACGATCAAGTCGCCGACAATTCAGGCTTCATGCAATATCGGAAAACTCTTTAGCCACCATCATTCCGGGATGCGCCTCTTGGCGCAGGCCCGGAATCCATAACCACGATCGGGAGTATGGATTCCGGGCTCGTTCGCTTCGCTCGCGCCCCGGAATGACGAAGGTAGAAACAAGAAAAAGGGGGAGTGCCCATGTCAGATATTTCCGCGGTCAAGGCACTGGTGTTCGATGTGTTCGGCACCGTGGTCGACTGGCGCTCCAGCCTGATCGCGGATTTCACGAAGTGGTCGCAGACGCGCGGCGTAAAAGCGGACTGGACCGCGCTGGTCGACGGCTGGCGCGCCGTCTATGCCGCCTCGATGGACGAGGTGCGCAAGCACCCCGAGCGCGGCTATGTGATCCTCGACGTGCTGCATCGCCGCTCGCTGGAAAAACTGGTCGAGCAACTATCGATCAAGGGGCTGACCGATTCCGACCTGAACCATCTGACGCTCGGCTGGCACCGCCTGCATCCATGGCCGGACAGCGTGCCGGGCCTGACGCGGCTGAAGCAGAAATACATCATCTCCCCGCTCTCCAACGGCAATGTGGCGCTGCTCACCAACATGGCAAAGTTCGCCGGCCTGCCCTGGGATTTGATCCTGTCGGCGGAGCTGTTCGAGCATTACAAGCCCGATCCCGAAACCTATCTCGGCGCGGCCAAACTGCTTGGCCTGCCGCCGGCGCAGGTGATGATGGTGGCCGCGCACAACAACGACCTGAAAGCCGCGCAGAAACTCGGCCTGAAGACCGCCTTCGTCGCGCGACCGACCGAATACGGTCCCTTGCAGAAATACGATTTCGAGGCGAAGGGCGACTGGGATATCGTGGCGAAGGATTTTGGCGGGATCGCCGATCGGATGGGGTGCTGAGGGCGTAGGCGGATTGAGCGAAGCGTAATCTGCCGCTTCGATTATGCGGCATGGAGGCGGATTACGCCCAACGCGGCCGCGCGTTGCGCGGACCCGTTGGGCTCAATCCGCCCTACGAGCTACGAGCTAAAAATGTCAAGGAGCGATCAATGAATGAAGAAGCGGTCGTGAACGAACGGAATCCGCATTCTGGCTCGGCTTTTCAAGGCGTTCGGGCAATCGACTATACCGTCATTTTCGTGCGCGATATGGCAGCGATGCGTCGCTTCTATGAAGACATCCTTGGTTTTCCACTGTTACGAGAGCTTTCGCCAGGTTGGATCGAATACCGGGTGGGCGACAACACCTTGGCCTTGGCCAGGCCGAGCCTGACTGCAGCAGATGTTCCAACGCCCAACGGCAGCGCCTCGCTTCAGCTGGCGTTCAAGGTTTCCGCTCGTGAAGTTGATCAGTGCGCCGACGAACTCGTGCGGCAGGGCGTCAATCTGCTCGCACCGCCCACTGACCAGGTCTTCGGACATCGCACGCTGTTCTTCCGCGATCCGGATGGAAATCTGCTGGAGGTGTTTGCGGACATTTAGCGCGTAGCGCGTAGAATGAGTTGAGCCCTTGCGAAACCCATCGATTGCCTCCCAGGGAGATGATGGGTTTCTACGGACCTGCCGGCGAGCGCGAACAATTCGGCGCTTGGCGACGAATTGCAGCTCGTAGGACGGGAGGAGCGGAAAGCGATACCCATCAATGCATGTGCGGGCGTGATGGGTTTCGCAGGCTCAACCCATCCTACACGCGGCATCTGATTGGCCAAACGCCAGCCAATTCTTGCCTGACGGGCAAATCACCGCCCGTCGGGCAATTCGGTGTCCAGCCCCATTTGCAAAAATTTTCCGCTTTCCCCGACGGGCAAATCATCTCTACAAGCTCGCCCCATCCCGTCCCGCACAGAGCAACTATGCTGAGAAGTAGCCCGGTGAGCGGGCGGCCTCAAGGCTGGCGCTGACGCGCCCCCGCCTTCGGCGGCTACGGCCTTGACCCCGCCCGCTCACCGGTCTGTTGGCTTTCCATGCGCT
>NZ_JBAVNZ010000474.1:0-1537 GCF_049691595.1 Bradyrhizobium sp.
CCGGACATGTATGCGGCGCAGTTCAGGAACGGCACGGACGTGCTGCCGTGGCTGGAGGCGCAGGAGACCGCGGTGCTGAAGGCGTTCGACGCCAATGACTGGATCTACCAGACTTTTGCCTATGAACGGCACGACGTCGGCACCACCGCCGGCTTTGGCGGCGACACCGCCAAGGCGCTGGCCTCGATCAAGGCAAAAACCCTGATCCTCACCGGCACCAAGGATCTGCTCAATCCGGAATTCGAGCCGATCGAGGCGGCCAAGAACATCGCCGGCGCGAAGCTGATGACGATCAGCCCCGGCACGGTAACGGGCCACGCCGCCGCCGGCGGCGCGATTGCCGCCGACGTGGAGTTTTTGAACCGCGAGGTGGGGGCGTTTCTCGATGCCGTGACCGATGGCGGGAGGAAGTTGAACTGACCGGCTCTCGTGCCCCGGATGCAGCGCAGCGCGCCGCCTCTTGGCGGCGTGGTGCGCTGCTGATCCGGGGCCCATGGTTGGGGCTATGGGCCGATGGTAGCGTCGTGAGCAAGCATGGATCCCGGCTCTGCGGAGTAGCGCTCTGCGCTGCACCGCGTCCGGGACACGGAACACTGCGCCGCGCCATAGTTGCTCGTCATACCCCGCGCATGCGGGGGTATCCAGTACGCCGCGGCTTCTCGGTTTCATCGCTGCTGCCTCTGGAATACTGGATCACCCGCATGCGCGGGTGATGACGGCTGAAGGTGTGGCGAGTTCGAAGGCCTCTGACACACCTTCACGATCCCGCGGCGCGATGCGCCCGAGTCTTGTTCGAAAATCTTCGCCCTTTTGAAACGAGGGCGCAGGGAAGGCCGGGTGCTGGCTGGCACCCGCGGTCTCGTGTGCAGATGTGCATAAGAATGCGCACACGAGCATACAGGTATCAGCCGGGGCCTCCGGCCTTCCCTGCGCAATGGCTTTACGGCTTATGCCGAGCTCTCCCCGGTGACGAATTCGTCTTGTCACCGTCGTCGGCGAATTGACGATCTGTCGAACCCGGTCGGGTTCGCAAAATCTCCGCCGACTTGACACCAGCAACGGGTGCCAGGACCACACGGTTTTGCCGTACGCATCAGCGCCGGTCGTCTGCGCGCCGTCCGGTCGCTCACGGGAAACCCGCCCTGCGACCGCGATCGCGCCCGACGCTGCCGCGTCCACCGCATCCCGCACCCAACGTCCGTGACGATCGCGATACGTCCCTCTTGCGGGACGGGATGGCCGGGTTTGTAGGATTGATTTGGGGGGAGCGCCAAGCGGATTATTTTCGCACCGAGGACTGGACCACCCAAATCACCTTGATCGGCCTGATGAAATCAGCGTTTTGGCGCAACGC
This sequence comes from Bradyrhizobium sp., assembly GCF_049691595.1. Taxonomy (GTDB): domain Bacteria; phylum Pseudomonadota; class Alphaproteobacteria; order Rhizobiales; family Xanthobacteraceae; genus Bradyrhizobium. Next base: position 1,355 of record NZ_JBAVNZ010000474.1, read on the forward strand.
CCGGAGGTGGGATTTTGGACCGTCGGGCCGGTCCTTTTGTCTTCGCCCGATCCGGTCGCCGGCCTTCGCATGGCGCGTGACGCGCATCACGGCAAATCGCCGCGCCATCAGTCAGTCTGGCGTTGATGACCGTCCTCGCCGAGGACCTGTCTGGAGACGCCGCCATGAACGCCATAACCGCAC
>NZ_JBAVNZ010000475.1:0-4352 GCF_049691595.1 Bradyrhizobium sp.
GTTGACGACCACGCTGACGACGATGTGGGCCCCTTTGGCGGCTTCCGCCGGTGATTTGGCGCCCTTGCCGCCATCGGCGACAAAGCGCGCCACCGCGTCGGCCGAAACGTCGCAGCCGGTGACGTCAAAGCCTGCCCGCCTGAGCGAGGTCGCCATGCCGAACCCCATCGAGCCCAGCCCGATCACGGCGATCGGCGGTTTGGATGATTCAGGCATGCGGCGTTCCCCAAGGCTTTTTGCGGCCGCGATCCGGCCGCGGCTTTGCTTCTGGGTATCACGGCTTGGCCGCGCTGCCAAAGCGTGAGACAAGGCGGGAAACAGGTATGCGGCCAAATATATGTCCGTGAGTGAAACGAAAATCCGCGAGGAAATCTGCCGGCTCGGCCGCTCGCTGTTCGAGCGCGGGCTGACGCCGGGCTCGTCGGGCAATATCAGCGTCAAACGCGATGACGGCGGCTGGCTGGTGACGCCGACCAACGTCTCGCTCGGCGCGCTCGACCCGGCGCGCCTGTCGCGGCTCGCCGCCGATGGCTGGCTGATCTCCGGCGATCCGCCGACCAAGGAAGTGCCGCTGCATACGGCGCTTTACCAGACGCGGGGCGCGGCCCGCGCAGTGGTGCATCTGCATTCCACCCATTCGGTGGCGCTGTCGATGCTGCCCGAAATCGACCCCCAAGCAGCACTGCCGCCAATGACGCCCTATTACCTGATGAAATGCGGGCTAACCGCGCTGGTGCCGTATTATCGGCCCGGCGACCCGGCGGTGGCGGATGCGATCAAGGGGCTGGCCGGGAAATATTCCTCGGTGCTGCTCGCCAATCACGGCCCGGTGGTGTCAGGCGATACGCTGGAAGCCGCCGTGTTCGCGATCGAGGAGCTGGAGGAAACGGCAAAGCTGTATCTGCTGCTGCGCGGGCTGAACCCGCGCTATCTGTCGCCAGAGCAGGTGGCGGATCTGGCGAAGACGTTTGGGCTGGGGCTGCCGGAGCATTCGCCGCACACACCTACGTCATCCTGAGGCGCGAGCCCCTTCGGCGAGCCTCGAAGGATGGCCACTCGCGCTGGCGGCCCATCCTTCGAGGCGCGCAAGAGCGCGCACCTCAGGATGACGGTTGCGTATGCGGCAATACCATAGGGATCACAGCCCCAGATACGCCTTGCGCACGGCAATGACGATTTACAGCACCGCAAGTTGCCTGTTCCGCAGGTCCGTCACCAGCATCAATCCGGGCGCGTGCGTGATCGCGAACGGCAGTTTCGCGGCCGCGATCACCGCCTGCGGGGTGACGCCGCAGGCCCAGAACACCGGAATCTCGTCCTGTTCCACCGGCACCGGATCGCCGTAGTCGGGTTTTGCGAGATCGGCGATGCCGATCGAATGCGGATGGCCGAGATGCACCGGGGCGCCATGCACGGACGGAAAGCGCGAGGTGATCTGCACCGCACGGATCGCATCCGCCGGCCTGAATGGCCGCATCGACACCACCATGGGTCCTGCGAACGGACCTGCCGAGGCGCAGGCAATGTTGGTGCGATACATCGGCACCCGTACCCCGTGTTCGATATGACGGATCGGCAGGCCATCCTCCATCAGCGCTTCTTCAAATGAAAACGAGCAGCCGAGCACGAAGGCGACAAGATCGTCGCGCCAGTGCGCCATGATGTCGGTCGGCTCCTCCGCCACCTCGCCGTCGCGCCAGATCCGGTAGCGCGGCAGGTCGGTACGGATGTCGAGGTCGAGGCCGAGCGATGGGATGCGGGGATCGCCGACATCGGACATGCCGATGATCGGGACCGGCTTTGGATTGAGCTGGCAGAAGCGATGAAATGAGGCCGCGAGTTTCTCCGGCAGGATCGCAAGATTGCCCTGGACGAAGCCGTTGGCTACGCCGGCCGTGGTGGTCGCCATCCCGGCGCGGCAGTCAAGGCGCGCCTGCAGGCTCGGAAGTACCCTCGGCCCGCGAAGGTCGGCCTGCTCGCGTCGCGCCAGCTCGATATTCATCCCCACTGCTCCATGCCTCGACAGGTGGTGCGGGACAGTTCTACCATGCAAGCCACCAACGCGCACCACCAGGTTTTCCGGAATGGCTCCATGACCAAAATCGCCTCCAACCTGCAGATCGATTCCGCCCGGCTTTGGGATACGATCCACGAGACCGCGAAATTCGGCGCCACCCCCAAGGGTGGCGTGCGGCGGCTGACGCTCGGGCCCGAGGACAAGCAGGTGCGCGACTGGTTCCGCAAGGCGTGCGAAGAAGCCGGCCTCGAGGTCCATGTCGATGCGCTCGGTTCGATGTTCGGCCTGCGCCGGGGGCGCGACATGTCGAAGCCCCCGGTCGGGCTCGGCTCGCATCTCGACACCCAGCCGACCGGCGGCAAATTCGACGGCGTGCTCGGCACGCTGGCGGCGCTCGAAGTGGTGCGCACGCTCAACGACGCCGGGATCGAAACCGAGACCCCGATCTGCATCTGCAACTGGACCAACGAAGAAGGCTCGCGGTTTGCGCCGGCGATGATGGCCTCGGCCGCCTATGTCGGCGATTTCACGACGGATGACATTCTTTCGCGCAAGGACGCCGACGGCGTCAGCGTCGCGGAAGCGCTCGAGCGCATCGGCTATCGCGGCAAGAGCCCGGTCGGCACCCAGAAATTCTCGGGCTTCGTCGAACTTCATATCGAGCAAGGCCCGATCCTCGAAGCCGAGCACAAGACCATCGGCGTGGTCGATTCCGGCCAAGGCGTGCTGTGGTACGACGGCAGGATCGTGGGCTTCGAAAGCCATGCCGGCACCACGCCGATGCGGCTGCGGCGCGACGCGCTGGCGACATTGTCGGAAATCGTGCTGGCGATGGAACGCATCGCGGGCAATCACGGCCCCAAGGCGGTCGGCACGGTGGGCGAGGCCGTGATCGCCAATCCTTCGCGCAATGTCATCCCCGGCGAGATCGCCTTCACGATGGATTGCCGCAGCGCCGACGCCGCCATCATGGACGCGCTCGATCGCGATTTGCGCGCCGCCGTAGCCGAGATCGCGGCCGGCCGCAAGGTCGAGGTCCAGCTCGACCTTGTCTGGCGCAAGCCGCCGACCGATTTCGATCCAACACTGGTAGACGCGGTGGAACATGCCGCCAGGACGCTTGGCTATTCCCACCGCCGCATCACCTCGGGCGCCGGCCACGATGCCTGCAACCTCAATACGATCATGCCGGCTGCGATGGTATTCGTGCCCTGCAAGGACGGCGTCAGCCACAACGAGCTGGAAGACGCCACGCAAGCCGATTGCGCGGCGGGCGCCAACGTCCTGATGCATACCGTGCTGGCGCTCGCCGGCGTCGCGTCCTGATCATCATCTCGATTGCCGGAGGCTGCCATGCGCGGGGTTTTTGTCGACGCCAGTGAATCGCTGGCCGTGATCTTCGAGCGGCTGCAAAAGCCTGATGATCCCAGGGTGCGGATCCACCGCGATCCCGACGTCACGCCGGACCAGCTGCCAAAGGTGCTGGACGGCGCGGAGATCGCGATCGTCGATCACACCGCGCTGCCTATCGATGTCGCGAAAAACTGCGCCGGACTGAAGCACGTGGTGTTTCTCGGCACCGGCGCGCGCAGCTACATGAACCCGGAAGCGCTCGCCGAGCTCGGAATCGCCGTGCACCTGATCAAGGGCTATGGCGACACCGCGGTGGCGGAAGCCGCGATCGCGCTGATGTGGGCTTCGGCGCGCGGCATCGCCGAGATGGACCGCGAGATGCGCGCCGGCAACTGGCTGCGCGACGACGGCATGCAGCTGACCGGCAAGACGCTCGGGCTGATCGGCTTTGGCGGCATCGCCGCCGAGGTCGCGCGGATTGCGCTCGGCAGCGGCATGCGTGTCATCGCCTGGAACCGGTCGCCCAAACAACATCCGAAAGTCGAATTCGTCGATCTCGACGAGCTCCTGACCGAGAGCGACGTCGTCTCGATCCATTTGTTATTGAACGACGAGACGCGCGGGCTGATCTCGCGCGCCTGCATCGAGGCGATGAAGCCCGGCGTCATCCTCGTCAACACCGCGCGCGGCGCCATCGTCGACGAGCAGGCTATGATCGACGCGCTGAAATCCGGCCAGATCCGGCACGCCGGGCTCGACGTCTTCAACATCGAGCCGCTGCCCGCCGATCATCCGCTGACGAAGCTGCCGAACGTGACGCTGTCGGCGCATTCGGCCTTCCGCACGCCAGAGGCGAGCGAGAATTTGATGCAGGCGGCGTGGGAGCATTGCCGGAGGATTGTGAAGGGATAAGCCGCTCGGCGCAGTGCACCCTCTCCCCTTGTGGGAGAGGGTGGCGAATCGAGCGGAGCGAGATGAAGCC
>NZ_JBAVNZ010000476.1:0-4841 GCF_049691595.1 Bradyrhizobium sp.
GCGTGACCTCAAGCGAGGTCTTCTGTTCCGAACATGAATCCCCGTTCGGCGAAAACGCCGCGGTCAGATCATCGACTGGAGAAAAAGCGCCGGCGAGTTCAGCGCGTACTCAGCGATCTTCCGGGAACTCGCGCAAAGGATCGCGCGATCTGAAAATTCAAAGCGCCGGATGAGCTATCGTTCGAAATTCGTATTCTGAATGCCGTGATGATTCCGTAAAGCATAGTACCTCCCCCCTCCTCGCCGCGATTAAATTAACCGCGGCGAGTTGTCATCTCGCACGTGTTTTCCAAATTCAGTCTGCCGCTACCAGGCACCGAAATGCCCAGCGCTGTGCCGCCGCGTACCTCAGTCTGTCCTCTTCAACCCGTTCGCCGGCTCCACATTCCCCGCTGCCAATGTAGTGGCCCGGTGCGTATCCCTCTTGTTCGAAGCGCCGGTAAGATTGGCGCAACGCCTGGAGAATCTAGACACAGGACTACCGTCCCCATATTTCTATGGTTTTCCCATTCAGCATCGCTTGGAAAGCGTCGCTAACGCACACACCGCCGCCGATTTGCACGTCCGCCCTTGGGTCTCAAACCGCGCTGATCTGGAGAGCCGCAGGCGCCGCGAGCGATTGAAGAATTGCACTATGCGCAGTTTCTGACAATCCATCGACTCGGAGTTCGCGAGCGAGTCTTCGCCAGTGTTGCCGCCCTGCAACTGCGAAGCTCGAAAGCAAGTTTTTGAATCAGTGTGAAGAATCGCGGGTATGACAAACCCTGCTGCAGTCGCAAAAAATTTTCACAAAATCCTTACGCTCGCTGCCGCGACAGCCGGTTTTCGAAACGCTTGGCCCTGCTATGGGGATAAGTGACTAGCGAAACGAAGTTTTTCGGAATTGTTTTTCAGGGTAACTCCCGCGCGGTCCGTCGCGTCGAACGCCTGCCGCCGCTCCATTTTCATGGCCGCAAGGTGCGGGAGTTCCGGCGAAACGCACAGACTTGCCGGTGCACCAAAACTGCACCTCGTAAAAATACCGGTACGCGAGCTATGGCACGCAGCCGGTCATGCCGCAATAAAGCAATTCGACGGCGCGAAACAAAAAGCCCGGCGGAGCCGGGCTTTTGACGGATGATTTTTGTTGTCAGTTCACTTTGCGAGCTTGGCGATCTGGTGCGCCAGACGCGAAACCTTCCGGCTCGCATTATTCTTGTGAATGATGTTCCGTTGCGCGGCCTGCATCAGTTCCGGTTCAGCGCGCGCCATCGCCTTCAGTGCTGCATCGCGATCGCCGCTCTTGATCGCTTCTTCGACGGTTCGAACCGCGCCACGCATCTGGGTGCGGCGCGACTTGTTGATGATGGTGCGGCGGGCAATCTTGCGGGTCGCCTTTTTGGCGGAGGAGGTATTGGCCATGTTCTCAACTATCCTTCGGCGCTGGTCGCTCTGTGGTCGGGCTGAAGCGCGCCGGCTGTTCAAATCGCGAGATCGACTCGGGTGTGTTTTCCAATCGCGTTCTTGAGGATGCCGTGCCTGGGGGCGAAAATGCCCGTATCGCGGCGCTGCTCAAAGAACAGCGGCGGCGGGATTGCGCCCGCCGCCATTGGGGGGTCTTATAGAGGGGGCGCCCGGCAGCGTCAACGTTTTCCGGCCCCCTTAAGAAGAACAGGAAGCCAGCCGGGATTGGCCGATAAGATGCTGACGAGGTTGAATTTCTCGAGGACCCCCGCCAATGGGCTGCTCGCCTTTTGGGCGCAACGGATATCAGGTGGTGCATGATCCGCGGTTTCTTCCGACTTATCGGCCTGTTGCTGCTGGCCGGCGGTTTCATCTTAATGGTCTATGACGGCGCGCGCTTCGTGGCCGACCAGAACCTCCGTTTCACCCGGTTCGGCCAGTTCTGGAACGAAATCCACCAGTCCAGCCAGCAGGCATTTCGGGCCTTGGTAGAGGGCATCGCACCCTGGCTCTGGAACAGCGTCATCAAAGTCATCCTGGATCAGCCGGTTTTCGCCGTGTTGGGCGTGGTCGGCATCCTGCTCATGATCTTGTTCCGGCCCCGCAAGCCCCTGATCGGCTATTCGCGGGATTAGCCCGGCCGCTTGCCGGTAACAGGGCTGCAAGACCCGGCGTAAAGACATATACATACAAGGTGCAGCGGCTGTCGCCGCTTCCGTGTCAGCCGATGTCCCGCCTGGAGGTGATCGATGTTGTTCATGCGCAAGACCGCCGCGTTGCCGAGCGCAGCCGAAGCGCTGCCAGGTCGCGCCACGCCGATTCCCACCGCCGCCACCCACTTCGTGAACGGCCGCAAGCTGCAGCCGCCTTATCCCGCAGGCCTCGCGCAGGCGGTGTTCGGGCTTGGCTGTTTCTGGGGCGCGGAGCGTAAATTCTGGGAACTCGGCGAGGGCATCTACGCGACGGCCGCGGGCTATGCCGGCGGTCACACCGCGAACCCGACTTACGAAGAGGTCTGCTCGGGCCGCACCGGTCACACCGAAGTGGTGCTGGTCGTGTTCGATCCGAACAAGCTCTCCTATGAGCAGTTGTTGAAGACGTTCTGGGAAAGCCACAACCCGACGCAGGGCATGCGCCAGGGCAATGACGTCGGCACCCAATATCGTTCCGCGATCTACACGTTCAGCGATGCGCAGCGCAAGGCCGCGGACGCATCGAAAGCGGCGTACCAAAAGGCGCTGGCGGCGAAGGGTCTTCCCGCGATCACCACCGAGATCGCGCCGTCAGGGGCGTTCTACTTTGCCGAGGACTATCATCAGCAATATCTCGCCAAGAATCCGGCCGGCTATTGCGGATTGGGCGGTACCGGCGTGGCATGCCCGATCGGGGTCGGCGTCACCGCCTGATCGTTGCGCGTGATGGGGAGGCGGGGATTTCCGGCCCTCCCGTTCTGCTCGCGCAAACAACGGTTTGTTAACCATAATTGGCGCAAGACTGGGGCATTCTCGCTTTGAGGGATGGCTCCGGTGCGGGTTGCGCGCGCGTTCAGACTTTCAATCATGGCCATCATGACGGCGCTTGCCTTGCCGGGCTGCATGCGCACGTCCGGGCCCGTCGCGGTCGCGCAGCCGCAAGGCGATCTTGATTCGATGGCCTATGGCGCGGCTCACGCGCCGGCCGCGGCTGCCGTTGCGGATTCCGGCGGCGGGGCCATCGGCGCGCTGCGCTCCGCTTTTGCCGCAGCACCTCGCGGCTCGGATGCGCCCCTCTCCGTCGCCTATCCCGAGCCGGTGCCGCTGCGGTACGACGCGGCCTACCATCTCGATGCCGGCGACCGACTGCGCGTCGTGGTCTACGGCCAGGAAGGCCTCACCAATACCTACGCGATCGATGCCGGCGGCTCCATCACCATGCCGCTGATCGGAACGGTCCCCGCACGGGGCCGTAGTCCGGCGGGACTGGCTGCAGAAATCGGCGCCAGGCTGCGCAAAGGCTACATCCGGGATCCTTCGGTCGCGGTCGAGATCGAAGCCTATCGGCCGTTCTTCATTCTCGGCGAAGTCGCCGCGCCCGGGCAGTATCCCTACGTGCCGAATATCACGGTTGAGAGCGCGGTGGCGATTGCCGGCGGCTTCGCGCCACGGGCGCGGCGTGACCGCGTCACGGTGACTCATACCGACGCTTCCGGCTCGGGCCGCTTCATGGTGCCGCTCGGCACCTCGCTCAGCCCAGGCGATACCGTGCTCGTCGGCGAACGCTGGTTCTGAAACCGTCATTCCGGGGCGGCGCGAAGCGACGAACCCGGAATCTCGAGATTCTCCGATGCGCAATTGCGCATCTGAGGTCTGGTCCTGCGGACCATCCTGGAATGACGATGGAGCAGGCGCTTTTGTCGCGCCTACCTCAAATGCTTCGCGAAGAAATCAAGGCTGCGCGGCCAGGCCATGTCGGCGCTGGTCTTGTCATAGCTCGCGCGCTCATCGCAATGAAAACCGTGCTGCGCGCCGGGATAGACGTGGACCTCGACATCGGGGCGCCTGGACTTGATGGCCTCGACATCGGTCAGCGGAATGCCGGCGTCCTTGTCGCCGAAATGCAATTGCGTCGGCACCTTCGGCTTGTCGTCGGCGAAGCGAATGATGGCGCCGCCGTAATAGCCGACGGCCGCCGACAGGCCCGACAGCTTGGTCGCGGCGGCGTAGGCGACGCTGCCGCCGAGGCAGAAACCGATAATGCCGACCGGCCCGACATCCTTGACCGCGTCGATCGCGGCCTGGGCATCGCGCAGCATCGCGGCCCAGTCGGGATTGGCGACGAATTTGCGGGCGTTCGTGATCTCATCGGGCGAATAGCCGCACTGGAAGTTCGGCTCGATGCGGTCGAAGATCGATGGGGCGATCGCGGCATAGCCCGCGCCCGCCAATCGATCGCACACCGCGCGGATGTGGTGATTGACGCCAAAGATCTCCTGGATCACCACGATGGCCGCCTTCGGCGTGCCCGCGGGATCGGCGCGATAGCCGCCCAGTTTGAAACCATCCGAAGCCGTCAGTTTGATATCTCGTCCCACGGGTCATCCATTGCGTTGAGGGTTGCACGAAGTCTCTCGAGGAAGGAGGCGGGGTTACCGCCACATCCAGTTGTGGCCCCAGTCGCCTTTCCAGCCAGCCAGCCGGCCCTTGCGGAATTGCAGATAGAGCCGGTCCTTGTGCGGGAATAGTCCGCTGCCCCCGATATTGCGGAAGGCAAGATAGATTTCATCGCCCGGGCGGCCGCTGACGTAAGTGAGCGGCGTGCCGAGTGCGCGCGCGGCCGCTTCCGCGTCCATGCCGAACGAAAGCGGCGCGTTGTTCGACAGGGTCGTGGTGAAGGGCGGCGGGTGGGGCCCGCCGGCCGGC
>NZ_JBAVNZ010000477.1:0-1582 GCF_049691595.1 Bradyrhizobium sp.
CGCCAGCTGTCCGGCTTGAAAGTCGAATAGTAAGTGCCGTTGATCTCGATCGAGGTCAAGGCCTTGGACGCAAACTCCCAGGGCAATCGCTCGAGAAAGGGTCTTGCGCCGATCCGAATAAGTTTCCCAAGGGGTGAGTCGGTGTGATTCATGGGGTGCCAACCGAATCGGTTGGAGATCGCCCATGTCCGCAGCACTCAGCACATCCTTGTCGACGACGCCCGCCGCCACTTCAAAGATCGCGCTCCTCGATCACTTCGCGCGGCTCGATGATCCGCGCCAGAACGCCAAGGTCGTGTTCCCGCTACCCGAGATCATGCTGCTCGTCCTGGCTGCTACGATCGCGGGCTGCGACGATCTCGTCGAGGTCTGCGAGTGGGGCCGTGAGCGGCTCGATTTTCTGCGCCGCTATCTGTTGTATCGCGACGATATCCCGAGCCATGACACGCTGACCGATGTCGTCAACGCACTGGATCCCGAGCTGTTCAAATCGTGCTTCAAGGACTGGGTCGCTTGCCTGCGCGATGACGATCCCGAGATCATCGCCGTCGACGGCAAGACCTCACGGCGCACGCACGATAAAGCCAAGGATCGCAAGCCACTGCATCTCGTCTCGGCTTGGGCCAGCCGTCAGCGGCTCGTGCTCGGACAGCAGGCGACGGAGGAGAAATCCAACGAGATCACTGCCATTCCGCTGCTGCTGGAGCGTCTGCATCTCAAGGGCGCGATCGTCACCATCGATGCGATGGGATGTCAGACGGCCATCGCCGATAAGATCATCGAAAAAGGCGGCGACTACTGCTTGGCCTTGAAGGGCAACCGCCCGGCCTTGCAGGACGAGGTCGAGCGGTTGTTTGCCGATCCCAAGGAAGCGGGCGTCATCACGCAGACCGTCGTGACCACGGACAAGGATCACGGCCGTCTCGAAATCCGAAGCCACACCGTGTGCCACGACATCGACTGGTTGATGTCCGACCGCCGCTATCCCGGCGAGATCAAGTTCCCAGGGTTGGCGATGATCGGCATGGTCGAGAGCTCATTCGAGCGCAACGGCGCGATAGAAACTGCCCGGCGTTACTATCTGTGCTCAAAGAAGCTTCCGGCCAAGACGTTTGCCGAGGTCGTGCGAGCCCACTGGGGTGTCGAAAACCGGCTGCATTGGACGCTCGACGTTATCTTCGACGAGGACCAGTGCCGATTGCGGACTGGGTACGGCCCCGAAAACATGTCCATCGTCAGACACGCTTGCCCCGGATCCCGTTCCGGGGTGGCGCTGAACATGCTTCAGGCGCCAAAGTCCAAGACAAGCCTGAAGGTGCGCCGCAAAAAAGCCGGATGGAACGCCGACTACCTCGGCGACATCCTGCGGAGCGCCGGCTGATCATCTTCAAGCGATTCCCCTGCGCAAACTCCAGTTCGCGCTTGCGGGCGAGGCCGGGCGGGTAGAACACGCCTCGCCACGGCTCGAAGGTCCAACCGCCAATGCCAACTCTCACCTTGCCGGCCATAGTCTCTCCGCTCTGTCAAAACAGGTGTGCTGTCGCACCATCCAAACGTCCCGCCAGACTTCGGCAAGGACGAT
>NZ_JBAVNZ010000478.1:0-3022 GCF_049691595.1 Bradyrhizobium sp.
CCTCCAAGGGTTACAAGGCCGCCGAATGGCCCGCGATGCAGCGCGGGCCACGCCATCCATTCACACAGCCGCCGGCGCGCAATCGCAAATGATGCGAGCAGCCCAATGGCGAAGCCCAGCGCCTGACAGCCAAGAAACGTCGAGGCCTGTGGCCAGCGCGGTATCAGCACCAACATCGCCGACGTCGAAATAACCGCGCTCGCCATGCTGACCGACGCAAGCCTTGCATAATCCTGACGCGCAGTGAAAAGCGCCAGAAACACCCCGGAGACACACTGGCTCAGCCATCCGGCCGCGCCGAACAGAAAGGCCAGGGTCAGATCGTCGGCCACCTCGCCGTCCAGATGAAAGATATGACGGGCAAGCGGCGGACCGGTCAGCGCAAGCAGCATCGCGATCGGCACGCCTCCCGCACCTGCCAACAGCAATGATGTCGCGAAAAACCGGCGCGATTCGGCCCGCTCGCCCGGCGCCAGGCGGTTGGCGAGCTCCCGTGTCGTCGACAGCGCCAGCGAGTTGCCGAACGCCAGCGCGGGAGCGATGCACGCGGTCACCAGGCCGGCGACGCCGAACACGGTTGCCCCGAGCCGGAACAGGACGAACGGAAGAACGAGCAAATTCAGTCCGACGACGACGAGAAATGCGCTCGCGTTCCACGCAGAGTTTCCTATCAATTGATGGCTGGGTCTTTCCGCGGCCATTTTCAGCGTGCGGGATTCATCATGGCCTGACCGGCCAGGATTGCCGACCCGCGACCCGCGCCGATCGGGCGATATGCCAATGGGAACATCCCCCGGTCGTCAAATCCATTAACCGAGCATCGTGGATCAAGGTTGCAGCCTTTCGCGCGTCAAATGCCGCTAGCAGCCAAACGGGGGATTGTCGATAGTGGAGCGATGATCCGATGTGGTCGCATGGCGGCCGAGTTCATGCTCGCCGCTCAAAATCGTGTTGATCTCGGCGCCGAGTTACTAGATTTCTATCCATCTCGCAGACCTCTGCGGCTTCGCCACCCTCCAGATTTAGCCAGTGTGCAATGGTTGTACCGATCGCGGACCCGATTTACCGATCTGACGCGCCCTCGCCAGACGTTCCGCTCGCAAACACGCGAGAGCGAGGTACGTCCGGTCCGATGCTATCCTCGCCGTCATTGCGGAAATAAGGACCACGATGCGGCGCTCGAGCAAAATTGTTGTCGTGAGCCAGCACTACGCTCCGGATTCCAGCACGACCGCGATATTCATGACTTCCATTGCCGAGCATCTGGCCCTGGATTTTCCCGTTACGGTCTTTTCCGGCTGGAACGGTTCCGCCGCGGCAGCTTCCGAGGGTCCCGGTCGCCCGCGCATCGTCGAAATCAGGAATTGGATGCCTGCAAAGGCCGCGCTCGTGAAACGTGCAACCGCCGAGCTTTTGTTCAGCATGCGTGTTTTTATCGTCCTGCTGATGCGGCTGCGACCGGGGGATGTGGTCCTCACCGTCACCGCGCCCTTCATGCTGCCCTATTCGGTCGCCGCCGCCGCGTGGTTGCGCCGCGCCCGGTCCGTCCTGATCCTGCACGATCTTTTCCCGGACGTCCTGGTCATGTCGGGACTGATGCGCCCGCGCTCGATGGCCGCAATGGCCATTCATGGCGCCAACGCGTTGATGTACCGCGCGCTTAGCGCGGTCATTGTGATCGGCCGTGACACCACGCGGTTGCTCCGGCGATACAAGGCGGTGACGCCGGAGAAGATTTGCTTCATTCCGAACTGGGCCACCCTCCCCGTCGGCCTGCGCCCGGTCGAGCCGGACAATCGCTTCCGGCGTCTTTGCAAGCGGCGTTTCGTGGTCGGCCTTTCCGGCAACCTCGGATTCACGCATGATCCGCTGGTTGTGTTCGAGGCCGCACGGATGCTTCGGGAAGCCGACGACATCGGTTTCCTGCTGTCCGGCTGGGGAACGGGCTTTGAGCGATTGCGGGCCTTACAAGCCGGCGCCAGGCTCCCAAATGTCACCTTGATGGACCGTGTCGGCGAAACCGATCTGGCCGAGTTTCTGGCGTCCGCCGATCTTTGGATCATCCCGTATCGAAACAACGCCGCCGGCGTATCCGTTCCAAGCAGGTTCTACAATCTGCTGGCGATAGGTCGCCCCGTCGCCATCGTTTCCGAGGCGAGCGCGGAAGCCGCGGTTGCGATCAGGGAGCACGATATCGGCTGGGTGGTGCCGCCAGGCGACCCCGCCGAACTCGCCGCCGCGATCAGGTCCGCCGCATCGCCGGGCGTGGCTCGGGCGAAGGGCGAGCGCGCCGTCGCGGTGGCGGGGCAATATAGTTTTGAGCAGGCGATGACCAGCTATCGCAATCTCGTGCATCGGCTGCTAAAGAATCCGGCGTGAGCAGGGGGTGAGTATCGTGAAAGAGGGTCGGCCGGTCGTCCTTTTGACAGGCGCGAGCGGTTTCATCGGCCGCCACCTCGCCCCGGTGCTCAGGGACGAAGGTTGGATCGTCCGGCGCGTGGTGCGCCGGCCGCCACTCGGCAGCGATGACGTGCTGATCCCCTCCATCGATGGCGAGACCAATTGGGATGCCGCGCTGCGCGACGTCGATGCCGTGGTGCATCTGGCGGCCCACGTTCATCGCCCGGAATCCGACGGCGAACACATCCTCTACCACTCGCTTAACCGGGATGGCACCGTCCGCCTCGCCAAATGCACCGCCGAGGCGGGTATCGCTCATTTCGTCTACCTGAGCACGATACTCGTGAACGGCAGCAAAACCAACGGGCACAGCCCGTTCCGGGAGGACGATGTTCCCGCCCCGAAGGGACTTTATCCAGTTTCGAAAGCCGAGGCCGAGCGAGGCCTCGCAGCCGTCGCCGAAGCCACCAGCCTGAAGGTCACGGTGATCAGGCCGCCGCTGGTCTACGGACCTTCGGCGCTCGGCAACTTCCGGCGGTTGCTCGCGGCTATTCGAGCCGGGCTGCCGCTGCCTTTCGCGGGCATTCGCAACCGCCGCGCCTTCGTGGCGATCGAGAATCTG
>NZ_JBAVNZ010000479.1:0-9758 GCF_049691595.1 Bradyrhizobium sp.
GTGGAGCCATAGCCGTTGGCGACCATCTGCATCACGGTGGTGAGGCTGGAGGCGCCGAAGGCGGTCCCCGCCGCGCCGCCCTTGTGGCTGCGCGCGGTCGCACAAAACGCCAGCGCCTGATCGCGCAGGCAATGGCCGTCTTCGAGCAGGATCAATCGGCTCTGGTCGATGTCCTCGGCGGCCACCCGCGCCGTTGCCGCGCGCGGATCGTCGGCGGACACCGCGAGCAGAAACAGGTCCTCGAACAGCGCAACGGCATCGATATCCGGCTCGCCGACCGGCAACGCCAGAATCGCCGCGTCGAGCGTCCCGTCCTTGATCTCCTCGATGAGCTGCCTGGTCTGGGTTTCCCGCAGTTCCAGCCGCAATTCCGGGAACCGGCCCTGCAGAGGGGGAAGCATCCGCGGCAGCAGATAGGGCGCCAGCGAGGGAATTACGCCGAGCGTCAGCCGCCCTGTCAGAAGGCCACTGCGATGGCGGGCAAAATCGACCAAGTCGCGGGAGGCTGCCAGCACATCCTCCCCCCGGCGGGCAATTTCACGCCCGACATCGGTCAGAATCACATCTCCCGGCCGCCGTTCGACCACGGCGACCCCCAGCGTACGCTCCAGGTCGCGGATTTGCATCGACAGCGCCGGTTGGGTGACCGCGCATGCCTCCGCCGCGCGGCCGAAATGGCCGTGTTTGGCCAGGGCCGAGAGGTAGCGAAGCTGCCGGAGCGTAATCATCGCGATAAGATAAACTGATCGATCGCTCAAGACAATTAGACTGGACCTGATACTGGATATCTTCCAAAATAGATTCCAGCGAGAACGCCCAAACGGCAAATTGCTCATACGCCTGACAACCACACGTCTTAGAAACGGAAAGCTTTCCCGGCAGCGAACCCTCGCCATCGCCCGACGACCGATGCAGAGCGCGAAATGCGCGGCTTCGCCCTGAAATTCGACACCGGCGAAGGCAACTGGGATCTCGTCGGCGACGACTCCCAGACTTCACAATAATTCCATACGGAATAACTCGAAGAAAACTACAGAACGCGATCGGAGAGAGACATGGACGCAAAGACTGACGAGAGCGCGGGCAAGTGCCCGGTCATGCACAGTGCCAAGGCCAACCGGGACTGGTGGCCGAACCAGTTGAACCTGAATATCCTTCACCAGAACTCTTCCCTGTCCAATCCCATGGGGGAGGCGTTCAACTACGCGGAGGAGTTCAAGAAGCTCGACTTCGAGGCCCTGAAAAAGGACCTCCACGCGCTGATGACGGACTCGCAGCACTGGTGGCCTGCCGACTACGGCCACTACGGGCCGTTCTTCATCCGGATGGCGTGGCATAGCGCGGGTACGTATCGCGTCGGCGATGGCCGCGGTGGCGCCTCCTCCGGCACTCAACGCTTTGCACCCCTCAACAGCTGGCCGGACAATGTGAGCCTCGACAAGGCGCGCCGGCTGCTCTGGCCGATCAAGCAGAAGTATGGCCGGAAAATCTCCTGGGCCGACCTTATGATTCTCGCGGGCAACGTCGCCCTGGAATCGATGGGGTTCAAGACCTACGGTTTCGGCGGCGGGCGCGCTGATGTCTGGGAGCCCGAGCAGGACATCTACTGGGGGCCCGAAGGCAAGTGGCTGGCGGACGAGCGCTACAGCGGCGACCGTGACCTTCAGAATCCTCTCGCCGCCGTGCAGATGGGTCTGATCTACGTGAATCCGGAAGGGCCGAACGGCAAGCCGGATCCTGTCGCCGCGGCGCGGGATATCCGCGAGACGTTCGCGCGCATGGCGATGAACGACGAGGAGACCGTCGCGCTCATCGCCGGCGGACACACGTTCGGCAAGACCCATGGCGCTGCCGATCCGAGCAAGTATGTCGGCCCCGAGCCCGAAGGCGCCCCCATCGAGGAGCAAGGGTTCGGTTGGAAAAACACCTATGGCAGCGGCAAGGGCGTCGACACGATCAGCAGCGGGCTGGAGGGCGCGTGGACCCCGACGCCGGTGACATGGGACAACAGCTACTTCGACACGCTGTTCGGCCATGAGTGGGAGCTGACGAAGAGCCCCGCCGGCGCCCAGCAGTGGACGCCCAAGGGCGGCGCCGGCGCAGGCACCGTGCCGGACGCGCACGATCCCGCGAAGCGCCACGCGCCGATGATGGCGACGACCGACCTCTCTTTGAGGATGGACCCGGCCTACGAAAAGATATCGAAGCGTTTCCACCAGAACCCGCAGCAGCTCGCGGATGCGTTCGCCAAGGCCTGGTACAAGCTCACGCACCGCGACATGGGCCCGATCGTGCGTTATCTCGGCCCGCTCGTTCCGAAGGCGCCGCTGCCCTGGCAAGACCCCATCCCCGCGGTCGACCATAAACTGATCGGGGAGCCGGACATGGCTGCTCTGAAGGCCAAGATCCTCGCATCCGGGCTGTCCGTGTCCCAATTGGTCTCGACGGCCTGGGCTTCTGCCTCGACGTTCCGCGGTTCTGACAAGCGCGGCGGCGCGAACGGGGCGCGCATTCGCCTTAGCCCCCAGAAGGATTGGGAAGTCAACCAGCCGGCTCAGCTGGCGACGGTCCTTCAGAAACTCGAAGCGATCCAGAAGGAGTTCAACGCTTCGCAATCCGGCGGCAAGAAAGTTTCGCTTGCTGACATGATCGTTCTCGGCGGCGGCGCGGCGATCGAGAAAGCCGCGAAGGACGCCGGGTACGAGGTGAAGGTTCCCTTCACGCCGGGGCGCATGGACGCGTCGCAGGAGCACACCGACGTCGACTCCTTTGCTCCGCTCGAACCGGCATCTGACGGTTTCCGCAACTATCTCGGCGGCAAGCAGCGCTTGTCCGCTGAGGAGCTGTTGGTGGATCGGGCGCAATTGCTGACGCTGACTGCGCCAGAAATGACGGTTCTCGTCGGCGGCCTGCGCGTGCTGAACGCAAATGCCGGAAAGTCCGCGCACGGCGTCTTCACCAAGCGGCCCGAGACGCTGACGAACGACTTCTTCGTCAACCTGCTCGACATGAGCACGCAATGGCAGGCGGCGGCCGGGCCCGAAGGCGTGTTCGAAGGACGCGACCGCGCGACGAACGCACTCAAGTGGACCGGCACGCGTGTCGACCTGATCTTCGGTTCACACTCGCAGCTGCGCGGCCTCGCAGAAGTCTATGCCTGCGCGGACTCGAAGGAGAAGTTTGTGAAAGACTTCGTGGCGGCGTGGGAAAAGGTCATGAACCTCGATCGCTTCGATCTCGCCTCCTGACGCGGGCCAAGGCGACCGAGATCGCCCGGCGGCGGAAAATGCCGCAGGGCATGCAAGCCGCGGACTGATCCCGCGATTTTGACGGGATGATGAAGCCCTCGCGAGAAATCGCGGGGGTTTTTTCTTCGTTTCCAATCCTGAGGGTTCTTGCCACATACAGAAGCCGGACTTCGTTCGGGAAGAGGTCAATGCATCCGCCGATCATCCGTCCCGCTCACCCGGACGAATATGACGACATCGCCCGCGTCTGGATGGAGAGCTGGGTTTCGACCGGGCTCGCGGAAGCCGGCGACCTTCTATTGGCGCAGTTACGCCAGCTCGTTCTCGCCGAGATCGGGAAGGGCTGGAGCCTTTTTGCCGCCGAGGACGCCGGCGCGCTCGCGGCCATGCTGGCGCTGCATGTTCCGGATCAATATCTCGACCAGTTGTTCGTCGCGCCCAACTATCAGGGCCGCGGTGTTGGGCGGCACCTGCTCGCGTTCACGCGAAAACTTCTGCCCGATGAAATCTGGCTGCGCTGCGTGCGCGAGAGCGAAAAAGCCTGGCGCTGGTATGAGCGCGAGGGCTTTGTGTTCGAGAAAGAGGAGATTTCGCCGGTCACGGATTCGCCATGGATCGATGGAGGAAGAACATCGTCCGATAGGACGTGAGAGACATATTCAGCTTGCGGTTGTCTCGGGCTCAATCTATGGAGAAGCCCTCCCAAGCGTTGAGTTCTCATGATGCGTATTCTCTTTGTGGCGTTTTTTCTCTCCGGCTTCGCCGCATGCGCAGGGGCGCAGACGCAGACCGCACCGGGCACAGCGCCTGCGCAGACCGGAACTTCCGCGGTCAAGCCGACTGACAGGAAACCGACGCCAAGGGCCAAAGCAACCGCGAAACAGCCGGTTGCGGCAGAATCCGGTCGTTGCAGGCTTGGCGTGATTCCGGCGATTGGTGACCGTTTTGCCGTACAAAAATTTGGCGTCACGGTTTTCGAGACTGAGGAGAGCGAGGTTTCAGTCGAGGGATGGGGACTCGACGATCTCGTCGTCGCACGGGTACGCGCGGCGACCGGCGCTGATCCGACGGTGCGGAGGATCGCTTATCCGAAGGGCGCGTTTGAGTCCTTCTATCATCCGACATCCCGAATCTTGCCCGACCCGCGCGAAGGCCTGCCGGCGATCGTCAGAAGCATCACGCCAAGTACGAAATGCGAACGCTACCTTGTTGTAACCCGCTTCAAGGGGCAACTGCCGGGCACCAATCTAATGCTTGACGGCATAGGCGCGTACAATCGCGGCCTCGGAACGCTCATCAGGCACTCGCACCTGTTCGCCAACATTTCGGTGAGCATGCTCGACGGCAGCACCTACGAGAGAATTAGCCGCCCGTTCGCGAATTTCGGTACGAGACTATCCGAAAGCCTGCGAGTGACTGAAGATCCGCTCACCAAGCTCGACAATTCGCTGTTCCCCGAACCTGCGACGGCTGTTCAGGGCAACGCGACGCTTCGCGAAAGGACCCGTGCGCTGGTTGCGGCAACGCTTGACCAGACGCTGCCCGACTATTTCAAGAACGATTGAGCCGGACTCCGCCGTCAGCTCGACCAGACGCCGCCACAATTCTTTGTCCAGCGTCACGGATGCTGGCGAACCATCCGGACTGCCTGGCAACAACAATACGGCTTACGTGGAGATTCCCGATGATGCAGCTCTATTGGTCGCCCCGCTCGCGCTCGTTCTCCGCACTCTGGCTGATGGAAGAGACCGGACAGCCTTACGAGCGCGTGCTGACCGACATCTCCACCGGCGCGCAGCGCAAGCCGGAATATCTCGCGATCAATCCGATGGGCAAGGTGCCGGCGCTGAAAGACGGCGAGGCTACGCTCGCCGAAGCCGCCGCGATCTGCACCTATGTCGCCGAGCGCTGTCCCGACGCGAAGCTGGCGCCGCCGCCTGGCGCCCCCCTGCGCGCGAAATATCTCTACTGGCTGTTCTTCGCGCCCGGCTGCGTCGAGCCGGCGATGGTGCAACTCGCGACCAAAATCGAGATGAATCCGGTCGCCGCGGGCTGGGGCGACGCCCAGCGGGTGTTCGACGTGCTCGACAAGGCCCTGGAAAACGGCCCGTGGATTCTCGGTGAGAATTTTTCCGCGGCGGATATCATGATCGGCTCGGGGCTGAACTTCGCGGTGCGGCTGTTCAAGATGGTGCCGTCGCGGCCGTCATTCGACGCCTATCTGGCGCGCTGCATGGCGCGCCCGGCGTTCCAGCGCGCCGAAAAGATCGCGGCGGGGTGATCGTAGATGGGCAAAGGTGCGCCTTCGCGCTGTGCCCGCCGTCCATCCGTAGATCAGATCGTCGTCTTGAACGGTGGGCACGCTTCCGCTTTGCCCACCTGCGGTGCCAGGCCCCTCACCCGAAATTCGCGCGCTGCACGAATTTCGACCTCTCCCCGCAAAGCGCGGGGCGAGGTCAGAACAAAATCTCACGCATCCATCCGCTTGAACACCAGCGTGGCGTTGGTTCCGCCGAAGCCGAAGGAATTCGACAGCACGGTGCCGAGCCTCGCGTTGTCGATGCGCTTGCGCACGATCGGCATGTCGGCGAAAACCGGATCGAGCTCGGTGATATTGGCGCTCTCGCAGACGAAGCCGTTGTTCATCATCAACAGCGAGTAGATCGCCTCCTGCACGCCGGTGGCGCCGAGCGAATGGCCGGTCAGCGCCTTGGTCGCCGATATCGGCGGGCATTTGTCGCCGGCGCCGAACACTTTTCGGATCGCCTCGATTTCCGGCGGATCGCCGGCCGGCGTCGAGGTCGCATGCGGGTTGATGTAATCGACCGGCGTTTTCACCGTCGCGAGCGCCATGCGCATGCAGCGCTCGGCGCCTTCGCCCGAGGGCGCGACCATGTCGTAGCCGTCCGACGTCGCCCCGTAGCCGACCACTTCGGCGTAGATTCGCGCGCCGCGCGCCCTGGCGTGTTCGAGCTCTTCCAGCACCACCACGCCGGCGCCGCCGGCAATTACGAAGCCGTCGCGGCTGATGTCGTAGGGGCGCGAGGCGGTTGCCGGCGTCGCATTGTATTTCGAGGACATCGCGCCCATGGCGTCGAACAATACCGACAGCGACCAGTCGAGTTCTTCGCAGCCGCCGGCGAAGATGATGTCCTGCTTGCCGATCTGGATCGTCTCATAGGCGTTGCCGATGCAATGGTTCGAGGTCGCGCAGGCCGACGAGATCGAATAGTTCACACCTTTGATCTTGAACCAGGTCGCAAGCGTCGCCGACGCCGTCGACGACATCGCCTTCGGCACCGCGAACGGTCCGACCCGTTTCGGTCCCTTGCTGCGGGTAATATCGGCGGCTTCGACGATGGTGCGCGCCGACGGCCCGCCCGAGCCCATGATGATCCCGGTGCGGACGTTGGAAACCTCCGACGGCTCGAGGCCGGAGTCCCGGATCGCCTGCTCCATCGCGACGTGATTCCACGCCGCACCCTCGGCGAGGAATCGCATCGCGCGCCGGTCGACGACGTCAGCCGGATTCAGCGTCGGCGCGCCCTGCACCTGCGAGCGGAAGCCGAGCTCCGCGTATTTTTCCGCGCGGGAAATCCCGGATTTTGCCTCGTGAAGGCTTGCAAGCACTTCCTGGGTGTTATTTCCGATGGACGAGACGATGCCCATTCCGGTGATCACAACCCGCCTCATGTTCGCCTCGCCTTGCCGTTAGGTTTTCGCATGATGAGCCTGTTCAAGCCGGGGCGGTGCCCTGCTTGAACAGCCCGACCTTCAGATCCTTGGCGCGATAGATAATCTCGCCGTCCATGGAAAGCCACCCGTCGGCGATGCCCAGCACCAGCTTTGAGCGCATCACGCGCTTGATATCGATATTGTACACAACCCTGCGAACGTTCGGCAGCACCTGGCCTGCGAACTTCAGTTCGCCGAGACCCAATGCCCGGCCGTGGCCCTCGCCGCCGATCCAGCCGAGATAAAAACCAACCATCTGCCACATCGCATCGAGGCCGAGGCATCCCGGCATCACCGGATCGTTCTTGAAATGGCAGCCGAAGAACCAGAGATCCGGCTTCACATCGAGCTCGGCCCTGACCAGGCCCTTGCCGAATTCCCCGCCGGTTTGCGAGATTTCGCTGATGCGGTCGAACATCAGCATCGGCGGCAGCGGCAGCTGGGCGTTGCCGGGGCCAAACAGCTCGCCGCGTCCGCACGCCAGTAAATCCTCGTATTCGTAACCACTGCGCCGATCCAGCATCGTATTCCGCCTCTCTCAGATATCCCGATGGAGCGCTTTCGAGCGAACCGGACCTGTTTTCCCAGCGGGAAGAACATTTTCCCGCACATTGGCGCTACTTGGGGTGCTATCGGCGATTGCTTGGCCGAAATCGCATATATGGTCCGCGCGCTCTCTAACATACGCCCGGCGGGCGGCAAAGCACTCCGGTTGGGGGTAAATTGCGGCGTTTCCCGCAGGTTTCTCCCTGACCCCGGGATTGTTCTAGTTGCGAAAAACTTGCATCTAATGGGTTTTCTTCTTATATTTATTGGGAATATTGCCTGAGTTGGGTGCCTCTAGTGGATATGAACGACCAAGCCCTGGTTTTGAATGGTGACGCCGTCGATTCGGCTGCGCGCGGTGCCGGACACCAGCCGGCGCTGACCGGTTGCCCCTGGCATGACGTCAATGAGATGCTGCAGGCTGCCGGCCTTCGGCCGACGCGGCAGCGCATGGCGCTGGGCTGGCTCTTGTTCGGCAAGGGCGCGCGGCATTTGACCGCGGAAATGCTGTACGAGGAAGCCACGCTGGCCAAGGTTCCGGTGTCGCTAGCCACCGTCTACAACACCCTCAATCAGCTCACCGATGCCGGCCTGCTGCGTCAGGTCAGCGTGGACGGCACCAAGACCTATTTCGACACCAACGTATCGGCGCACCACCACTTCTATCTCGAGAACAATCACGAGCTGGTCGACATTCCGGATCCGCATCTGGTGCTGCAGAGGATGCCGGAAGTCCCCGACGGCTATGAGATCGCCCGCGTCGACATGGTGGTGCGGCTGCGCAAGAAGCGCTGAGCGCGATACGGAAAAGTCGTCATCCGCGGGCTTGAGACCGGCGTACCCATCAATCTTCATCAGAGGCTTTTCTGAAAGCGGATGGATTGCCGGGTCAAGCCCGGCAACGATTATTGTTTTCAGCCGCGACGTTCCTGTCGACCGACTTGCAGGGTTCACTCCACCCTCTCGTCCGCATAGACGCCCCACAGCCGCCGCTGTTCGATCCAGCCGTCAAAGCCGTTGCCGGTGACGCGGCACCAGCCGTTTACGCATTTCTTGACTTGCGCGACGACGCCGGCCTGCAGCCGCGCGGCGACCGCGCTGGTCGCGTCGGCGCGATCATAGAGCGGCGCCAGCTCGTCCTTGCTCTTCATGGTCACGACCGCGGTGCGGCGCCCCGACAATAGCGAGTGATAGACCCAGCCCTCGGCGCCTTCGGAATCGCGCACCCGGCGCCAGTTCTCGAACTCGGCGGTGATTTCGACCGGCAGGCCCGAACGGGTATAGACCCAGGCGACGTCATTGTCCTTGGTCGGACCGGCCCTGACATTCACATGATCGGATTTGAGGCTGACGTAACGCGGCACCGGCAGTCCGCTGGTCGTGCTTCCCGAATCCTTGGCCGAAAATCCCGGGCTGGCCGACACGCCCAGCATGCTCCCCGCCAGCACGGCCACCGCACAGAAACGCCCTAACGCCATCAACCCGTCTCCCGCCGAGATCGCCTGCTCAAATTTCTTGAGTTGAAACCCTGGCTAACGCCCAAAACCCCAAAACCCCTGTGCCCGCCCTGATCTCGCCCCGGTCTTGTCATTCCCGAGGGGTTCTTGTCTTGGCCCGGCCTTCTGCTAGAGAGGACGGATCAGATTTTGAACCAGAACGCCCGGATTTTCCCCTGGAAACCAGAGGTAGATATCGGGGAACCCAAAGAAACCACCGAGGAAACACCGGACCGCGCGGCAACCGCAGTGTCGAACACCCGGGTTAATGAGGTCTGAACGGCGCACCCTTTGCCAAGCTAAGGTTAGCGAGCCAAAGCCTCATGAGAGCAGGACATGTCGGTTAGGAAAAAGCCTCTCGTCGTCGTCACCCGCAAGCTGCCGGACTCGATCGAGACCCGGATGCGCGAACTGTTCGACGCCAAGCTCAATCTCGACGATACGCCGATGACGGGCGAGCAGATTGCGGAAGCGGTTCGCTCGGCCGATGTGCTGGTACCCACCGTGACCGATGTGGTCAGCGAAGAAATCCTCAAACAGCCCGACTGCAGGCTGCGCATGATCGCCAATTTCGGCAACGGCGTCGACAATATCGACGTCGCGGCGGCGCACGCACGCAGCATCACCGTGACCAATACGCCGAAGGTTCTGACCGAAGACACCGCCGACATGACCATGGCGCTGATCCTTGCGGTGCCGCGGCGCCTGATCGAGGGCGCTTCCATCCTCACCG
>NZ_JBAVNZ010000480.1:0-3012 GCF_049691595.1 Bradyrhizobium sp.
AGCGAGCCCGTCTACCTCGACTCCGCCAGCCGCCGCGCAGACCCCGGCCGCGCCGCCACCCGCCGCGACGGCTCAGACCGTCGATCCCTTTGGCGAGCAGTTCACACTGGAGCCGAAAAAGGTGGTAATGATGAAGGGCACCGCCAACTGGGACGGGGCGTTCGATACCCTGATCGATTCGTTCAAGGCGCTGACCGCCATGCTCGACAAGCAGGGTATCAAGGCGTCCGGCAATTCGATGATCGTCTACACCTCGACCGACGATAACGGCTTCACCTTCCTGGCCGAAATTCCGGTCGATCAGGACGTCAAGAACCTGACCAAGGCGATGAGCATGGGCAACTCGCCCGATGGCAAGGCGCTCAGATTCGTTCATCGCGGCTCCTACGACAACATGGACAACACCTATGAGGCGATCACCAATCACCTCGACGAAAAGAAGCTGGAGGCCAGAGATACCTTCATCGAGGAGTACGTCACCGATCCCCTGAAGACCTCGGAGGACAAACTGGTGATCAACGTCTATGTGCCGCTGAAGTGAGACGCATGAACAATTCGATCGCGATCGTCATCGTTGCGGCCACGCTGGCGGCCGCGCCCGCGCTGGCGCAGGTGCTCCCGCCGGCGATTTCCGTGACCGGCGAAGCCACCATGTCTGCCGCGCCCGACCAGGCGCAGATCGATGGCGGCGTCACTTCCGAGGCGAAAACCGCGCGCGAAGCGTCGGAGGCCAACAACGCCGTGATGGGCAAGGTGTTGCTCGCGCTGAAGGGCGCCGGGATCGAGGAGAAAGACCTTCAGACCTCGCGGCTGTCGCTGCAGCCGCAAAACGCGCCGAACCACACCGGGCCGCCGACGATCGTCGCTTACCGGGCCAGCAACCGGGTGATGATCCGCCTGCGCGACGTCGCCAAGGTCGCGAGCGTGATCGACGTGCTGGTCGGCGCCGGCGTCAACGATATCGGCGGCATCAATTTTGTGGTGTCGCAGGCCTCGAAGCTTCTGGACGACGCCCGCGAAAAGGCCATCGCCGACGCCCGCCGCAAGGCCGAGATCTATGCCAAAGTCGCCGGCGTGACACTGGGCCAGCCACTCGGCATTTCCGAAGAAGGTTCGCCCGCGCCGGTGTTCCGCGGCAACATGGCTGTGGGCGGCAGGGCCGCGGCAACGCCGGTGGCGCAAGGCGAAGAGACGCTGTCGGTTTCGGTGAATGTCTTGTGGGCGATCAAGCCAAAGCCATAGTGACCTAACCTCGTGTCCCGGACGCGGTGCAGCGTCCTTCACGCTGCTCCGCAGCGCCGGGATCCATTCTTTCTTTTCCCGCAAGCGGCGTGGGCGCCGGATCAGCAGCGCACCGCAAGCGCGCTGCGCTGCATCCGGGGCACGCGGGCGGGGCGATGATTAAATCTCCACCACCTGCCCCGGCATCAATACGGCGAACCGTTCGCGCGGCACCTTCGCCTCGTCCAGCGCCTCGCCGAGCGCGATCACCGGCGCGTCGATCGCCTCGTCCGTGAGCTGGAACGTGCCGTGATGATGCGCCAGCGCGCGCTCGGCGCCGCAATCGGCCAGCGCCTTGACGGCGTCGGCGGGATTCATGTGCTGGTCGCGCATGAACCAGCGCGGCTCATAGGCGCCGATCGGCAGGATCGCCAGCTGCAGCGGACCGTGCGCTTGCGCCACGCGGCGAAAATGCCTGCCCTCGCCATAGCCGGAATCGCAGACGATGTAGAGCTTGCCGGCCGGCGTCTCCAGCACAAAACTCGCCCACAGCGCCTTGTTGCGGTCGAACAGGCCGCGCGCCGACCAGTGCCGCGTCGGCACCAGCGTCACGGCAATGCCGCCTCCGAGGTCGATCCGGTCGTGCCAGTCGAACGCTTCGGCTTTGATCGCGCGGTCTGCGTCGCGCATGGTGACGTCGTTGCCGAGCGGGGTGATCACGCGCGGCGAAAATTTTGCCGCGAGATTCGACAGCGTCGCGAGGTCGAGATGGTCGTAATGGCCGTGCGAGACCAGCACGACGTCGATCCTAGGCAGCGCCTCGAAGGCGATACCGGGATCGTTACGTCGTTTGGGCCCGGCCCAGCTCACTGGCGACGCCCGCATCGACCACACCGGATCGACCAGGATGTTAAGCCCCGCGGTCTGGATCAGCCAGGTCACGTGGCCGACGAACGACAGCCGCACCTTGCCGCCGTCGATCCGGGCCGGTGGCGTGTCCGCATGCGGGCTCGGCGCCGATTCCGGCCAGCTCGCGCGCTGCCGGCCGCTGCCGAATTGCCAGCTAAATACCTGAGCCAGCGATTTCGGCGGCACGCCGTCGGGATCGAAGAAACGCAGGCCGTCGAAATGATCGGAAACCGGGCCGTCATAGGTTTTCATGCGGTTGATCCAGGCGGACGGCAGGCCGATTGCCGCGGTGAGACCGGCGAGCAGGCCGAGGGCGCGGCGGCGGGTGATTTTCATGGCCCGATTGGCCCCAAAACACGGATTTCGGCAAGGGCATTTACCCGCAAGCCGAGGCCCAAAAATGCCGCCTTTCGTCAAGTTTTCTTGACTTTCAGACCCCGCGGGGGTTTAACCCCGGCACTTCTCGAAAAGACGTTCTTTTCGACCCGCCGCCCGGCCCTGGAGGCCGGAGGCCAACGCCCGACAGCGCGATGCGCCCTCGGGCGCAAAAGCGTTTGGAACATAGGACAACGGCATTGTTCGACAATCTGTCGGAAAAGCTTGGCGGCATCCTCGATCGGCTGACCGGGCGCGGTTCGCTCAGCGAAGCCGACGTCGATGCCGCGATGCGCGAGGTGCGCCGCGCGTTGCTGGAGGCCGACGTCTCGCTCGACGTGGTCCGCAGCTTCACCGACCGGGTCCGCGAGCAGGCGGTCGGCGCCACCGTCGTCAAGTCGGTCACACCCGGCCAGATGGTGGTCAAGATCGTCCATGACGAGCTGATCGCCACGCTCGGTTCGGACGGCCAGAGCATCGACCTCAACGCGGTGCCGCCGGTCGCGA
>NZ_JBAVNZ010000481.1:0-6203 GCF_049691595.1 Bradyrhizobium sp.
GCTTGATGGCTGAAACGATCCGGTTGGATCGAGACCGCCACCGACAGCTTGGCACCAGCAACGGGTGTCGGGACCACACGGTTTTGCCGTACGCTTTGGCGCCGTTCGTCCTGCGCGCCGGTTGATCACTCACGAGAGACTCGCCCTGCGACACCGTTTCGCGCCGACGCTTCAGCGGCCACCGCATCCCCTCCCGCGCCGCCGGAGGAGCCATCCACAGCATCAAATACAGACAATCGCTCCCGAATCTGTAACATCACTGCCGCGCGGAAAATGTGCGATGGATAGGGCTCGTTGATGTCGTGACCGATCATTTTCCAGGGGCTGCCAAAGTTCCAGCCATTCGAAGCGATGGAGATCGCCGGGACCTGCGGCTAGATGCGTGCCGCGGGCTGGCGCTGTGGTTCATCTTCATTGATCACATCCCCGATAACGCTCTCGCCTGGCTGACGCTTCGCAACTATGGCTTCAGCGACGCTACCGAGGTGTTCGTGTTCGTGTCAGGCTACACCTGTATGCTCGCCTATGGAGGCGCGTTGCGAGAGCAGGGCTGGCCGACGACAGTGACGCGCGCGCTGCGGCGAGGCTGGGAAATCTACGCCGCGTTCCTGCTATTGCTGATCGCCTATTTCGCCCTGATCTGGGTAGTCGGCGGCAGCAGCCGCTATCTCGATGAAACCAACACGGGGTTCTTTTTCAAAGATCCCGGTGCGGCCATCGTCCACGCCGCGGTCATGCAATATGCGCCTGTCAATACCGACATATTGCCCACCTTTGTGCTGCTGCATCTGGCATTTCCGGGCCTGCTGTGGCTTTTGACTCGTAGTGCCGCGGTCGCACTGGCGGCATCGTTTCTGCTCTATCTCATGGTGCAGGTGTTCGGCTGGCACGTGCCGGCGTGGCCGAGCGGCGAGTTGTACTTCAATCCGCTGGCGTGGCAGGTCCTGTTCGTGTTCGGCGCCTGGTATCCGTACGAGGGGGCCGGCAAGCTGCGGACAATCGTGCAGTCGCGCGCCGCGCTGATGCTGGCAATGCTCTATCTCGCGTTCAGCCTCGTCGTCACATTGAGCTGGCAGATCAAGGAGCTTGAAGGGTTTGTGCCCGATGCGGTGTCAAAACTGATTTACCCGATCTATAAAAGTCACCTTGCACCCTTGCGCCTGCTGCATTTTCTCGCGCTGGCCATCGTGGTCTCGCGGCTGACGCCGCCGGACGGGCGCGGCCTGATGAAGCCCTGGATGATGGCGATGATTCGCTGCGGCGAAAACTCGCTGGCGATCTATTGCCTGGGCGTTTTGCTGTCGTTCATGGGCTTCGTGATCTTGTCCCGATTTTCCGGCACCATCGCCATGCAGGTCGCCATCAGCATTGCCGGGATCGCCCTCATGATCGCCGCGGCGACTCTGATGACATGGACTTCCAAACAGGACCGGCCCGGGCCAAAGCTGTTTTGAGCGCGCAGCACCGGGACAAGATTTGAAGATCAATCCAGCGCCAGCACATCCCTGCCTGACCCACTTCCCCCCGCCTGCGTGAGCTGCCGGGCACGGTTGTCGAGTACGAACGATTGTTTCAGCGAAGTATTCCAATCGCAGCCGCTATTGCGCTTGCGATCATCGCCGTGGCCATACGTTGCAAGGAAATTCGGCTCGGCCCACCAAAGCACATCACGCTGCTCTCGGGCCAGACGTCCGAGTTGGGTCATTGAACGGACATCGCCCACATCCGCGCCTTGGCTTTCGTCATTCCGGGATGCGCCTCCTGGCGCAGGCCCGGAATCCATACTCCCGATCATGTGGATTCTCTGATGTGCAATTGCACATCAAAGCTCGCGCTGCGCGCGCCCCGGAATGACGAGGGGGTTATAGGTCGACCACCACATAGTCACTCTCTACCGACACGGCGATCGTCTCCGCCACATACGGCCCCTTCACCACGCTCGACCCCGGCTCGACACTGACCGGATAGGCGCGGGCGCGGAATCGCTTCGGATCGCAATAGGACTGGCCGGTGCGGATGTCGAATTCCCAGCCGTGCCAGGGGCAGCGGATGATCTCGCCTAACCTCGTGTATTCGATCTCGCCCGGATCGGAGGATTGCGCGAGCCCGATCAAGGGGCCCTCGCACAGTGCCGCGCCCTGATGCGGGCAGCGGTTCAACAGGCCGAAATATTCGCCGTTGATGTTGAAGACCGCGATCGGCCGCCCGTCGATGGTGAGGAATTTTCGCGTCCCCGGCGGCAGCTCGTCCACCGGGGCAATGACGTGACGAACCATCAGGCTAATCCGTACAGCTTCCGCGCATTATCGAGATAGAACGCCTGCCTGTTCTCGTCGCTGACGCCGGCCGGCAGCACCCGCGACGGGTCGTCATAGTCCCAATGCGGGTAGTCGGTGGCGAACAACAGTCTGTCCCAGCCGATCCACTCGATCAGCTCAAACAGGTGGTCGCGCCGTTCCGGATCCTCCATCGGCTGCGTGGTCCACCAGACATGGTCGCGAATGTATTCCGACGGCCGGCGCTTGAGATCGGGCACCTCGCTGCGCAGCCGCTCAAAATTCCTGTCCAGCCGCCACGACAGCGACGGCGCCCAGCCGAAGCCGGCCTCGATCATGATCATCTTCAAATTCGGGAAGCGCTCGAACACGCCTTCGAGGACCAGCGACGCCAGCGCGGTCTGCTGGCACTGCGAATGGCCGACCATCTCCTCGATGTAATAGCTCGGCCAGCCCGAGGCGGTGATCGGATTGCCGCCGAAGCCGAACGCGTGCACGCCGACCGGAAGGCCCGCTTCCTCCGCGGCCTGATAGATCGGCCAGTAGCGGCGCTGGCCGAGCGGCTCGACATTGCGGCTGAGCAGCAGCACCTGGACGAAATTGCTGTCGCCGGCGCGCCTGCGGATTTCGGCGGCCGCGGCCGGGCCGTCTTCGTTGGCGACCACGATGGAGCCTTTCAGGCGCGAATCCTTGCTGGTCCATTTCTCGATCTGCCAGTCGTTGATCGCACTCGCCAGTGCGGCGGCCAGATCCTGGTTGCGCAGGCCCTGCCCGGTGTTGAGCGGATTGAGCACGCCGAGCGCGACATTGTTCGGATCGAGATGCTGCTTCTGCATGAACGACAGCGACGATCCCTGCGGGCCGCCTTCCGGCGGCCAGGCATCGCGGCGCGACGCATTCGGCTGCGCCTTCGGATAGGGTGGGCCTTCCATCATGCCCTGATAGGCCTGCTTGCCGTACGTCTCGAGGTGGTGATGCCAGCGCCTGGCGAGGAACGGATAGAGCTCGGTCGCTGTCGCGCGCGCCGGGTGGATATCGCAATCGGCAATCGCGATCTTGATACTGGCGGACGAGGCCGGCTCCGGACCGGAGCGGAACTGGATGTTCATGGCGTCGCCTCCTTGTTTCGCAGAACGGACTGCTTCAGGCGGGGATAGGTCGCGTGCGGGTTATCGATCATGATCTTGCGGACAAGATCGGGCGAAATCCCCGCCGGCAGCACCTCGTCGCCGTCGAATTGCCAGTGCGGATAATCGGTCGAGAATAGAAGCAATTCGTCCGACTGCATATGGTCGAACAGCCGATCGAGCGTCGCGGGGTCGGGCGGCGCGTCGACCGGCTGCAGCGAGAAGCGGATGTTGCTGCGCACAATTTCCAGCGGCGCGCGATCGACCCACGGCGTCTCCATCCGCACGCCGCGCCAGAACTTGTGCAGCCGCCACAGATAGGCCGGCAGCCAGGTGAAGCCACTTTCCAGCATCACCATTTTCAAGGCCGGATGCCGGGCGAACACGCCCTCGACGATCAGGCTGGTCAACTGGGTCTGAAACGCCTGCGCCTGGGCTACATAATCCTCGATGTGATAGGAGCCCCAGCCGACCGAGGTCGGCGGGTTGTGATAGTTGCTGCCGGCATGGATGCCGACGGCCAGGCCGAGCCGCTCGGCGGTGGCATAGATCGGCCAGTAGGCGCGCTTGCCCAAGGGCATATCGCCCATCACCAGCATCAGCACCTGCACGAAGCGATTATCCCTGGCGCAGCGCTCGATCTCCCTGACCGATTTCTCGACGCTCTGCACCGGGATCACGATCGAGCCGCGCAGGCGTTGGTCCCGGTCGAGCCATTCCTTCACCAGCCAGTCGTTCAGCGCGCGGCAAAACGCGTCCGCCATGTCCTCGGAGAACACCATCTGCACGCCGTACAGGGGATTGCAGATGCCGTAGCTGACGCGAAACGGATCGAGCGCCTGCTTCTGCATGTCGGGAAGGCTGGAGCCCGGCTTGCCCTGCGCCGGCCGCCAGTCCGGCCGCGCCGAGATCGGCGAGTTGACCGGATAGGATTGCGAGATCAGGTCGGTCATGCCGCGCGTCGTCACCTGGTCGCGCCAGTAGTCGTTCAGATAGGGCAGCAGGCTGGTCAGATGAGGCACGGCGGGATGCAGGTCGCAATCCACGCCGCCCGCGATCGGTGAGGTCATGATGTTTCCCGTTTCGGACGGGCGCTTGCGGCACTTTGCCAGCCGCGCCGCTTCGTTCTTGCGCCGCATTGAAGCAGGCTCGCCTCCGGCCGGCAACTCGGCAAACGCCGCCCTCGTGTGCTAGGAAGGCATGGCAGCCGGAGAGATTTTTCATGATTCGGACCGGAATAGCGACGCTTGCCGCCGCCCTGTCGCTGGCCGGAAGCCCGCTGGCGCAGCAAGCGCCGCCCACGGCGCCGCCGGTGGATTTCTCCAAGGTCGAGATCAAGACCACCGACCTCGGCGACAACCTCCACATGCTCGAAGGCCAGGGCGGCAATATCACCGTGGCGGTCGCCAAAGACGGGATCATCATGGTCGACGGCCAGTTCGCGCCACTGCATGACAGGATCAAGGCCGCGATTTCGGCGATCTCGCCCCTGCCGATCAAATATCTGGTCGACACGCATCATCACGGCGATCACACCGGCGGTAACGAGCTGTTCGCGAAGGACGGCGTCACCATCGTGTCCCAGATCAACGTCAAGACCAGGCTGGCAGCCGGCACCACCAATGGCCTGACCGGCGTCAAGACGCCGCCGGCGCCGCAGGGCGCGCTGCCGTCCGACACCTATACGAACTTTTCCAAGATCAGGCTGAGCGGCCGCGTCGCCAATCTCAGGCATATCGCCAACGCCCACACCGACGGCGACACCTATGTCTGGTTCAAGACCGCCAACGTGCTCGCGACCGGCGACACCTTCACCAACGGCCGCTATCCCAACATCGACTTCGCCAATGGCGGCAACATCAAGGGCATGATCGCAGCCGCCGACGCCTATCTCACATTGACCGACGCCAGGACCCGGATCGTGCCAGGCCACGGCCCGCTCGCCGACAAGGCCGCGCTGATCGAATACCGCACCATGCTGGTCACCGCGCGCGACCGCATGGCAAGACTCGTCAAGGAGGGGAAAAGCGAGGACGACGTGGTGGCGGCGAAACCGTTCGCCGATCTCGATGCCAAATGGGCGCCGACCGAACTCGCCGGCACCAGTTTCATTCGCGTGGTCTACCATTCGCTCGCCGACAAGCCCGACACGCCACCGCCATTGCTCAAACGAATTTTTCGCAGGAGCTGAGATGAAAGAGCTGGTCACGGTCGCCGAAGCGATCGCCGCGCGGCTGATCGAGCGGAAACAGACGATTGCGATCGCGGAATCCTCGACCGGCGGACTGATCTCGGCCGCCCTGCTCGCGGTGCCCGGCGCCTCCGCCTATTTCCTCGGCGGCGGCGTGATCTATACCCGCGATGCGCGGCGGATTTTGATGGACATCCCCGACGAGACGATGAAGGGAATCCGCTCCGCGTCCGAGCCCTACGCAACGCTGCTCGCAGGCCGGATCCGCCAGCGCTTCGCAACCGACTGGGGCCTCTCCGAAACCGGCGCCACCGGACCGACCGGCAACCGCTACGGCGACGCCGCCGGCCATAGCTGCATGGCGGTGGCCGGTCCGCAAAGCGCGGTGATCACGCTGGAGACGGGCAGCGCTGACAGGCAGGCCAACATGCAGAGTTTTGCGAAGGCGGCGCTGAATCTGCTGCTGCGGAATTTGTCGCGGTGAAGAGCGCATCTGATAGTGTTCAGACAGCCAAAAGCAACTCAGCTCTACGGCCGTCATTGCGAGCGAAGCGAAGCAATCCATCGGGCCGCAAGGAAAGCGTGGATTGCTTCGTCGCAAGTGCTCCT
>NZ_JBAVNZ010000482.1:0-1852 GCF_049691595.1 Bradyrhizobium sp.
AGGCTGCGCATCGCCTATACCCATCTCAAGGCGTATGAGATGCAGCGGGGGTGACCTTGTTTGACCTCCTCCCTGGAGGGGGACGGGTCGGCTCGCATGAAGCGAAGCGAAATACGAACTCCCCCTCCAGGCGAGGGTGAAGCGCTCACAGATGCGCGAGATTGTGGGCTCGACGGCTCTCAACGCTGAGTTTCCAGCACCCGATATCTGGGTCAAGGAGCCGAATAGGCACGCGGCTACGCGCTCGACCAGCGCCTGAGCGGGGAGAAGGCCCGGCGCGAACTCGGCTGGCAGCCGCGGCGTCTCGATCCGCCGGGCGAGATCGCCGAGCTTGGGTGACCGCGTCCTATCTTCGCGTCACCGTCAGTTTCGCGGCACCTCGGTCTTTTCGGTAGAACCAGTCGTACAGCCCGGGGATGCCGATGACGGCGTCGTTGACAAAGATGAAGAGCTCCCCCTTGCGGGTCGGCTTGATCACCGTCTCGATGATGTAGTCTTCGGGATCAGGTTCAATAAAGTCCTCCTCGCCGCCCACGCCGCCATATCGCAATACGATGCGGAACCAGTCCTGCGTCAGTTCACGACGCAGCGGGACGAATGGCGCGAGCAGGAGCCGGTGATACCAGGCCGGCTGGGCGGTGGAGGAGAAGCCGCCGATTGGAACGGGGATGCCCAACCAATTGCTCCATGGCTCCGACGACATCGCTTCGACCTTGACGTAGTATCTGGCGCCATTGCCTTCGACCTTGATTCCGGTTGCCTTGCAGATATCCGACGCCTTGAATTCGATGGGCTGGGCAATGGTCTCGCCTTTGGCGAGGCCCTTCGGGCTCGCACTCTCCATGCAAGTGAGCCCCGCAACATCCTGAACGTTGTAGAGCAGATGGCTCGCGAGACAGAACCCGAGATAGACGAACAGAAGGGCAAAGAAAGCCGGCGCCCACCTGCGTTTCAACCTTTCGTGGAGAGCGATGTAGACGGGATGGCTGCGCAGCCGGTAGATGAAATTGTTCGGCAGGCCTGACGGCGCGTCCGGAACGCCGCGCCAGATCGTCCCCATCCCGACCGAGATGCGCGACGCGATGCGCATTCCCCACAACATCAGGCCGCCTACCAGGGCCGCGAGCAGCAGGAACGAACCTGGCGCGCGCGCATAGCCGTTAACCCAGGTCGAGGCAAAGCCGGGCAGGAAACCGCCCACCAGGCGTATCAGGTCCGAAACCCAGCGGATCGGGCTGGTGAATTCGTCGTCGCGCTGCGCCCCGCTGACCAGCGGAAACACCAGCAGCCAGAGCGTGGCGCCGACGGTGGCGAAGTAGACGATGCGGCGTTTCCAGATTTCGTTCCAGACGTGCTCCTGCGCGTCGGCCCGCGCCTTTGCCTCGTCGTCTTCCTCCACGCCGAACTGCGACGGCGTCAGGATGGCGCCGTCTGTTTCGCGGACGACGTCGTAGACCGGCGGCAGGCCCGCCGGCGCATAGGCATGTGCGTGATTGTCGATGCGGCGGAAAACCGTTTCGTGGATTTTCGGGCGCGCGATGACGACCTCGTCGTCTTCCTTCCTGGTGTATCGGGCGTTGCACAGCTGCCCCAGCTTGCGCGGTCCGTAGCGGTAATACGAGCCCAGACCAGAGCGGGGATCGTAGATGCGGCCGTCCTTGTCGCGCCTGGAAATCGCGTTCTTGAACGTATCGGGGTCCGCCACCGGAGCCGGCGGTTTGACCGCGTCCGATTTGAACTTCAGGCCGCAATTTCGCGCCTCGGTGATCATCCAGACGAAGGGAATGTAGGCCAGCGAATCGTCGGGATAGCCGCCGCCGATGTTGGAATGCACGCCTGCGAACCACACCTG
>NZ_JBAVNZ010000483.1:0-2944 GCF_049691595.1 Bradyrhizobium sp.
TTGGTGAAGCACAGCACGTTCTCGTGGTAGCTGTCGTTCCACCACAGCGCCGCCTCGACGCCGATGCCGTTCATCTCCGCGCGCACGATGATCGGAGCGGGCACCATCGCCTTCTTGTTGCGGTCGAGATATTTGACGAATTCCTCGACGCCGCCGTCGTAGCGCATCTCCTCGCGCTTCTCGACCGCGTGGCGCATGTCGGACAGCAGGATATTGACGCCGGAATTCAGGAACGCGAGCTCGCGCAGGCGATGCTCCAGCGTCGGGAAATCATATTCGACATTGGTGAAGGTTTCGGTGGAGGCTGTGAACGTCACCTCGGTGCCGCGCCTGCCGCCCGCGTCGCCGACCACCTTGAGCGGCGCCACCGCATCGCCATGGGCGAATTCGATGAAATGCTCCTTGCCGTCGCGCCACACCCGCAATTGCAGCTTGCTCGACAGCGCATTGACCACGGAAACGCCGACGCCGTGCAGTCCGCCGGAAACCTTGTAGGAATTCTGGTCGAATTTTCCGCCGGCGTGCAGCTGGGTCATGATGACTTCGGCCGCGGAAATGCCTTCGCCCTTGTGAATGTCGACCGGAATGCCGCGGCCGTCGTCGCGCACGGTGACGGAGCCGTCGGCATTGAGCACGACCTCTACCGCGGTGGCGTGGCCGGCAAGCGCTTCGTCGATCGCGTTGTCGACGACCTCATAGACCATGTGGTGCAGGCCGGAACCGTCATCGGTATCGCCGATATACATGCCCGGCCGCTTGCGCACGGCATCGAGGCCTTTCAAAACCCGGATCGATTCCGCGCCATATTCAATGGGAATGGGATGCTCAGTGTCGGCAGTTGTCTGCCGGGCAGGTTCTGTCATGTGAAGCCTTCGAGGACGTCCCGAATCAGCTGCGCAGCATGAGGCGCTGATTGATCTATTTGTGCCATGAAAGAGGCACTGCGCCTAGCGCAAAGTCTCCGTCCACAACCTGTTGAATAGATGGTTCTTTTTGCCCCTGTTTCAAGGTGGCTGACCGCTGATTCCGGGGCCCTTGCAAAGCGCGATTCGGGGCCTCGTTCCGACGCCCGAAGGTCCGGATTTTTGGCTTCCGCCCGACCGCAAATGGCGGATCGCGGCAGACCTGCTGGAGAAGGCGCCGCAGCGATCAGATCCATCTCACCGAACAAGGCTCGGCGTATCTGAGCGGCAAGGTGATCGACCGCGTGCTCGGCGGGCAGGCGGCCGCGGGCAGGCCGCGATAGCAGCTGTCAGGCACGGCCGGCGATGCTGCCGGACTCGACGTCGAAAATCTCGCCGGTCGCGCCGATGTCGGCGAACGCCGCGGGGTCGGCGCCGGTCATCCAGACCTGCGCGCCGAGTCTTGCGAGCTCGTCGAACAGCGCCTTGCGCCTCGCGGGATCAAGATGGGCGACGACTTCGTCAAGCAGCAATAGCGGCACGATGCCGGTCATTTCCGCGACCAGCGCGGCGTGCGCCAGCACCAGCCCGATCAAGAGCGCCTTCTGTTCGCCGGTGGAGGCGTCGCCGGCCGGCATGTTCTTCGGCGCGTAGACCACCTTGAGATCGGTGAGGTGCGGGCCGTCGAGCGTGCGTCCCGCCGCGGCGTCGCGGGCGCGGCTGGTGCGCAGGATCTCACGATAGCGATCCTCCACCGTGGTCGCAGGCTCGCCGGCCAGCGCATTCTCCATCCAGCCGTCGAGCATGATCTGCGCGGCGGGGAAGGCGGCGGCCTCGCCGCGTTGGCGCAGCATCGCCGCGAGCCTGATCGCGGTCTGGCCGCGGGTCGCCGCGACCGCGACCGCGAGCTCGGCGGTTTCGCGCTCGATCGCGTCACACCAATGGTCGTCGTAATTGCGCACTTCGAGCAGCCGGTTGCGCGACCGCAAGGAGCGCTCCAGCGCCGACACCCGACTCGAATGCTCGCTGTCGATCGCCAGCACCAGCCGGTCAAAGAAGCGCCGGCGTTCCGACGCGGCGCCAAGGAACAGCCCGTCCATCGAAGGGGTCAGCCACACCATGCGCAGATGATCGCCGAAGGCGGTCGCCGAACTGACCGGCTCGCGGTCGATCCGGCAGCGCCGGGTGATCGAATTCGTCTCGCTGCCGGGCGCGTCGATGCCGGTGCCGAGCGTCGCAAGGCCAAGCGCGCCCTCGACCTCCGCGGACACCGCCCAGGAGCCGTCGCCCTGATTGTCAGCGACATCTTCCAGCGTCGCGCGTCGCAGTCCGCGCCCCGGCGCGAGAAACGAAATCGCCTCGAGGCAATTGGTTTTGCCGGCACCGTTCGGCCCGACCAGAACCACCACATCGCCGCCCGTCCGCAGGCTCGCCGCGCGATAGTTGCGGAAATGGCTCAGCGACAGGCGGCGGATGCGGGAGGGGGTCATGAGGTGGAAATTCGGTCTTTCTTCCCCTCTCCCCTTGTAGGTGTTCAGACCGGGGACATGGTGGATAGGTGTTCGGAGACATCGTGGACGCTTTCGGCGGCGAATCAAGGAGGCTGTCGGATGCCGTTCCGTCACACCCGCATCGGCATCAGCACGTAGAGCGCGTCCTTGTGTTCCTTGTCCTGCACCAGCGTCGGCGAGCCGGGGTCGGCCAACCTCAGGACCGCGACTTCGCCCTCGATCTGGGCCGCGATGTCGAGCAGATAGCGCGAGTTGAATCCGATATCGAGCGGGTCGGACGCGTATTCGACTTCGAGCTCTTCGGTGGCGCTGCCGGAATCCGGATTGGTCACCGAGAGCACCAGCTTGCCGGGGGACAGCGCGAGCTTCACCGCGCGGCCGCGTTCGCTCGAGATCGTCGAGACGCGGTCAACGGCGGCTTCGAAATCCTTCTTGTCGACGACGAGTTCCTTGTCGTTGTTCTGCGGAATGACGCGGCCGTAATCCGGAAAGGTGCCGTCGATCAGTTTCGAGGTCAGCACCACGTTGCCG
>NZ_JBAVNZ010000484.1:0-4131 GCF_049691595.1 Bradyrhizobium sp.
CCCTGGAGGCGGGCGCCACGACCGAGGAGATTCGGCACGCGGTCCTGTCCATCACGAGCACCATTGGCTTTCCGAATGTTCGCGCCGCCTTGAGCTGGGCGGACGACGTGCTTGGCAAGGCGCGTGCGAGAAAGAAGTCCGTCGGGAACTGAAGCGACGCCTGCGACTCTGGGCCGAGCGCCCCGCAAACAAAGACCCCGGCGCGTGGCCGGGGTCGGGCGTCAATCAACTCTAATCTCTTACAGTTTCTTGCGTCGTCTCATCGCACCGATCCCGGCCAGGCCGAGGCCGAACAGCGAGAGCGTGGCGGGCTCAGGTATATTGGTAGGCGGGCTGACCGACCAGCGGACTGCGAGAAATAACTCGTTTGGGGATTGGCCAGTCGGCCCGACTGCGAGGGACGCGTCGCCGTCGATCGCCGTGCCGCCGGAGCCATCCGGAGCGAACGCGATGGCTTCCACTCCGTTGTCAGCGAGGTTTCCAGTGCCGCCGACGATAAGCGGGGCCGCACCGCCGGAATTGATCAACGTGGCGCCCGGCAGCGAGACATTCGCCAGCGTGAACATCTGACCGAACAGGTTGAGGTTCAGGTCCGTAATCAAGTTATTCGCGACAGACTGAGCACTGGTGCCATTGAAGCTGCTGCTGTCGAACTGGACGAAACCGGATACGCCCGTCACGCCGGTGGCCACGAAGCTGATCGGCGCGGCCTGGACGCCAGAAACCCCGATCATCAGCGCGCCGGCGCACAGCAGCGATTTCATTGACATTGTCACTAGAGGCCTCCTTAATATTCTTCTCACGGCTAGACGAGCTTCCATCGGCGACCCGGCGCCCGTCTCCTCTCGACCCGGATTATTGTAACCCCTGCGATCGCTTCGGCGCCGGACTGTCCGGCAAGCGGCCACGTTATGTAAAGATCTCCGACATCCCGTCGCCTCCCGGAACCCTGCACGTACGGCCGGTAACCGTATCGTTCGCCGACGCGACTCCTTTAATGCGCGATGTGACGCGGGCTTTCTCACCTCGACAGCTCCCGCGCGAGGCCGCGCCCGCCTTCGGCCATCACCTTGCCGTGATTCCAGCGGAACACCGGCGCGGGCAGAGGGGCGAGGGGTCGCGTCCGGCGATGCGTCAAGCGCTCGATCGCTGCGATCAGGTGCCACTCGGTCGTCCGGCAAACCGAATCGCGTGCCATCGAACAACCCCGCGATTCCCGAACTGCTCCCGCCGCGCGTCGGTCACGGATACTTGGTTTCGACGACGCTGCGCACCGGATGGGTGTCGTACACGAGCACGATCGACTGGATGCGCCCGGTACTTGGGTCGAAATTGAACACATCCGCGCAGTCGAACGACACCCTTGAACCGTCTTTCAGACGCCAGTCATAAAGATAGTAAGCGACGGCGCGCAGATGGCCCTCTGCGCTCACCAGAACGTCGTGCACTGTCAGCTTCGTACCGTTCGACGCGTCAGCAACCTTCTTGATGAACTGGCGCACCGGCAATCGGCCGAGGAACGGCGACTCGACCCAGCCGTCGGCAATGAACAGTGACGCCGCTTTGTCGGCATCGCCCGCCTCGAGCGCTTTCAAATAGTTATGCACGATTTTCTGCATGTGCGTCTCCGATACAGTGAGCGCGCGACCATCATAACGGAGTTGGCCGGGTTGCGCGGCCGCGGCGCTTGGCTGCGATGTGGCCTTGAACACCACGGCACCATCACGAGACGTCGGGGAGTGCCATTCGCGGCGGATCAGGGACCTTTCCATAGGTCGAGAATCCCCGCGGCCGGTCCCTGCGAGGCAAATCGGGCTTGATGACCGGCTTTCGATTTATTAAAGTAGATTTACTAAAATGAAAAACCGGGCACCACTCCTTGGCCTGGAGGAGGAGGATCTCGAATTGGTCCAGCGACTGGTGCTGGCGTCGGGATCGATCAAGGAGCTGGCCGAGACTTACGGCGTCAGCTACCCGACGATGCGCTCGCGCCTCGATCGGGTGATCGAACACCTGCAGGGCGCGCTGGCAGCGCGACCGGTCGATCCGATGGCGGAGCTGCTCGCCGGTCAGGTCGAAAAAGGCGAAGTCACGCCCCGCGCGGCGAAAGCGGTGCTCGAGCTCCACCGGAAGAAGATTAGAAAGGAGTCCTGACATGGCCGTTCCCTGGTTCGACGATCCGAATCACTTCGGTGCCTGGTGCGGCGCGGCCCTCGGCGTGCTCGGCGGCGTGATCGGGACGCTGAGCGGCGTGACCGGAGCGATGGCCGCCCGTGGCATAGGCCGACGCGTGGTGCTGCCGATCTGGTGGACGTCAGCGGCGCTCGGCGTGCTGCTGCTGGCCGCAGGCTTGGTCGCGCTCGTTGGCGGCCAACCCTACGCCATCTGGTATCCGCTGATGCTCGGTGGCAGCGTGATCGCCGTAGTCGAAGGCGCACTGCTCCCCACGATCTATCGCCGCTATCGCGATGCCGAGGAACGCCAGCTCGCTGCGGCGGAACTTCGCGGCGGTTCGGCGTCGGCCCTGCTCGAGGCGAGGCCCGCACCAGGCACGCAACGCCAACCTGTCCTTCTTGTCGGAATCCTCCTCACGGTGCTTCCCGCCCTGATGCTGGTGCAACATGTCGGCGGAACGTCCGACATCTGGTGGACACCGCTCACGATGGCTCCGACGATCGCCGATGCGCGCGATCGCGCGGAGATCTATGTTGGCGATCGCCCGCTGAGCGAAGAAGTTGCGTCGGGTCATCTGCAACGCGTCACGGATTCCGGAACCGTCGCCGTCAGACCCGCTGATCTGCGCGTCCGTTTCAACAACTGGGATCGGGTACGCGCGGCACGGTTGCCGCTTATCGCGTTCGATGCCGGACTGCTCGGAATCGGGCTCGCATTGCTCGGCATCGCGGGTTTGCGGGCCTTCCGCGCGACTCGTTCCGAAAACTCGTGATGAATGGCGCGCCCGGAGGGATTCGAACCCCCGACCCCCTGGTTCGTAGTCGAACCGTTGAAACTGATGGTGCTTGTTTTTCAATCACTTAACTGGCCCGCCCTCCTCCAAAACAGGCACCAAAGGCTACGTTTGAGCACCGAAGGCTACGTTTTCGCTACGTTTCGGATGCCGGCACTTTCGGCCGATCGACCGTGAACCACGCGGTCACATTGGCCAGCGGAGGCCGTAAGACCACGTCGATCGTCACCGACCGCTGCATGGCCGCCAATCATGTCGATCGCATCGTGGCATTGGTTTCCGCCCACACGGTTCATGCGCGGCGCAAAGCCTTGCAGAGTGCGACGCGACGATAGCCAAAGATTTGCAGACGTATCGGCGAGGCGCTCGCTCAAGAACGGCTGGAGGAGTAGACACCGACTGAGGACACTCGGATCGACTGGTCAGTTATCGATGATCCGATACCGCCTAATCCGAGCATGCCCCCTGATTTGACAAGAAGTTAGCGCGTCGCTGACCAGACTATACGCACGATTTGGCGCGATATATCCTCCTCAGAATTGCAGATAAATCAAAGTTAGACCGCATGGTGTCCGCGCTGCTTTTGCTTTGGCTGGTTCCAATTGGTGTAGCAGTGGTATCGCGGCGCCTGGCTCCCACCCGTCTGTGGAGGAACACCGGCGTTGCGTTTGGGCTAGTGGTATCACCGGCGTCGCTCGGGTTGTATGGTCTTTACTTCCTTGGGCCCCTTGCGGCCCTGTTTGGCATGGTCGGTTTACTTCTCGCTCTCTTTCACAGTTCGCCTGGGTACGAACTCGCGGTGGCGTTCGGACTAGTTCCACGTCGCAGTGTTGTAACGGGGGCAGGCAATATTCCGGCAGATCTCTTGAATGCTGCCTTATGGTCAGCTGTATACGGTGCCATCGGGTGGCTGATAGACCGCCGGCGCATGCATTCTCACATGGAAAACCCAGATGCGGTCTAACTATGCGTTGGAGCGGCCGTGATCGATAAAGTGCCAAGTTCAAGCGTGCGGCATGCGGCCGCTCAACTTAAGCGTTAGGCGCCATGAAGTTTGGTGTGCGTACTCTTCTAGCATCACTGGTTGCTGTGCCAGCGGTTGCACGGGCCGATTTTGCCTGGCCGCCAGGGTTCTACCTCGCTAGTTACTCCATCTGGTGGGT
>NZ_JBAVNZ010000485.1:0-17327 GCF_049691595.1 Bradyrhizobium sp.
GCCGGGCAGCGATCCAGTTCGAGTGGCGCAAAGCCGCGAGGACGGCGCCCTGAGGCTGCTGTCAGTCGGCGCAGTGGTGCCGCGCAAGGGCTTCGATGTGTTGGTTGCAGCGCTGGCTACGCTCACCGATCTGCCATGGCGGCTGACGATTGCCGGCGACCGCTCGCGCGACCGGGATGCTGCCGCGCAACTCGACGCAGATATCGCGCGCCACCAGCTTGGAAAGCGAATTGCCGCGCTAGGTGCGGTATCGCCGCGGCGGCTCGCAGCTCTTTACGCCGAAGCCGACGTGTTCGTCCTTGCATCTCATTTCGAAGGTTACGGCATGGCCTACGCAGAGGCCATCGCACACGGCCTGCCGGTAATTGGCACAAATGCCGGCGCCATACCTGACACGCTCCCGCCGGACGCCAGCGTCCTTGTCGCGGCCGGCGATGTTCCTGCATTGGCACAAGCGCTGCGCCGCGTCATCGGCGAGGCCGATCTGCGACGGGGCTTGGCTGCTGCGGCGCGCATCGCAGCACCGAAGCTTCCGACCTGGCGGCACTCCGCGGAAATCTTTGCGTGCGCACTCGAGACGCTGGCATGAGCGGCTTTTCCGCCGACTGGCTGACGCTGCGCGAACCGTACGACTTGCGGGCGCGCAATCCGACAGTTCTCGACGCTGTCGCCGCCGCGCTCAAGCCGCGCTCCTCGATACGGGTCGTCGATCTCGCCAGCGGCACCGGCTCGACCTTGCGCGCGCTGAACCCACACCTGCCCGCGCGGCAGAACTGGACGCTGATCGACAACGATCTCGACCTGCTGACGCGCGCGACGGCCACCCCGCTGGCCAAGGATGTGTCCGTTATTGCTGTCCCGCTCGATCTCAACAGCGAACTCGAAGCCGCTCTCGACCGGGCCGTCGATCTGGTTACTATTTCGGCGTTACTCGATCTGGTCTCTGACACCTGGCTGGAGCGGCTCGCGGGCGCTGTCGCAGCGCGCTCGATCCCGCTTTACGCGGCGCTGAGCTATGACGGGCGGGCCGGCCTCACGCCATCCGATCCGTTCGATTCGGCTATTTTTGCCGAGGTGAACGCGCATCAGCTCACCGACAAGGGCTTCGGGCCGGCGCTCGGGCCGGCGGCGGCCGCCTTCGCCATCGCGCGCCTCGAAGCGCTCGGCTACTCGGTAGTGCAGGGAACATCCGATTGGGTGATGAGACCCGACGATCGTGACATGCAAACCGAAATATTGGCTGGGTGGGCAAGCGCTGCGCTCGATATGGGGGGGCTGCCGTTCACCGACGTTACGGCCTGGCTCAAGCGCCGTCGCGACGCCGCTGCCACCGAACGATCCTCACTCCATGTCGGTCACGTCGATTTCTTCGCAACACCGAGCGCCACACGCTGAGGCGACAGATCGCAGTCGAACAGCACGTCATCCTCGATTTTGTGCACACGAATAGGCATACGCGGCGCCTGATCGGCACGTTCGAGCGATGGGAGGATCAGGCCAGGGCCTCCGGCGCCCAGGATGATCGGGGCGACGATCACGTGCAGGCGGTCAAGACATCCCGCGGCAAGAAAGCGTGATACCGTGTTAGCGCCTCCTTCGATCAGCATGCGGCGCATGCCCCTGCCGGCAAGCGCGGCAAGGATCGCCGAGGGGGCGATTTGGCCGTCGGTGGTGG
This sequence comes from Bradyrhizobium sp., assembly GCF_049691595.1. Taxonomy (GTDB): domain Bacteria; phylum Pseudomonadota; class Alphaproteobacteria; order Rhizobiales; family Xanthobacteraceae; genus Bradyrhizobium. The sequence continues at coordinate 1,676 of NZ_JBAVNZ010000485.1, forward strand.
GCAATGCGATGATTTCGACGCCGGACGGCGGCGCACACCGTGCGCCTTGCGCAGTGATCAGCACGCGCCAGACGCCATCGTCGGCGAACATCCTGGCGTCGGCGCCAAGCCGACCCTTCGGGTCGATAACGACGCGCGCCGGCTGAGGCCCCGCGACCCGCCGCACAGTCAACTGCGGATCATCGGCCAAGGCGGTGCCGACGCCGACGACAATCGCGTCCATCAGGGCCCGCAGCCGGTGCAGATGCACCAATCCCGCCGGCCCGTTAATATATTTCGAATGCCCGCTTTCCGTCGCGATCCGGCCGTCAAGCGACTGGCCTATCTGGCCGACAATCACAAGATCGTCCACCGTGCCCCTACGCAGCGGACCGAACACATTCGCCCAGGCGTGCGGAAGAGGCTGCTGGCCTCTGCGGAAAATATTGCTGAATTCTTCCCACGGATCGGAAGACGCAGACTTGCTTGTCGGGAAATTGGCTATCGGCACGCAGGCAACAAAAACACTGTTGGGTTGCGTTGACAATGCCACTATAGACAATCACGTCAGAAAAATCATCAATTTACGAACGGAATGATGTCCGGTGTACGGTGTTTTAGTGTCACCACGGTAAGAATGGAAAGTCTCGGAAATGTGTGAGGTGCAGTCGGGCGCGAGTTCAGCTTTATTTGGCAGTTGGGGGCACACCAGCGTCAGCCGGGGCCTTGGTGAATTCCACGGACGACGGCCCGTGCTCATCACCGCACCGGGCGAAGCGGTACTCGCGTTGCCAATCGAAGGTCTCGATGGGAAGCGGCTCGCGGAATTCAAGGCGCTCTGCGGGCCAGTCATGCCGCAGCTCGTCATTACGGAGCGGCGCGCGGTTGCCCTCGGTATCGACGCGTCAACGCCGATGGCCTTGCCGCTTTCCCCGAGTGACAAGCCAGATGCGATCCTCGCCCTCGTTTCCGAGGCGAAAAGCAATCGCATTCCAATGGCGATGAGAGCGGGCCGGGCCGCCACCGCTGCTGTTCGGCTTGTCAAACTATCACAAGGTCTGCCGGCCGTGCTGGCGGCCGATGTGGTTGCCGACGCCCTCGCGTGTCAGCGGACCATAGTGGCGGTCGAGGCAGATGCGGTGGCTCGCTTTGCCGATGACGCGGTTTGCTCGCTCATCGTGGCGAGCGAGGCCTCGGTGCCGCTCAGCTCGAGCACTCCCACGCGCTTTGTCGTGTTCCGCGACGCAATGGGCGGCAGTCCGGTCGCCATTATCGTCGGGAAGCCTGATTTCACCAATGCCGTTCCGGTGCGGCTGCATTCCGCCTGCCTGACCGGCGACGTGTTCGGTTCACGGCGCTGCGACTGCGGGGACCAGCTTCGGCTCGCTCTCGCGCTGCTCGAAAGCCTCGGCGGAGGCGTCATCCTCTATCTGGCGCAGGAGGGCCGCGGGCTTGGTCTCGCCAACAAGATGCGAACATATCGGTTTCAGGACGACGGCCTCGACACCTTCGACGCCAACACCACACTCGGCTTCGATGACGACGAGCGTGATTACGGCATCGCCGCACGCATGCTGCGAATGCTGAACTGCACGCGGATCGTTCTGCTCACCAACAACCCGGCCAAACTGGACGGTCTCACCAAGGCCGGCATTCAAATTGCCGGCCGGATGCCGCTCGAGGCACCGATCAATGCGGACAACCGCCGTTATATGACGGCGAAGGCGGCGCGGTCCGGACACCGGCTCGATCATCTAACGGCCGTGCTGGCCGATCAGTCCTAGACAGAAAAAGAAGAATCTCAGGAGCCGCGTCGATCGAACCTGCAGACGCGTGCTCGGCGGGGTCGCAGCAAATGCCGCCGTCGTCTTCAAGCGGCATCAAGTCGTCAGCGCTCCGTGCGCGACTATCAGGAGACGTCGACAATATGTCGTGGTCTGCCATCCGCTCCGACACCGACGTCTTGCGTGCCTTGATCATTGGAGTTGGTCTCGGCTGGTCGGTCGCGTTTGTCGCTATCGCGTTATACTATGAACTGGAACTTTACGCCGACGGCGCGATGTTTTCCTACGCCGTCGCGGTGCAGGACGTCTGGGCGTTCCACTGGCACAATATTGCCGGCCGCATGTCGGTCTTTCTCCTTAGTCTGCTGCCGGCGGAGATCGTTGTCGGGCTAAGCGGGAGCCCCGGCGCGGGAATCGTCATCTATGGGCTGCTTTTCTATCTCGCGCCCCTCGCAGGCCTAATCGGAACTTTCGTAGCCGACCATTCACGCCGCCGCACCATCTTCGTCTACGCTTGTTGTTCGACGGCCCTGCTCTGCCCGCTCATTTTCGGCTTTCCGACCGAGATGTGGCTGGCGCACGCCGCGTTCTGGCCGGCGCTCGCCGTCTGCCATTATGCGAAGCGGACCGCCGTCGGGGCGGCATTGGTTTTCGTCCTGATGCTCACGCTCGCTTTCACCCATGAGGGCGCGCTGGTCCTGGCATTCGCCATCGTCGCGACACTGGGACCACGCGGTTTGCGCGACGCCTCATTTCTGCGCGCGGTTGTCTTCCTGATCATGGTGCTGGCGATTGCAGCCGCTGTTAAGATCATGCTCCCGCCCGACGAATATTATGCCGGCGCGTTCTTGCGAGCAGCCGTGCATTTCTTCGATCTCGACATCTTTCGGGTCGGCGTCGTCGTATTGCTGTTCGCGGTACTGGCGGGATACGGCGTTATCCTGCTGGCGCTTTCGCGTCTGGCCCCGGACAGGGCGTATCTCTATGCCATCGCCACAGTGACCGTAATGCTCGCGGTATACTGGCTGCGGTTTGATCAAGCGATGCACGCGAGCAGTCGGTATTATCTGAGAACGGCGGTGGTAATAGTCACGCCGATGTTCGGTGCACTGGCGGCGCTGGGCGCCATGTCTGGAGACGGCCGACTCGCCGTACCGTTCCTGGAACGGGCAATGGCCACGGTGCGGAACCAGGGAGCCCGGCCGCTCGCAGCAGCGTTCATCCTCCTGACGTTGGTGCACGTCATTGAGACCGGAAAATTCGTCGCGGCGTGGGGGCACTACAGAGCGGCGGTCGCGGCCCTTGCGACAGGTAACGAATCCGATCCGGCGCTCGGCAATCCGCATTTCGTTTCATCGGAACGAATCGTCTCCAATTTGAAGCGGCTGTCCTGGTTCTCGACAACACCATACTTGTCGGTGATTGTTGCGAACTTCAGGCCGAAGCGGCTCGTTATCGATCCGAGTGGGAATTATTTCTGGTTGTCCTGCGCCACGGCGACGGCGAATGACCAGGCTACCCGCGTGGTTCCAAAAGAGGGCCGTGATCTCGTCCGTATCTATTCATGCCTGCATCGCTAAGGTGCAAGGCCCGGCGCGACTAATTTCATCCGCCCTGCAGGCGCAGATGGAGGCTTGCCAGTTCGTCACTGCTTTCGGGACTCACGACTGTTCCGATGCCGATGAAATCGTCTCGAACAGGCAGTCGCGCAATTCGCTCATGTCATTTACGACGCGCGACGCACCCGCGCCGCGAAGTCGGTCGGGGCGATGATAGCCCCAGGATACAGCCACTCCGCGGACACAAGCGGCGCGCGCCATTTCAATGTCAAACGCCGTATCGCCAACCATGATCGCATCGCTGGCTTTTACGTCGGCCTCGCTTAGCGCCTGAAGCAGCATTCCCGGATGTGGCTTGGACGGGGCCTTGTCAGCAGTCTGGACCGTGCAAAAATAGCTCTGCCACCCGAAACGTTCGAGCGCAGGCGCGATTGTATGTGAAACATGCGCGGTAGCGATCCCGAGACGCACGTTGTTGTTCTCGGCCAAGGCAGCCAACAAGTCCGCCGCACCGCAGAACGGCACTTCCGCATAGGCCGGGTCGACGCGAAGCAGCGGTAGTACATGCCGGTACGTCGCAACCATCTTTTCGACCGGCGCGTCCGCTCCAGCCAATCGTCGAAGAACAAGTTCCAGAGACATTCCCACCAACGAAAGACTCTCGTCTTCGGACGGCAGGGCAAGTCCGAACTGACCGAAAACGACACGATTTGATTCGACAATCAGCTTTCGGCTATCGACGAGGGTGCCGTCGAAGTCGAAGATAACGAGCTTCACTGAAATGGTTCCGATGCAGGGTATTAAACAACATACGCCGCGTCCTCCGTCGTCGCAAGAGCGCGGGACGATTGAGATTATTGCCGCCCCATCCTTCGCCCCGAGCAATCGTTCCTGAAAGGTAAGATTACGACCACTGCGTGTTGATGACAGTTGCGCTGGTCTGAAGTCATCGTAATTGCTCTCGCCGAATTGGGCTACGACGGCAAATTGCCGGGACACCATGAAGTAAGAAAGCTCCTGGAATAAGCGACTCCAGCCAGTGAGAACAGGGATCGATGCAAGACACGGCAAGCAGAAGTATCGAGAGATCCCGTACTATTAATGCCTCAATTCGGGCCTCCATTCGAGCTAGCCATCAAGCAATGGAAAGAAGAATACTTCTTCTGACAATACTGCAAGGTGTCGGTCGGGAGACCAAGAGCAATGGCGGCAGAGGCTGGATCGTTCGCGCTTATTCTGGCGCTCTTTATTTCGTTGGTGCAATCGGTGGTGCCGTTTGCAGCGATGAAGCGCGGAGAACCCGCAATCGCCGCGTTCGTTCGCCAGGCCGCGTTAGGTCAATTCCTCTTCGTCTCGGCGGCGTTTGGATGCCTGACCTATGCATTTGTTACGTCGGATTTTTCAGTTCAGATTGTCACAGCAAATTCGCATACGCTGAAGCCACTACTCTACAAGATTTCCGGCGTATGGGGAAACCACGAGGGATCCATGCTTCTCTGGGTCCTCATCCTGTCGCTGTTCGGGGCCGCCGTTGCTATGTTTGGAGGAAATCTGCCGGACCGATTGCAGGCTCACGTTCTCGGCGTGCATGGTTTGATCGGGTTCGGCTTCCTCGTCTTTATCGTCGCGACCTCGAACCCATTCGCGCGACTTGTTTACCCGCCTTCCGATGGCAATGGCCTCAATCCAATCCTTCAAGACCCGGGACTGGCCATCCATCCGCCGTTTCTCTATCTCGGCTATGTCGGCTTCTCAATGGCTTTCTCTTTTTCCGTCGCCGCGCTGATCGACGGAAAAGTGGATGCATCCTGGGCTCGATGGGTACGGCCTTGGGTGCTCGCCGCATGGTGCTTTCTGACGATCGGCATCACGCTTGGCAGCGCCTGGGCATATTATACCCTTGGATGGGGCGGCTGGTGGTTCTGGGACCCCGTCGAAAATGCCTCATTCATGCCTTGGCTTGCCGGTACGGCGTTGTTGCATTCGGCGCTGGTGGTGGAGCGGCGCAATGCCCTCATAAGCTGGACAATTCTGCTTGGAATCTTGACGTTTTCGTTGAGCCTGGTCGGGACATTCCTCGTTCGCTCGGGAGTGCTGACGAGCGTACATTCCTTCGCACAAGACCCCGCGCGAGGCGCCTTTATTCTGGCTCTCATTCTGCTTTCGACCGGCGGCGCCTTGATGCTCTTTGCAATACGCGCACCCAGGCTGAAGCATGGCGCTCCGTTTGCGCCAGTCAGCCGCGAAGGCGGTCTCACTTTCAACAACGTCATGCTCGCAACAGCCACCGCAACGGTATTCATCGGAACATTCTATCCGCTTGTCATTGACATGATAGGTAACGACAAGATCTCGGTGGGACCACCCTACTACAGCATGACTTTTGTGCCGATCATGATCCCGCTTCTGTTGGCAATGCCGCTGGGGCCGATTCTGAAATGGAAGCGCGACGACGTTCGTTCCGCGTTAGCGCGTCTCAATCTGCCCGCATACGCCAGCCTTCTCATCGCAATCATTGTGCTTATGTTCACATCGGGACAAAAGGTCCTGGTCGCCTTTTTCATGGCGGTTGCCGCGTGGCTCGTCTTCGGTTCATTGGCCATGCTGGCAAATCGCACTCGCCTCGGCGCAACAACACTTGCTGGCTCGCTCAAGCTCGCTCGCACGACACCATTGGCTTTTTATGGGCTGGTATTGGCCCATGCCGGCATTGGCGTAACTGTCGCGGGCATCACCGGCATGACGGCTTGGGCGACCGAGAAGATCGAGATGCTCCAACCGGGACAAAGCCTGCAGCTTTCCGGATATGAAGTAAAGCTGCGATCTATCGGCAGCGTTCCTGGCCCGAACTATGAGGCCGAACAGGGCACTTTTGATATCACGCGGGACGGCGCAACCGTTACTCAGCTTGTTAGCGAAAGGCGCTTCTACCCCGTTCGTCAACAACAGACGACGGCCGCCGGCATTCGCACCAACCTGATTTCCAACCTCTACGTGACGTTGGGAGAGCCCAACGGCAAGGGATCATGGGCTGTGCGATTCTACTATCATCCGTTCATGCCCCTGGTCTGGATCGGGGCACTCATGATGGCGTTTGGCGGCTTTGTGTCATTGTGTGACCGCCGGCTCCGGGTTGGCGCGCCACAGCGTTCGGTTCGGGTGTTGACTGCGGTTCCGGCCGAGTAGGACGTCAACAATGCACCCCCTCGAGCCGAAGATCATTTGCTTGTCCGCCATCTTTGCACTTTCGCTGGCGGCGGTGCCGGCGTGGGCGGTCATGCCCGACGAGATATTGCGCGATCCGGTGGTTGAATCGCGAGCACGCGCACTGAGCCAGGAATTGCGTTGCGTTGTCTGCCAAAATCAAAGCATCGATGACTCGAACGCACCACTAGCGCGCGATTTGCGAATTTTGCTACGAGATCGCCTGGCTTCCGGAGATACCGATCAGCAGGCGCTTGAATTCATTGTGCAGCGCTATGGCAACTTCGTTCTGCTGAAGCCGCCAATGCAATTGAGCACGCTGTTGCTGTGGATCGGACCATTCGCGGTCCTCCTGGTCGCCGGCGTCAGCTTTTGGCGTTACCTGACCGGATCGCGCAACCGTTCCGAGACCGCCGAAGCCCCCGCTCCGCTGAGCGAGATGGAACGAATGCGAGTTGAGGCGATACTGAAGGAACGGAGGCCGGCATGACGCTCTGGTTCGTCTCAACCATTATGATCGCCATAGCAGCGGTTATCGTTTCGTCTCCGTTCGTTCGAAGGCTGGAGAGAACTCGTCTGCGATCCTCTGGTGAGCTTGCAGTCTTCCGCGATCAACTGAGGGAACTTGAGAACGAGGCTGCTCAGGGCCTGATCGACAAGACCCAGGCAGAAAACGCCAGCATCGAGATCAAGCGCCGCATTCTGTCGACAGATCGTGCCGAGATTCCGGCGAGCATGCCTTTCAGCCGGCAAGAACGACGATTTGCAGTCATTGCCGTCACGGCAATCGTAATATTCGGCTCCATCGGCCTTTACGCCATCGTTGGAAGTCCGGACCTGCCGGCGGCAGCGACCAAACGGGCAGGCGCGCAGCCGGTTGTTGTCCAATCCCCTATCGGGATGTCGACCCTGGCTCCCGGGACAAGCGCTGCGGGGCAACCGGACGCGGTAGCCGCGCTCGAGGCACGGGCATCCCAAATCACGGACCAGACACAGGCCGGGCTTCCGCCGGTCGAAGAAATGATTCAGCGGCTGCTCAAAAGGCTGCAAGGCAACGCCCAGGACCCCGAGGGTTGGCGCCTGCTGGGCTGGTCCTATTTCAACATCGACCGTTACAACGATGCCGCGAACGCTTATTCCAAGGCCATCGAGTTACGCCCTGCCTCGGCCGAATTTCGAAGTGCGCGGGGCGAAGCGCTGATTCGTGACGCAAACGGGCGCGTCACGCCCGAGGCCAGGCAAGACCTGGAAGCGGCTGTAAAGCTTGATCCAAAAGACGCACGCACGCGGTTTTATATCGGGCTGGCAAAGCAACAGGCCGGAGACCGGACAGCGGCGCTGTCGGACTGGACCGGCCTGCTTGCCGATGCCAATCCCAACGAGCCCTGGCTGCCGGATCTCAAGCGACACGTCGCCGATCTGCGCCGCGATCTTCTGGGCGAGGGAGCGACCCTGCCGCCGGCCGCGGGGATGTCCGACAATAGCTCGGTGGACTCCCGGAGGGTCGATAAATCAGACCCTCCAGCCGTTGAACCGGCCGTTCGAGGCCCTCGGGTTGAAGATATACGCAACGCGGACAACATGTCGGCTGAAGATCGAACTGCCATGATTCGCGGCATGGTAGACGGCCTCGCGCGACGCCTCGATCAATCGCCGCGCGATGCCGATGGCTGGGCAAGGCTTATCCGCTCGCGCATCGTACTTGGAGATACCGACCAAGCCAGGAAGTCGCTTCAACGTGCACTGTCGCTGTTCACCGAGGACGGACCGGAGCGGACCCGAATCGTAGAAGCAGCCCGGCAAGCCGGGCTGACCCCATGACATTGTTCGCATCACGACAGTTCAACGGCATTAATCGAATTTTGGCACGCGGCAGCCACCGATGGTAACCTGCATGAATAAATTTGCCATAGCCGTCAGTTTCATCGTTCTGATCGCACCAGGTCACGCTCAAATAAGTCCGAAGGAATTGACCCTGGCGGGAACAAGCGATTGCATTCGGGAGGCGATTAGCACGAGTTCCGTCGAGCACAACGGCGCTTTCGTGATTTTCTCCTGCAATGCAGCCAAAGCGAAGACCCTGTTCAATTTCCTCGGCAGGAAAGTCCCCTTGGATGTCGTTCAAGATAAAAATGGAAAATTCGAGAACAGGCAGTTCGGAAACAACGCTTGTTATCACCGAATTGAAGATCCCGGTGGCAGGCCAGCCGACGACTTTCGATGCGACCTGATCCTGACAGTCGGTGACGCGCTGAGCGACTAGGTTTTCATCTATCAATGCGATTGCTGTTCACAACGATCGAAATTTGGCAGATGCAGCGAACGATACCCTTGCCGAGACGTCCTGGGATTGCAGGAAAACCACTGTCAGAGAGTCGCGACAGAAGTGAGCCTACGCCGTCCCATATTTGGTCTCGATCTGTATGCCGATACTTTCGAGGAACGCAGTCGGCAAGATCCCGCCGACGCATACGATAACCGCATCGTTCCTGAGTGTTAATTGTCGCCCTTTCTGCTCGATCACGACGTCGTCGCGACCGATTCTTTTGACGCTGGATTGAAGCAAGACTTCAAGCTGGCCTGACAGCTCCGCGGCTTTCACCCTGTCGCGATTCTTTACCTTGGCGCGGGAAAAGGATTCGCTGCGATGGGACAGCTTGACGGTTGTACCGGGTTGTTCGGCGATACTGGCTGCCGCTTCGAGCGCGCTGTCGCCGCCTCCGACCACCAGCACATGCTGATGTTGATATTGTTCGGGGTCGATCATGCGGTAAACCACTTTGGATTGCTCCTCCCCATCCACCTCCAGCTTGCGTGGCGTTCCGCGCCGGCCGATCGCAAGCACGACCGACGAGGTTGCGTAGGAGGCACGTGTGGTTCGAACCTCGAATTCAGAACCGGTTTGCGTGATTGTTTCGACCTGCTCGCCGTAATTGATCTTCAGGCCTGTCTTGCGCGCGACATCCTCCCAAAACCCGAGCAGCTTTTCTTTTTTCACCTCTTTGAATTTGACCTTGCCGATCAGGGGCAGGGTTGCCGGCGCAGTCATGACGAGCTTGCCACGGGGGAAATGCGATACGGTGCCGCCAAAACTATCCTGCTCGATTGTCAAAAAACGGAGCTTGTGCTGCATGGCGGCCAGGCTTGCTGAAAAGCCCGCCGGTCCCGCGCCTACGATGATGACATCATATGCGCTCGAAGGTCGACGTCGTTCCAGCTTTCTCACGGAATCCATGGCCTGGCGCCCTTGTTCGATTGCGTTTCTAATTAGACCCATGCCGCCGAGTTCCCCCGCCACGAAGATTCCGGGAACGTTTGTTTGAAAATCAGGACCGACATCTGGAATGTCGACTCCGCGCTTTTCCGTGCCGAAGACGAGCGTAATCGCATCGCGGGGGCAAGCCTCCTTGCAAGCACCGTGACCGATGCAATGGCTGGGTTCAACCAGTTCGGCCTTTCCGTTGATCATTCCCAGAATATCGCCCTCGGGACAGGCGTAGAAACAAGCGGCGCAGCCCGTACATTTCGATGGATCGATGACCGGATGCAGCGATGCCGGTTCAAGAAGACCGGCCTCGGCCGCCGCCGCTTTCGTCGCGCGGCTGCGCGCCTCAAAGCGACGGCGCAGCCAAAAATAGAGCACATAGATAGTCCCGAAAGCCAGGACGTAGAGGCTCAATACCGGATTGAATGTCATCGAACGTAGATATTCCTTGCAGTTTGGCGCCGGATATCGCGCGCGTCGAATTGTGATCAGTGTCTGCGACGAGCGAGACCATTATCCGTTGATGCGAGCGTCCATTGATGCGAGAATGATCGCCGCGCCTGTATCCATCGCTCCGTCGATCGTTGCGTACAATCACAGTCGCGGATCGTTCGGCGCGGAAACATGATGGACAAAGTTGGTCAGGAGATGGCGAGGCCGCCAACATCGGCCCCAAATCCATTGTTCCGGTATGGCGCCAGCAACGGTCGCAAGGGACACTTCGATGACCCTGCATGATCGATCATTTTCGACCACTTTCGCTCCACAATCGCTCGAGCGTCCGGCGGAGTTCGATGTGGACGGTGTTGCGCTATTTGCGGCCCCATTGCTGCGAATTGGAGTTTCGAACCAAATCGGTTCATTTCAGCAACTGCGCAATCCCCGCATGTCCCGAGGCCACCGCGATATCGACTGCAGTTTCGCGTTTCTTGTTCCTGAGCGTTCGATCAGCCCCGGCCTTCAGAAGCGCTTGGACGATGTCGGCCTTCCCCTCCTGGGAGGCAATCATCAGCGCATTATACCCGAAATTATTCTTTGAGTCGGGTTGGGCGCCTTGTTTCAGTAGCCGGGCGACGACGCCCGTCATGCCGGATTTCGCCGCGAGTATCAGCGGGGTATTGCCCGCCAGGGTGCGTACCTCCAGATCGGCCTGATTGCCGACAAGAAACTGTGCGGCGTCGCTATTTCCGTTTTCAAGCGCTCTCAGCAGCGGCGTTCGGCCTTCCAGATCGGTAAGGCGTTGATCAGCCTTGTGCTCGAGCAGTGCGCGTATACCGCCCGCGTTGCCGCGGTCCGCCGCAAACCACAACGCGGTCCGCTTCTTCTCGTCGAGCGCGTCAACCTGGGCTCCGTTCGCGATCATCAATTCCGACAGGTGCTGGGAACAGGCGGAGGCCGCGAGCATGAGTGGCGTAATGCCCCCATCGAGCACCACGCGAACGTTGGCCCCGCGGTCGATCAGATTGCTGACAATCTGCTCATGACACCCGCGCGTGGCGAGTGTCAGCGCGGTATCGCCGCCGTGATTTCTGGCATCCAGGTCGGCCCCCTTCCCTAGCAAGCCGCTGACGATGGCGGCATGGCCCGCTGCCGCAGCATACATCAGCGGCCGCTCACCCTGATGATTTTCCGCGTTGACGTCCGCTTGTGCCGAAAGCAGCAAATTTACCGCGTCGATCTTGCCCGCCGATGCAGCGTGCGACAGCGCAGTATTGCCGTCATCATCTTTCGCCGCGATGCTTGCGCCGGACGAGATCAATTTTCTCAAAGCGTCGGTTTGCCCGCGCGAGGCGGCGACGACTATTTCTGCTGGGTCATCTCGGGAGGCCTTTGCCGAACCGGCTGTCGACGGTGCCCGAGCTTTCGAGGGCTCACGCGATGCCGTTTGCGAGGGCGACTGGACCGATCTTGACGCGTCCTGCTCGATCGGGCGCTGCGCCGAGATTTCCGCAAGAAGCTTTTCTGCATCGTCATATCCGCCTGATGCTGCCCTCTGCAACCAGGTCTTGGCGCTGCCAGCATTCGACGCCACCCCGCGTCCCGTCAGATACATCTGAGCAAGGTTGAATTGTGCGCTTCTATGGTTTCCTTCGGCGGCCGCCTTCATCCATTTGAAGGCCAGGATATCGTCCTGCGGTACCCCACGTCCCGTGCGATACAAGGAAGCGAGTCGGTATTGTGCTTCGGGATTTCCAGATTCCGCGATTTTCCCGATCAGTGCGGCCGCACGGCCGAAATCCCCCGTTCGGACGGCTTCATCGATCGGCCTCATCAGGGCGCTTTCGTCGCTCGTTGCCTGCGCAAGTAAAGGCGCGCTGCCGGCAACAACGGCGAGCACCGATGCAGCGGCAACTAACAGCCAGCGCGGTATCCTGAGCGAAGCCATAACTATTCGCATAGACCGAGAAATCCCAAGGCTATCGCAACGCTGATCGTCTCGCATCCGATTGCGGCAAAATCTTAGCCCGCATGCGGAGATCGGCTGCGGACTCGGTCGCCCTTCAGGCTGTAGCGGCAGATTGACGTGCGATTGCATTCGAATGATGCCGTCGGCGTCCGAGGCCGCACGATCGAGCTTTGGGAAACGCGACCATGCAGGATACCCACGTCCGGATCCGGTCGCTGTATCGGGTTGAACAAGGCAACTTCGGGATATCGTAGCCGCCAGCGCCTCAAAACGGTCCGTCTTTGTTCAAACTAACGCCTCCTGGATGGATCACCTCCGTTCGCGGCCGGGCAGCGCTCTGGCGAATTTTGAGGCTGCTAGGCGCGCGACCGTACCTCGGGGGAAGAATGGCGGATTCCGCAGTTTCAGGATTTCCTGTCGAACGTGTCGCGGCGCGGCGACGGCGCGACACCAGCGACGATCGGGCGGCAGTCGCAGCGTCGGGCATGCGGACCCGCAACAAGGCAGTTTTGCCGCTTTATCGTGCGCGCTTGCGAGCGAAGGCCCCTCCCGTAATTTTTGGCATCGCCGTCACCATCGTCTTGTGGGTCGGCTGGCTCAACCGCGATGACGGTCACCTGACACCTGAGAGCGGCATCGGCTATTGGCTCGGAATCGTGGGGAGCAGCCTTATGCTGCTGCTGTTGTTCTACCCCTTGCGAAAACGAATGCGATCGTTGCGGGCGCTTGGTACGGTTGTCTTCTGGTTCCGGGCTCACATGATCCTCGGCATACTAGGACCGGTGCTGGTTATCCTGCATTCAAATTTCAAGCTCGGTTCGATCAACAGCAATGTCGCGCTGGCAGCAATGCTTGTTGTTGCGCTCAGCGGGGTCGTCGGTCGATATCTCTACGGCAAGATTCATCGCGGGATGTATGGCTGCAAGGCGGAGGTGCGCGAAATCCTGGCCGATGCCTGCGCGCTGAACGCAGCAATTGGCGCCGATCTGCCGGTTGCCAACCATCTGGTCGAACGAATGAGCGCATTTTCGCAGATTGGTACGTTGGTCCCCAAAGGTATTTTCACCGGGCTGTTTATGCTTCCGGTGATCAGTGCGCGCGCAAGTATCGTTCGTATGCGGCTGATGTCCGAAGCGCGGCAGATCATCGCGGTCGAAGGCAAACGGCGCGGATGGTCGCAAAAGGCCAGGCGCCGACGGCGTGCCGCCGTCGACGAGTTGCTGACGCAACATGTCGCAGCCGTCAAGAAAGCCGCTGCTTTCGCGTTCTATGAACGTCTGTTCCGGCTTTGGCACGTCTTCCACCTACCCTTGTTCTTTCTTCTTATAGTCGCGGCAATCATTCACATTTTCGCAGCCCATTTCTTTTGACCGGAGGCTCGCGATTGAGCCTGCGACTGATAGTTGGGCGAGTGATCTGGATCGCCGCGGTCAACGCTCTGACGCTTCCCGCGCAGGCGCAAAATTTGTTCGAACAGCTTGTCATGCCGGGGTTGCTGGTCGAGGGACATGCCAAGCTCGAGAAGGAGTGCGGCAATTGTCACGAGCCGTTCTCACGAAAGTCTCAAACCCGGCTCTGCCTCGACTGCCACAAGGAAACTGCCAAGGATCGTCAGACCGGCAAGCGATTTCACGGGCGGCAGCCGGACGCCGCGAAACAGCAATGCACCCACTGTCATACCGATCACAAGGGGCGGGACGCCGACATCGTCCAGCTGGATCGCGAGACGCTCAATCATGCATTTACGAATTTCGAGCTTCGGGACGCCCACAAACCCGTGCCGTGCGCCGGCTGTCACGCATCAACGATAAAATTCCGCGAGACGCCCGGTCGCTGCTTTGATTGTCATAAGGCGAAGGATCCACACAAGGGGCGCCTTGGCGAAAATTGCGACACCTGCCATGACGAAGCAGGATGGCGGCGGGTCAAGGCATTCGATCACACCACCACCAGGTTTCCGCTCCAGGGGGCCCACCGTGCCGTCGCCTGCTCCGGGTGCCATGTTGGCGAACGCTACAAGGGCGTCGGCACCCAATGCGCGGACTGTCACCGAATTCAGGATGTTCACACCGGGCGCTACGGCGCCAAATGCGAAAGCTGCCACGACGAGAACAAGTGGAGCACGGTTCACTTCAATCATGACAAGGCGACGAAATATCCCCTGCGAGGGGCGCATGCACGGGTCAAGTGCGACGCCTGCCATACCGGGGATCTCTACCATGACAAGCTGGCGACAAACTGCGTGTCTTGTCATCGGAAGGACGATCGGCACAAAGGCAACCTTGGCAGTCGGTGCGAGCAATGCCACGTCGAGACCAGTTGGCGCCGGATAACGTCCTTCGATCACGACGTTACTCGATTTCCGCTAATTGGGCGCCACGCCGTCGCGCCTTGCGAGGGTTGCCATCGCTCGATGTTGTTCAAGGGCACGCCACTGACCTGCAACGCCTGCCACCGGGACAGCCATCATGAAGGCCGTTTGGGACCTAACTGTGCGCTCTGTCATAACCCGAATAGCTGGACACGCTGGCGCTTTGATCACGACACAATGACGCGCTACCCGCTAACCGGGGCCCACCGCAACCTCACTTGCGAAGCCTGTCACGTGGCCAAGAACGTGGTCAAGATTGCGTTGCCGACAGATTGCATCGCCTGCCATCGCAAGGATGATGCGCATCACGGGTCATTCGGACCGGCATGCGAACGTTGCCACTCCACCGCCTCGTTCAAACCGACGGGCAGGCGACCGTAGGGACCGGCTCGAAGAAGCCGTGCTTCTCAACGACCCGTGTCGTTAGACCGAGCAATCGGCCCCAGTTCCGGCGTTCAGACACAGGAGAGGCGGCTTCATGGCGCAAGTTCCATGAAATGGCCCGACCTCATGCGCGGTGCGGTCCCATTCCGATGCAACAAGTTCCCGGCAGACGATCTTGTGGGGACCTCGGCATTTTCAGATCGACATCTCGATCGCGTTCCGAAAATGCAGGTCAAGCATCGTGGGGACTTTGCGACACGGCGACTTCATGGTCGACGGCGTCGCATGGCGAGAAGGCGGGGGGTGGCCAATGAATGTACTGAATTCGGCCCGCCGAACTTTCGGCGGCAGACGATTTCCTGGATCGCTGCATTCGCCTGTTCGTGGCCGCCGCCGTTTGCTGACCGGCCGGAGCGCAGAGGCATGCGATCTGGAGTCGCGTTCTTTGTGCACGACGCCGGACCTTCGAGGGGACGCGGATTGCAAGGGCAATCGGGGGTAGATGGCGTTGATCTCCTGGAAGTCACTAGGTCTGGTGTTATCGACCGTTGCGGTAGCATTCGTGCTCGCGGCGAGGCCGGGCTATGCACAATCCGCGTTGTCTACGTCGTTCAATCATTTTTCGACAGGATTTCCGCTGACGGGCGCGCATTCTGGCGTCGACTGCACATCCTGCCATGTCAACGGGCGCTTCAAGGG
>NZ_JBAVNZ010000486.1:0-3294 GCF_049691595.1 Bradyrhizobium sp.
ATGCGGCTCAGGGTATTGTTGCAATTCGTCGCCATCGTCATCACCATGCTCGCGGTGTGGACGATGGGCCGCTAAAAGGAACAGACCATGGTCGTGCTCAATCGCATCTATACGCGAACCGGCGATGACGGCACCACGGCGCTCGGCAGTGGCGAGCGCCGCCCGAAATACGATCTGCGCATCGGCGCCTATGGAACCGTCGACGAGACCAACGCCGCGATCGGCGTGGTGCGGCTGCATCTGGCCGGCGCCGCCGAACTCGATGCGATGCTCGGCCGCATCCAGAACGATCTGTTCGATCTCGGCGCCGATCTCGCGGTGCCCCAGCGCGAGGGCAAGTCGGAACGCCTGCGGGTATTGTCGAGCCAGGTCGAGCGGCTCGAGCGCGACATCGATGGCTTGAACGCCCGGCTTTCGCCGCTGACCTCCTTCGTACTGCCGGGCGGCACGCCGGCGGCGGCCTATCTGCATCTCGCCCGCACCATATGCCGCAGGGCGGAACGGATGATGGTGGAGCTCGCCGCCAAACCCGGGGAGCCGGTCAGCGACCCTGCCATCCAGTATATGAACCGCCTGTCGGACTTCCTTTTTGTCGCCAGCCGTTCCCAAAACGACAATGGTGCCGGGGACGTGTTGTGGGTGCCCGGCCAGAACCGTTAAAGTCCCGTATCCGGGGCGAATTTGGCTTTCGCGCGTTGACCGCCGATAGCGGGACCTTTAGGTTCCGCGCCCAAGCCAACCAAATTCCGGAATTCAAGCGAAAGAGGATCGATGAAGGTTCTGGTGCCGGTAAAGCGGGTCGTCGACTACAACGTCAAGGTTCGCGTCAAGAGCGACGGATCGGGCGTTGAACTCGCCAACGTCAAGATGTCGATGAATCCGTTCGACGAAATCGCTGTCGAGGAAGCGCTGCGGCTGAAAGAGGCCGGCAAGGCGACCGAGGTGGTGGTGGTGTCGATCGGCCCGGCGCAGGCGTCCGAGACCATCCGCACCGCCCTTGCGATGGGCGCCGACCGCGGCATTTTGGTCAAGGCCGACGGCCATGTGGAGCCGCTGGCGGTCGCGAAGATTCTCAAGGCCGTGGTCGACCAGGAAAAGCCCGGCCTTGTCATTCTCGGCAAGCAGGCGATCGACGACGATTCCAACCAGACCGGCCAGATGCTGGCGGCGCTGCTCGGATGGTCGCAGGCGACCTTTGCCTCCAAGCTCGAAGTCGAGGGTTCGGACTTCAAGGTGACGCGCGAGGTCGATGGCGGCCTGCAGACCTTGAAACTGAAGGGCCCGGCGATCGTAACTACGGACTTGCGGCTGAACGAGCCGCGGTATGCGAGCTTGCCCAATATCATGAAGGCGAAAAAGAAGCCGATCGACGACAAGAGCGCGGCCGATTACGGCATCGATCTGACGCCGCATCTCGAGGTGCTCAAGACATCGGAACCGCCGGGCCGCAAGGGCGGCGTCAAGGTCAAGGACGTTACTGAACTGGTCTCGAAACTCAAGACCGAAGCCGGGGTTCTCTGATGACCACGCTGTTGATTGCCGAACACGACAACAAGTCGATCAAGGATGCCACCGGCAAGGCGCTGACCGCCGCTGCCGCGCTCGGCGCCGACGTGCATGTGCTGGTCGCCGGCGAAAATGCCAGGGCCGCGGCCGACGCCGCGGCCAGGCTCGCCGGCGTCAAGAAGGTGCTGCTCGCGGACGGTCCGGCCTATGCCCACGACCTCGCCGAGCCCTTGGCGGCCCTGATCGTCGCGCTGGCGCCAGCCTATGACGCCTTTGTCGCGCCCGCGACCTCGCGCTTCAAGAACGTGATGCCGCGCCTCGCCGCCCTGCTCGATGTGATGCAGGTGTCGGAGATCATCAAGGTGATTTCGCCCGACACCTTCGAGCGGCCGATCTATGCCGGCAACGCGATCCAGACCGTGAAGTCCAGGGACGCCAAGAAGGTGATCACGGTGCGGACCTCGACCTTTGCCGCGGCCGGCGAAGGCGGCAGCGCGCCGGTGGAAAATGCCGCCTCCGCCGCCGATCCCGGCCTCTCCAGCTTTGTCGGCGAGGAAGTCGCCAAGAGCGATCGTCCCGAACTGACCTCGGCGAAGATCATCGTCTCCGGCGGCCGCGCCATGCAGAGCCGCGAGAACTTTGCCAAATATATCGAGCCGCTCGCCGACAAGCTCGGCGCCGGCGTCGGCGCCTCGCGCGCCGCGGTCGATGCCGGCTATGCGCCGAACGACTGGCAGGTCGGGCAGACCGGCAAGGTGGTGGCGCCGGAATTGTATGTCGCGATCGGCATCTCCGGCGCGATCCAGCATCTTGCCGGCATGAAGGATTCCAAGGTGATCGTCGCCATCAACAAGGATGAGGACGCGCCGATCTTCCAGGTCGCCGATTATGGCCTGGTCGCCGACCTCTACCAGGCGGTGCCGGAGCTGACCGAGGCGCTCGGCAAGCTCGGAAAATAGCATGATCGAGATAGCGGCCGGATCAGGGAAGTCCGGCCGGGGTTGTTTGGTTCAAGAGTATGGGCAGGCGCGATGGGCGCGCCGTTCCGGTGGATGACAAGATGGCGGTGACAATCAGGAAAGTCGGCGTGATCGGCTCGGGCCAGATGGGCAACGGCATCGCGCATGTCGCGGCACTCGCCGGTTTCGACGTGGTGCTCAACGATTTGTCCGCCGACCGGCTGAAATCGGCGATGGCGACCATCAACGGCAACCTGTCGCGCCAGGTCGCCAGGAAGGTCATCACCGAGGATGCGCGCAATCAGGCGCTGGGCCGGATCGTGCCCGCGGAGACCATCGACGGCTTGTCGGGCTGCGATCTCGTGATCGAGACCGCGGTCGAAAAGGAAGAGATCAAGCGCAAGATCTTTCAGGACGTCTGCGCGGTGCTGAAGCCCGAGGCGATCGTCGCTTCCAACACCTCCTCGATCTCGATCACCCGGCTCGCCGCCTCCACCGATCGTCCCGAGCGCTTCATCGGCATTCACTTCATGAATCCGGTGCCGCTGATGGAACTGGTCGAACTGATCCGCGGCATCGCCACCGACGACGCCACCTTCGAAACCGCCAAGGATTTCGTCACCCGGCTCGGCAAGCAGATCGCGGTCTCCGAGGATTTTCCGGCCTTCATCGTCAACCGTATCCTGCTGCCGATGATCAACGAGGCGATCTACACGCTCTATGAGGGCGTCGGCAATGTCGAGGCGATCGACGCCGCGATGAAGCTCGGGGCGCATCATCCGATGGGGCCGCTGGAACTCGCCGACTTCATCGGCCTCGATACCTGTCT
>NZ_JBAVNZ010000487.1:0-26972 GCF_049691595.1 Bradyrhizobium sp.
GGCGCGCCAATCTGCGATTTTGCACGATATCGTCGCCGAGGCGCTCAAAAATACCGCATCAAGTCGCCGACAGCCGCACGAGACTCTTGCCGGCCGTCGACTGGACCGGAAGCACTGCTAATCCGCAAGGCCGAAGACAAACGCCAAAGCTATTCCGAGCCGAGCCATGTCCTGGTTGCCGAGATGCCCGATCTTCTGCCCGATCCGTTCGCGCCTCACGGTGACGGGCTTGTCGGCCATCACTTGCGATTTGAGCCGCAATCCATTTTCAGGCTTTGGCTCGATAGTGACGCGAAAATCCGGAGCGTCCGCCAACTCGGAAGTCAACTGGCAGACCACCACGGAAGCATGGTTCTCCGGCAAGGCGCCCGTCTGCACGATGACCGCCGGGCGGGGCTTGCCGTAGTCACCCGCCGCGGCAACAGTCACCACGTCACCGCGTTGCATCGGCGTCAAACTCGGAGACCGACTCGATCCACTGCAGCGCGTCCCGCTCGCGAGCGGGGTCGAGACTGGCGACCTGCTTCGCCACCCGTCGTCGTACCGCTCGCGAGCGGGCATCGGCCACCACGAGACGCAGTTCGCGCAGGCCCCGCGCGCGCCTCCGCTGCCGCATCATCTTCATCCTCTCGGCTGGCGCCGTCATTGGATTTCTCCCTCCGTAACACGTTACAGCGTAACGCGTTACAAACCGGAAGGCAAGAGTCCGGGCTCATTCCAGGTCCGCAAGGCGTCTCGGGCTGGGCGCGCTCGAAGCGTAGCAGTAAATCGGACATCATCGCAGACCCGGCGCACGGAACGTGTGCCGGGCGGCAAAATCATAGCGCCACGGCGAAGCAATATTGCCCATCTTCATCGACCGGGGCGCGCCAACCTCCGCCGAATCTACGATCTCCTGCGATCCGCTACGCCGGGCTACGCCGGAAGAAATTCCGTGTCGTAGGAGAGGCGGTATTTGACGGCATTCGGCGTTCGCATCAGCGCGTTACTCTTCGGCAGCCAACGCCCCGACATCAAACAGGCGCCATATCCGGAAGTTAGAGCCGGTCCCGGAATTCTGCACAGGGCGATAAGTGGAATTTCTGCCTGACAGCGGGCACGCTATGCCTGCGAATCAGGAGCGACCATGAGCAGACGAGCACGCCGGAACCACACACCGGCCTTGATACGCGGTATCGGGCGTAGTGCTTCAGAGAAGCCTCGGCCGGAAAGGAATGGCTCCGGGTATGCCCGGATACTCCGTCATAGCGCCACAGCGAAGCTATATTGCCCATCTTCGTCGGCCGTGGCGCGCCATATCTACGCCAGAGCGCGACGTCCCATTGCATCGCGAGCGTTCGCTGCTATGTCCCGACAGCGCCTCGTGATCCGCTTGTCGCAGCGCTGCGTGTGAGGATCGCAGCGGTGCTGGATTTCGCTATCTCCGGCCTCCCGACACCACCGAAGCACCATCGCCACGATTGCTCACGGCATCCGATGTATGCTATTGTCATACGTTCGCGAAGTCCACAGGAGCACGTGCCATGACCACCTTGGTGCTGAGTGTACGCGTCAACGAGGAAGAGCGCGCGCTGCTCGAGGCCGCGTCCGCGCTGGCGCGCACCAGCCTTAGCGATTTTATCCGGCGCAAGGCGCTCGACGCGGCCGAGGCCGACATCCTCGAGCGGCGGATCGTCACCATCCCAGCCAAGGACTGGGAAGGGTTCGAGGCTTGGGCGAATCGTCCGCCAGAGGAGATTGCCGGGCTGAAGGACCTCGCGCGCAATGCGCCCACGTGGCAGGAGTAACGCTACCACGTCCCCTCTCTGAAACAGATGACCGCGGCCGATTTGATTGCGGCCGCGAGTCTTTGAACCATTGGTTCCAGCGTCACGCCTGGGCCAACCACGCCGCCGGCATCTCGCGCACCAATGTCATCTGCGACGCAGCCACGGCCGAGATCATCGGTTACGTAACCTTGAGCGCCGCGCAGGTCGAGCGGGCATTCTTGCCCAAATCACAGCAACGCAACAAACCCGACCCAGTGCCGGCGACACTGCTCGGCCAGCTTGCGATCCATAAGGATCATCAAGGAAAGGGCCACGCCCGTTCGCTCCTCCTGTTCGCACTTCGCGCGGCGCTCAGAGCCTCCCGAGAGATCGGCAGCGTCGGCGTTGTCACACACCCGCTCGACGATCCTGTGCGCGCATTCTACGGCCGATGGGGGTTCCAAGAACTGCCCTTCGACCCTCACCGCGCAATGATCGTGCGCATGATTGATCTCGAGCGAAGCGGCATAGAGCAATAAACCCGCCACGATCACGAAGAAGTCCGCAGTGTTCCGCAGATCGTAACAAGAGCCCAGAGGTTCTCCCTATCGGCCCAGCGGAGTTCTGCCGTTGACAGAGCCGCCAATGCCGCAAGAGCCGCTAGAGCGAAGGCGAAAGGCACATCGCGGACAATTCGCAGGTTTGCGAACCGCGTCGCATCCACGCGCGCCGTGTAAGAGGGGTATAGCTAACAGATAGTTCCCATCTTCATCGGCCGTGGCGCGCCACTCTACGCCAGAGCACGCTCCGCCCCCCGTTAGGGTCCGTTTCTGCGCTGCCGCTCGACGACTGGACCGCTTCTCGGACGCAATGCCATGCTGCAGGTCAGCTTGCGGCCGCATAGATGCGACCTCGGTCGTCACTGAAATCGCGCTGGCAGGCGTTGAAATGATCTGTTGTTGCAGGGCCGAACACACCAGACTTCGAAAAATTCAAATCCCGGAGGCGCAACACCCAATCCTTGCGGAATGAGGGCGCCGGCCCGGAATTGCTGGTATCGGTGGTTGCGGGGGTTCGCGCCACTTCGGTACCCTGCAGGACCTTCGCCTAGTCGATTCACTCATTCACCCGGCTTGCAATGTCAGGCCAAGCTTAAACTTATGCCACCCTGCGGCCGTCGCACATTGGGCTCGTCTCCAGACGCGTTGACCAACACGTGCCTAGCCTGCCTCTCCTTTTCCGCCGCCACGGCCGACATCCCCGATGCGGGCCGAGCCAGCACGCGGGTCATCATCACGCTGGGACAGGGGGACCATCTGGTGGGCTCGGCTGCGGCGACGGCGCTCGACGCATTGATTGGCTTGAGGTCGCGGCTGAATGCGTCACATGGGCGCCTTCGGACGCCGCCGGAGAAACACAACTCCACCAACCACATTCGCACGCCGGCTTATATCTCGCGGTCCGTCGGTCGGCTGCGTGCGCCGCGCCAATCCTGCGCCGTCCTTCGCCAAATTGCGATCTGACAAAAACCCGGCGAAACACACAGGCAGCAGTTTCGGTTCAGGCTCATTGCAGCGGTTGTGCGGACCTTTGGCGGCTGCATAGCACGTCATGTTCTCCAAATGAGCGAACTCAGGACGTGGGAACCGCGACGGCTGTGCTCGACCGGCTAAAGTCGATGACTGCTCGCCCCCAAGCCCCTGTTACCGCCTCCGACGCAACTTCGCGACGCTGCGGCGACACCTGACGAACCAACCGCAGCGGCACCGGCAAGCCCGTCAACTCAAGAAACCATGTCGCAGCAAGTCGGCGCCCGCGGCAATGACCGCGATTAATACTAACTTCCGGAATGTCTCAGGTGCAATTTTATCGCGCAGATGTTGTCCGGTATACATGCCGATCGCGACTGGCAACATCGCAGCCATCGAGACCGAAACGTCAAGCCAGGTGAACTGACGGCTGGCCATCAGAAGAAGTGCCAGCAAGCCGGAGGAAACGACGAGATACAGCGACGCTTCCTTTGTGAACGCCCTTCCGTGCAGTCCCTTTGCAAGCATAAATATGAAAACGAGCGGCCCCGCCATCGCTGCTGTGCCTGCCAGAATCCCGCCGAAAAATCCGAACGTGACGCCGGCTGGCAAAAACAGGCGAGGCTGAAGCTGCAGCTTCGGCGCGAGCAACGTGACGCCGCCGACACCCATAAGCACTAGGCCTGCGATAATCTTTGCAACGTTCGCATCGAGCGCCAAGAGGATTTGAACTCCAAGAAAGAGGCCGGGAATCATGCCGAGAAACACCGGCGTCAATTCCACGAAGCAGCGTCCGGTCCTTCCGCCCTCCAGCGCCTGCGGCAGATTGCTGAGGACCAAAGGCATGCTCAGCAGCATGGCCGCTGATTTGACGTCGATGAACAGTGACAATAACGGCAGCGCAACGACTGGCATGCCGACCCCGATGACCCCCTTCAGAAGGCCGGCAACGATCAGGCTGCAAACCACGGCAACTTGCTGGCTCGAAATGAAGGGTGTGGATCAACATGACGCTTACTTCCGTAGGATCGTGTTCCCTGCTCAGGCTTTCGCGCCGGTGCACATCCCAATGCCCATATCTTCCTTTTCATGGCCGCCGGGCCTAGGCATGTCGCTGGGCCTCAGATGCTCTCGACGATGACGATCTCCAACTCGCTCGCGCCATCCTTTTTGCGGTGCGCCGCGGCCTCGAGGTACTCGGGCGATTCGTGGCAGGCGACCGCCTTCTCGAGGCTCGGGAACTCGATGACGATGAAGCGGTGGAATTTCTCTGGGCCCTCGAGGATCTTGTACTCGCCGCCGCGCGCTAGGATCTTGGCGCCGAATTTTTGAAGGATGCCTGGTACCAGGTCGGTGTACTTCTTGTACTGATCAGGATTGTTGACCTTCGAGCGCGCGACCCAATAGGCGACCATCTCATCCTCCATGCCAACTGTGAGCGCTCCTGCTAGACCAGGGCCACCAGCGCATTCTTGGCTCGAAGGTTCGCAATTGTCTCGCGCGAACAGTTCGGCCCATGCCGAACTGTTTTCCATTGATATACTTCTGGTATCGGCGATAGGGTTTACGGATGGTCGCGGCGGCAAATCTGGTGGAGATGGCCGCTCTCGTGGGTGACACTGCGCGAGCGACGATGCTTAACGCCCTTATGGGCGGCCAGTCGCTGACGGCCACTGAGCTTGCTTACTGCGCCCATGTCTCTCGCTCGACGGCGAGCGGCCACCTGAGCAAGCTGGTTGCCGCGCGGCTTTTGACTGTCATTCGCGACCGCCGCTTCAGCTATTATCGGATCGCGTCCCCGCTGGTCGCGACAATGCTGGAGAGCATGAAGGTCGTCGCCGCCATAGAGGTGCCACCCCGCCGTCATCCGCGGTCAGCAAACGACGAGGCACTCCGTTTTGCCCGAAGTTGCTACGATCACCTGGCTGGCCAGGTAGGAGTCGCTGTTACCGATGCACTTGTGGCCATGGGGCACATCGTGCTCACCGATGAAGGCGGTGAGGTGACGCCTTCGGGCGAGCGTTTCCTTTCCGCGTTCGGCGTTGATCTGAGGCCTCGGACTCGGCGGATTTTCTGTCAGCCTTGTCTCGATTGGAGCGAGCGTCGTTATCACCTCAAGGGACTCGTCGGGGCTCGGATTCTGGATCGTCTATTGGAGCTCGGATGGCTCAAATGCGTGTCGGACAGCCGTGCACTCCAACTAACGTCGTCTGGAAAGGCGGGCTTGTCCGAAACCTTCCAGATCGAGATCAACAACGAGGGCGTGCTAACCTGTCGATTATGCGACCCACGACGGCTGACAGCTTAGGCTGAGCGAAGCGTCATCTCGCGAGAAAGGTTTCTGTTTTTCTTGCAGTGCGAAGTGAAGCGTTTGGCACATCACGTCGATCCCGGGATTGAGCGACAGGACCGCTATCGAAGGGTAACCGGACCACCCTGCGAAATCGGGGACACAGCCGCCGATGAGGCGTAGTGCAAAATCGCAGGCCGCCGCAGATTAGCCGATTGGAGCGCGTGGCGGATTGCGGCATCATAGCGCCACGGCGAACGAGTAGTGCCCATCTTCATCGACCGTGGCGCGCCACTGTACGATAGGTACGATTTCGCCGTCTGGGTTCTTCCACAGCCGTCGGATGCCGCATCCAGCCGCCACACCGCGTGGAGGCGGCTCCGGTTCATGCGGCCGTGCGTCGGACATCTTTGATGGTGACGTCCCCGGCCTTGTTTTCCTGCCCGGCCCCAATTTTGATCTCGATATGACAGCCGAGAGCGGTCAGAAAGCGCATCAGCCGTTCGAGGGAAACTTCGGTGAATTTTCCTCCGAGGATTTTCGACAACTCGGGCTGAGTGGCTCCAATCCGCCGCGCGGCGGCGCGTTGGGTCAAACCAAGCGAATTGATTGCTTTGTCCAGCCGAAGGACGAGCTCAGCCTTTAGAAAATGCTCTTCGGCGTCGGGGAACCCGAGCTGCAGCCACACGTTTCGCGTCGGGTCCTTGGCCGCAGGTGTTTTTGTCATTGTCGTCCTTCCTTCTCCTTGATCAGTTCTTTCAGACGTTTTTCGATCAGGTCGATTTCTGCCTTGGGCGTCGCGATGCCCTTCTTTGATTTCTTCTGGAACGCGTGAAGCACGTAGACTGCGGCGGCGTAGCGCACCGTGTAAACCGCCCGGTAGGCGTTGCCATCATGGCTTTCCCTCACCTCGATCACGGTTGCTCCGCCGAAGCCGCCAAGCGTCTTAGCCATGGTTGAATGGCGTTCGCCCATTTGCGCCAAAAACAGCGCATAGCCCATCTCGCGCTGCACGGTCGGGGGAAACGCCATAAAGTCGGTCTTCGAGGCTCCGCGCCAGATCAGCGGCCTCGGCTCTTCAGCCCTTCGAACCATGACGAATTATGTGATATTTCACATAATTCGTCAAGCGCGCTAACGTAGGTGGCATTCGAGCGTGGTACGGAATCGTGGGCCGTCGCCGTTTCGGCTCCCGCAGTGTGAGGTAGGCGTCCAAATCATAGCGCCACGGCGAAGCAATATTGCCCATCTTCATCGGCCGTGGCGCGCCAGTCTACGATATCATGCGAGATTGTTTTCGGCGAAAGCCCGTGTGCCGCATCAAGCTGCCGAAAGCCGCATGTGGGTTTAGGTGTGGATTTCGCCGATTTTGACGAAGTTGCGACGCAGATTCTGGCTACCGTCGCTTGATTCGCGGAGGCTGCACGATGAGCCGAACCCAGCTAAAGTCCTCACCGACAGATCAGCATGCGAGACGGATCGCGCAAGCGATCGCCAAGGGCCGACCGCCCCCGTTCAACGCTGCCTTCGATCGGTACTGCGAAAGCTCTCCGCGCGAAATCTTTGCGGCTTTCGCAGGTGCGGCTCGCCACATGCCTCCAGCCGGCAAGGATGAGCCGCTTGCTATTGGGTATCTCTTTCTGCTGCAGCGGCTGCTGGAGCATCTACGTTACCGCACCGATCAAGGCTATGCCGACGCGGCCAAGCTGGTCGCGGATTTTCAGGCCGACGTCGTCGCGCAAATCGAGGCCGGAAACATCGACGGGCGCATGCTCGCCTTCGTGGGAGGAGCCCTGCACCAGTCGAAAATCCCTGCATCGCCGGAGTTTGCCGCGGCGTCGGCAGAGCAGCCCCTCGATCGGGACGAGGACGGACCGCTTCCGGCCGACGTCCACGCCGCTCTCGCCGGCATCCTCGAAGCCTGCGACGGCGATCCCTTCATGGCCGTCGGTGCGCTGACCGAAACCGGTCATGCCATGCCGGTGGAAGCCCGGGGCGCTCTGGCCGGTGCCTTGGCGCTCGCGGGTAACCCCGAGGCGCGTGGCGCCGCGGTTCTGTTCCTGCTCGATCCAAATTCCTCCGTGCGCCGCGCGGTTGCCGGAGCGCTTGCGCAAGTCGCAGCCTCGCTGACGCCGACAGAAGTTCGGCGACTGATCGCGATGCGTAATTGGCGACCCGAGGACGAGCGGGCCGAAGTCGATGCGATCATCCGAAAGGCGCGGACGGCCGGGATCGATTGCGCGCCATGGCAGGCGGGCAGCCTGGAAGCCATTGTCGCCACCGCCGTCGACGGCGCCACCGCGCAAGGATTTGTACTGATATCGCCGGTCGGACGGAAAAAGCGGATATCGTCGCTCCTGATCAAGGGCGGGATTGCAGATGCCTGGAGCGGCGAGCCGGAATCGCGCCGCCGGGCCGAGATGAGCCTTGCCGCCGCCGGGATGGATACGCCTGCGATCGCCGTATCCCGTTCATATCTTGACCGCACCGTCGCGCACCAGCTGGCGCTCTGCATCGAAAAACAGGAAGCGCCGCCGTTCGGCCTGCTCCAGGTCGCCGAGACGATCGGCGGTGCCGATTGGCAACCCGCACGCGTGGCCTTCGCTGAAACGCTCGCTGGACTGATCGCAGAGGTCCCCAAGGCGATGCGCGAGCCTGCCGCGCTCGCATCGGTGCTGCGGAACAGCAACGAATTCGCCGAGCTTGATGTGGTCGCGCAATCCTGGTTCGAAGACGATCCGCAGATTGCACAAGCGGTCGATAAAGCACGCGGCCGTGATCTTGCGAAGCTTGCTACCTTTCTTTTGCAGAGCGTCATCGCACGGCATCGTGACAGATGGGCCGAGACTGTCTTGCGCACCGCCCTATGGATGCGCGAAGCGCCCCAGGCGGCCGATCTATGCTGGCGCGAACTCGCCCTCGTCGCAAAAGCGCTCGCCGACGGACGGGACATGACCGAGATCGGGTTGATGCGCGATATCGCATTGCGGACGATCGCGGCGCTCGGGGCTTCTGGGCGGATGTGAGGGAGCCGCGCGGCCTACTCCGGCCGGGCGTAGCGCGAAATCGCAAGCTGTCGCAGATTGGAGGATCGGAGCGCGTAGCGGGCGTCCGCATCATAGCGCTACGGCGAAGCAATATTCGCCCGTCTTCGTCGACCGTGGCGCGCCACTTGCCAATTTTACGCCAGAGCACGCTACGGACAACCGGAAGGTGCCGGTCACGCGTTCTCCTGCGACGGATAGACGGCACTTCCAATTTCGGAATTCTATGCAATATGCGCCTGCCGCGCGTAGGCGCGCTGACCGCGCCTCAAAAAGCGTCAGGCCACCGGCGTGCATTGTGGAAGACTCGCAAGACTTGGATTGTGTTGCCGACCAGACGATACGGCACGATGTATGGCGTTCTCGGGACCACTAGTTCGCGTGTACCTGGAACTCGTCCCGGCCGGCCCATTTCGGGCCTATTCGGAAGCAACGTCTCAACGTTTCGGATGATATGGAGCGCAACACGTTGCGCCGCCGCCGGATCGTCCTGTGCGATGTAGGCCCGCAACGCCGCGAGGTCGGCAATCGCCTCTGGCGACCAGATTGGGGTCATGAACCCTTGGGCGTTGGCTTCTCGTTCGCACTGCCCCAGGAAGCGACCCAATCCTTAACCGAGTCATTCGGAATCCCCTCGCCGCGATCGAGCGAAGCCATCGCGCGCTTGATGCCCGCCACCTGCCATTCATTGATTTCGAGATATTCGGCGATCGCCTCCGCTGCGAGAAACGAACGCGTGCGACCGGTGCTCTTGGCCAATCGCTCCAGCCGTTTCTTTACGTCTGTATCGACGCGCACAGTGAATGTTGTTGAATTCATCCAGTCCGATCCTGTGTGGCTGTTTGTGTACAATCTAGTACAAACGCCTGAAATATACAACCGGAACCACGTGAGCAGACCGGCGCCAGAAGCAGAAAAAAATCGCAGGCCGTCGCAGATTTGCCGATTGGAACGTATGGCAGGCTACGGCATCATAGCGTCACGGCGAAGCAGTAGTGCCCATCTTCATCGACCGCGGCGCGCCATTCTACGCCAAAGCTCGCCATGACGGTCGCCCGGTATCCAGCTGCGCGAAGCCGTTCTACGATGATTGCTGGAGGTGCGGGTCAGGCGGCTCGTTCAGTCTTGTAGGGGCGAACCAGAAGGTCAGCCGGGATTTTCCACGCTTCGCCGACCTTGTGAATCATTTCGACCGTGAGCGCTCGCCGACGCGAAAGAACCTCCGACGCACGCGAGCGCGAGCCCGGAAGTTCTGCCAGCTCGGCCTGGCTATGCCCGAGTTCGTCTATGGCATACCGGAGCACGTCGATAGGATCGAAGGTCTCGTCGATCTCGATCGGCCATCGCCTTGCCTCGTAGATTTCGACGAGCACGAGCAGCACATCAAGCTTGTCGCCCTCCTCCGTACCCTCTGGTGCGCCCCAACAGGCCTCGATCGCTGCGAGCGCTGCGCGGTGATCCTGAGCTGGGCGAATGGGCCGGATTTCCATGTCGTCTCCTTAGAACTGCGACACCTTCAATGCATCGATGCGATCATACTCCGCGTGGGTGCCGATGAACTTCACGAAGGCGAGCCGACGGAAATCGAAGGCGGCCACCAAGCGATAGTTTCCTCCTGCGACCTCAAACCTCACACGCTCGCGGTTCAGCACCTTGGCCTTCGGAGCCGCCATCTGGACCTCATCTGTTGATGCCCATTGCGCGGCCCTGACGATCGTGTGCCAGCGTTCAAGCGAGACCTTTGCTTCCGGGTGCCTGCCCAGAAGCTGACAAGCACGTTTCGAGCGATAACCCGCATGCCTGAGCATGTTCCCAAAACGGGAACAAGGGCATGTCACATATTTTGTCACATATTTGGGAAGGCGGCTGCGTATCCGGCAAAGTGCAAGATCGCAGCCGGTCGCAAACTTGCCGATTGGAGCGCGTGGCAGGCTCCGGCATCATCGTGCCACGGCGAAGCAATAGTTCCCATCTTCATCGGCCGCGGCGCGCCACTCTACGCCAGAGCAGGCTCCGCCCCCCGTGAGGGTCCGTTTCTGCGCTGCCGTTCGACGACTGGACCGCTTCTCGGACGCAATGCCATGCCGCAGGTCAGCTTGCGGCCGCATAGATGCGACCTCGGTCGTCACTGAAATCGCGCTGGCCGCACGGCCGCGATGCTGCATATTGATACGCCGACTCTTGACGTTTGTATCGTTTAGTGATACACATCCCTCGTGATCAGGAGCTTTCAGGACAAGACCACCGAGGCCGTCTTCAACGGCGAAAGTCCGAAGGGCTTCCCGGCCGATCTAGTCAAAGTAGCGCGCCGGAAACTGCGCTACCTCAACGCAGCGGACGATCTCGGCGACCTGAGGTCGCCTCCGGGCAATCGTCTTGAGGCGTTGGCGGGCAACCGCAAGGGACAACATTCGATCAGGATCAACGACCAATTCCGGGTGTGTTTTGTTTGGACGTCGGAAGGCCCGGCTGAGGTCGAGATTGTGGACTACCACCAGAAGAGGACGCAATGGTCAAGAAGCTCAATCCAATGCATCCCGGTGAGGTTCTACGGGAGGAGTTCCTGGTTCCGCTGAAAATGTCCGCGGGCGCGCTTGCCAAGGCCTGCGGCTTGCCTCGTACGCGGATCGAGCGGATATCCAGTGAACAGACCGGCATTACCGCCGATACTGCGCTTCGGCTCGCCAAGGCTCTCGGCACGACGGCAGAGCTTTGGCTCAATCTGCAGAACGACTATGACATTCAGATCGCGAAGCGCGATCTCGGCAAGCTTCTCGATCGCATCGAGACCGTAAACAAGCCGAAGGCGGCCTGACTGACGGCGCTGGAGCGGGTTCGTTGATAATATCCTCGCAGTGCTTTCGACGAGGGGCGGTTGCGCCAGCGCGCCGTATCGTAGCTCCGGACGGTCCATCATAGCGCCACAGCGAAGCAATATTGCCCATCTTCATCGGCCGTGGCGCGCCATTCTGCGCCAGACCACTCCATGGAGCGCGCGAGGGTCCGTTGCGCCGCTGTCGCTCGACGATCAGGCCGCCTCGGGGACGTGGTGCAGGACCAGCAGGTCTGTCCGCGGGCAGGACGCGACCGCGCAGGCACAACCCTGATCGTCGCTGAATTCCACGAGCAAAGTCTTCTCGTCAAGTTGCTCGACGGTCGTGCCATCCATGACATCAGGGCGTCTTGGGTTCAAAAGTCATCTCGCGGGGCGAGCGAACCGGCGCTGATTGAGGATTGGCCGCACCTACCGGTTGAGCTGGCGCCCAATAGTTTAGCAAAGAATGGCCCAAATAGGGTTACGTTTTTGATGCCCGGCCTGCATTTCAGGCCCGCTGCGGGACAGGTGGCCGCGCGTCCTGAGGACCATTGTGGGTCATTCGCGACTGGGTCGAGTCGACAGCAGGTCAAGCCATGCGCCATGCGTCCCGAAATCGGAAGTTACCAGAGCACGAGCGGCTCCGATCGCGGTCCTCAGATCACCTTGCCTTGCCGCATGTCCCTGACCTCGTCGGGGGAGCAGCCGAGCCACTCGCGATAGATCGCCTCGGAATCCGCGCCGAGAATCGGGGCGCATTTCAGCGGGACCTTGCTGTCCGACATCCGCAGCGGCCAGCCCGGCACGATGACCGGCCCGCGCACCGGATGCTCGATCTTCTGCATCATCCCGCGCTTGTGCAGATCCGGGTCGTGCAGCAGCTCGAGCGTGGTGAGGACGGCGCCGCAGGGAACACCGGCGCCGGCGATGATCCGGGTTACCTCGTGCTTGGTGCGCTTCGACGTCCATTCCGTGATGGCCGCATCCACCGCCTCCCGGTTCTGGGCGCGGGTGGCGCCGTCGACCATGCGCGGATCGTTGAGCAGGTCCTCGCGGCCGATCGCCTTCACCAGGCGGCGCCAATGCTCCTCGTTGCCCCGCGAGGCAAAGATGTAGCACCAGTCGTCGAGCCCCCCCGGCAAGCATTTGTAGAGGCCGCCCGGCGCCGTGCCGAACACCGTGTTGCCGCTCCGCGGCAGCTGGTCGTCGCGGGCGGCCTGGCGGCTCATCGGCGTGCGGCAGTAGTTCAGCATCGCATCGCGCATGGCGATCTGGATGTGCTGGCCGCGGCCGGTTGTCATGCGCTGGTAGAGCGCGGCGATGATGCCCATGGCGCAAAGCATGCCGGTGCCGGTATCGCCGATGGTCGGGCCCGGCCGGACCGGCGGCTCGTCGGGATAGCCGTTCACCCCCATTGTGCCGCCCATCGCCTGGGCGATCATGTCGAAGGCAAGATAATTCGCGTGCTCGCTCTCCGGCGCGAAGCCCTTTACCTGGGCGAAGATCAATCGCGGATTGAGCGCGCTCAGCCGCGGATAGTCGAAGCCCAGGCGTGCGAAGGTGCCCGGCGCCATGTTCTCGATCAGGACATCGGCCTTGCCGATCATCCGCCTCAGCAGCGCCTTGCCCCCGTCGCTCTTGAGATTGCAGGTCACGCTGCGCTTGTTGAGGTTGTAGTAGATGAAATAGGTGGAATCTGCGTCGGGGCGATCGCTCAATCCCCAGCGCCCCGGCTCGCCGCGATGGGGCTCCTCCACCTTGACTACGTCAGCCCCAAACCAGGCCAGCGCCTCGGTGCAGGAGGGTCCCGCCTCGAACTGGGTGAGGTCGAGCACCTTGACCCCGTTGAGCGCCGGCTGGATCCCGGTCGCGGTTTCTGGCTGCACTGGTTGTTCCTGCATGGCGACCTCTCCCAATAAGGAGCCGCGCCGGGAATGGCGCGGCGCTTTGATGTGTCACTCGATCAGCTATGCCAGGTGAACTCCTGCGCCTTGCGGGCGGAGCCCTGCGAGATCACGACGTTAACCAGGGCGGGACCGCGGAAGTTCATCGCCTCGTCGAGCGCAGCGCGCAGGTTCTTCGGATCCTCGACCAGCAATCCCTTGCCGCCGAAGGCCTCCATCACCCGGTCATAGCGCGCGCCCCAAATCAGCGCGTTGGGCTTCAGGTTGAACATCGGGTTTTCCGGGATTTTCGGCATGCCGGGGCCGATGCCGCCATTGTTCAGGACGACGATCTTGGCCGGAAGGTTGTAGCGGACCAGCGTCTCCATCTCCATGCCGGAAAAGCCGATCGCGGAGTCGCCCGAGAGGTGGATGACCGGCCGGTCGGGATGCGCCACGCAGGCGGCGATGGCCTGGCCAAGGCCGACCCCCATCGTGCCGTAGGTGCCGGCATTGAGGCAGGAACGGGCGTTGAAGCTCGGCAATTGCGTGAGCCCGATATCCATGGTGCTGGCACCCTCGGCGCTAAGGATCGCGTCCCGCGGCATCCAGGCGGCAACGTCGCGCAGCGCCCGGTAGTAGCCGGACGGCGCCTGATCGTCATCGATCTGCGGCCGGATCTGCGCTGCATTATCGGCCGTTTTCCTGGCAATCGCCTGCCGCCACGGCGAGTCCTTGGGATGGAACCACTGGCGGTTGTCGAGCGCCCTGTTGAGTTGCCCGACGATGGCCTTGCCGTCACCGACCAGCGCCACTTCCGTCGCCTTGTTGTGGCCGATCTCCTCGGGCGCGATGTCGAGCTGGATGACCTTGACGTCCTTCGCATAGCGCGGCGGCTGACCGAAGTGAAAGATCCAGTTCAGCCGCGCGCCCATCAGGAAGATGACGTCGGCCTGCTGCAGCGCCAGCGAGCGCGCCGCCCCGGCCGACAGCGGATGGTCGTCCGGCATCACCCCCTTGCCCATCGGCGAGCGTACGAACGGTAGTTGCGTGCGCTCAATGAAGGCGCGGACTTCGTCCTCGGCGCGCGACCACGCCATGCCCTTGCCGAGGAGAACGAGCGGCCGCTCGGCCCGTGCGAGCAGGTTCAGTGCCGCCGCGACGTTCTCCGGCGGCGCCACCATGCGTGGCGGTTCGCCCACGCGCTCGACCTCAACGACCTGGTCGAGGTCGCATTTGCCCCTGATGATGTCGTCGGGCACGTCGAGATACGTGGCGCCGGGGCGACCATAGATCGCGTGCCGGGTTGCCATCTCGACATAGTAGGGGATGCGCTGCACGCTCTCGATGCCGTGCGCAAACTTGCAGAACGGCGAGGCGATCAGCACCTGCCGCTCTTCCTGGAACGCGCCCATGCCGCCGCGATAAGTCTCCGAGGCGCCGCCGATCAAGATCATGGGCCAGCAATTCTGCTGGGCATTGGCGAGACCCGCGAGACCGTGCACCACGCCTGGGCCGGTCACGACGACGCAGGCGCCGGGGCGGCCGGTGAGATAGCCGTAGGCCTGCGCCGCGTAGGAGGCGCTCTGTTCGTTGCGCATGCCGAGATAGGCGACGCCTTCCTTCTGCGCGGCCTCGGCGATCGCGGTGATCGGAAACCCGACGACCCCGAACAGGTGATTGATGCCCTGCTGTTTGAGGCTCCTCGCGATCAGGGTAGCGCCATCGACTTCGCTCATGGTTTCTGCCTCGTGACCGATTGAACTACAGCCGCGAGATTATGCATGGATGGCAGGGTCGCGAATAGGCCCTACGTTCCGATGTGTATGCAGCCGAGCCATGCGGCTCCGTGCGCCTGGGCGCTGTTGGCACATCGCGAAATTTTTCTGCAACGCAGAACCCGGTCGCTATCGGAGCACGGCGGACATCGAGCAAGCCACACCAATCAAGCTCGATTTTATGAGTACGCGCCCTTGTCCAAAGGGTTCCGACTCCTGTTGGGAGCCGAAACAGCAGGCGTGCAGGTTCAAAATGACCGCATTCAATTTGGCTGAAGCTGCCGACCAGATCAGCCGCGCACGGTCACCGCGCGCCCGATCACCGGTTGCGCGGCCACCGGCGGATTGGCGGTTTGCGCCGCGAGCTCGCCGATCAGGCGGTCGGCGTCGGCCGCGATATTGTCCGGCGCCTGGATCGCCAGCCGCTCCAGCGCCCAGCGATATGAGGAGATTCTCCGCTCCAGGCATTGCTGGACCCACTGCACGATCAGCGTGTTCTCTTCCATGCGGGCGACCGCGTCGTCGCGCTCGCGCGGCGAGAGTTCGGACACCATCTTGAGGCCGGCGTTGCGCTTGCGGTCGAGTTCGACGACGCGCTGGGCCGCGGCAAAGAACGGCTCGAACCGGGTGATGTCGTTGCGAACGTCCTCGATCAGTTGCGAGTAGCGCGATGCATGCGAGCGGTGCGGCTCGTCGATCAGCGTCCGGCCGTAGGCGGCGCGGTCGAACGCCACCTTTTGCCGCCACGGCGAAGGCAGCGGCTGATAGTCGCCGAACACGCTCTTCCAGGCCGGCCGCGAGCGCGGCGGCTCGATCAGGGGATAGGCGAGATCGCGAAGCTGGCGTTCGTTCTCGGTGAGCTGGAATTCGGAAGGCTTCAGGCCGACGCTTCCGGTTACCTCGGCGCCCAGCCAGCGATGCATGTCGTCATTGCGAAAATCCTGGCGGGTACGACCGAAATCGCCGCCACCGCAGCCGCCGAGGCCCGCGCCGATCAGGATGAGTGCGAGCGCCGGCAGCGGCCGAAGCCCGGCGATCCGGATCGGGAGGCGCGTCTCCGGCATTTTCAGGGGTCCGTTGTCAGGGGCGCCGACGGCGGCGGCGGCCGGGCGCTGCGCCCTCTTCCGGTCCGCGCCCATCGCTGGTCTCGCCGGTTTCGCGCTCGATCCGGACAACGGGAAGGATCAGCACAGTTCCCATGCCCTCGCGTGAAGCGCCATCGATGGCTGATTCCGGCCGCCGTGACGCCGTATCCGCCGGAAACTCAATGATGGTGCCCATGTTCTGTTCTCTCTGGTCGCCGTGCGGACATGATTTGGCCGGCGACATGCCATCATTAAGAACAGGACGTGGTTAACGGCATCTTAATTTGCGGGCGAGGCGGCTCGCTGCGTTTCCGGTGATGCCGTGGCGCCACAAAAGCGCGCAAATGTATCGATCGGCTTCACCGGTTGTTTTCCTTAACCAGGTCTTAAAGCAACCGACCTAGGCTGGCGCGAGGATTCCCCTAGTCGCGTACGCCTGACATGACCGCAGCTCCATTATTTCCGGGTTTCGACGGGCTGATGACGCTCTCCCGCCGCGAGGGCGTCGATATTCGCCCCACCTTGCTGCGCGTGCTGACCGATCTTTATGTTCAGGCCAACGTGCACTCCGCCGACGAAGAGCGGCAGTTCGTCGAACTGACCTCGCGCCTGATCGACGAGGTCGACGACGCCACGCGTGCCGCGGTGCGGGCGCGGCTGGCGGTCTATCCGGCGACGCCCGTCGAGATCCTGAACAAGCTCGGATTGCGGCGTTCGAACCCCGAGCAGCCGATGCCGGCGGCGCCTGCCATCTCGCCGGCCGCGCCATCGGCCCCGGCGGCGGGGCCGCCGACCGAAGCGCAGTTGCGGATGGCATCCAGCCTGTCGCTGCGGCCGAACGATGCCGCCGAAATCAGCGAGATGTTCTTCGCCGCCAGCGCCAGCGAGCGCGCGCTGATCCTGCACAATCTGGACGAGACCCCGCTGAAGGCGTCCGCGCGGATTCCGGCGATACGCGCGGCGCGCGCGATCGAGACGCTGGAGATGGCGGCGTTTGCCGCAGACGTCGAAAATTTCACGCTCGAACTCGGCGAAGCCCTGATCCTGACGTCGCGCATCGCAGCCGAGGTGGTCAGGGATCCCGGCGGCGAACCGCTGGCTTGCGCGGCAAAGGCGCTGGGTATGCCGAGCGCGGTTTTTCAGCGGGTGCTGATGTTCCTCGATCCCGCATCCGGCTCGTCGGTGCACCATGTCTACCGGCTGTCGCGGCTCTACGACCGCTTGAGCGAGCGATCCGCCCTGGTCATGCTGGCGGCGTGGCGCGGCTCCACCATGGCGGTCGCCCGCGCCAAATATCGGCCCTCGCTTTACGACGACGAGCGCAATCGCGCGCGTCCGGCGCCGGCGCAGGCGCGTCCCGCCGTTCAGCCCGGTGCCGCACCCGCGGTTCGCGCGGGATCGCAAGGTTCGGGGCGCTAGTCGATTGTCTGGCGCTTGATCCGATCGCCAGGCCGCTCGCACCTCGGGTCGAGCCCGAGGGCATGCCTTTGCGGATCATGCGCGCGCCAGATCGAGAAAATGCCGCCCTGCCCGATCCTCGGTCTCGACGATCCAGGCATCCGGATCGAAGCGGATCTCCCTGGCAAGACGTTCTTCCACCGATGGCTCGGGCACCGGCTGCGGCGATGTCGGGGTGAAGATGCGCTCGGCCGGCCGGCTGTCGTCATAAACGGTCTGCGGCGCGGGCACGTACAGCATGGCGCTGCCGTCGAGCAGCACCACCTTGACGAACACGGCGCCGGCCTCTTCCGCGCCGCGGCGGCGGACCGCGCCAAAGATTCCCTCGGTCTGGCAGCGGCGCAGATAGGCCGCCACCCAGATGCTTGATTTCAGTCGCATGGGATCGACGATAGGCCAGCGCTGAACCCGGCGCTAGTCGATCGGATGTCCGATCATCGCGCTGAGTTCACGCACCAGGCGATCCGAAATCTGGCCGGTCACCGGCAGTCTGCGGTCGCGCTCGAATTTCTGGATCGCAGCCTGGGTGTCCGCACCGATCATGCCGGTCGGCTTCAGCTGGCCGTAGCCATATTCGGTGAGCACGCGCTGCACGGCCGCGATGCGGCGCGAACCCGCCGCTTGCGTGGTCTCGGCGCGCGACGGGATCGGCGCCGGCGGCCGCGCGACATTGGCAGGCGCCGGCGGTGGCGCGGTGGTCGTCGACTTGACCAGGTTGGCCAGGGAGTCGGCACTCTTCGGCTCGGCGGGCCTTTCAGCGGGTTTCGGCTCGACCGGCCTTGCTTCTGCCGGCAAAGGGTCGGCAGGGCGCGTCGCGACTTCGAGCGGGCGCGGCCGCGGCAACGGACCCGCCGGCGCCGGCAACGCGACCACCGGTCCGAACATCGGTGACGGATGACGTCCGGCCTGCAGGAACAATGCATTGGCGATAATGGCGCATACGGCGGCAGCCGCCACCAAGCCCGCCACCGTGTCTTTCGGACTATGCAGGAGCATGCGCATCACAAGGCCGCGCTCCTCCCCGGCCTCGAACGCGACCGCCTGCGCGCCGCGGCGGCGGCGGCGGCGCGGCCTCTCGTCATCATCCGCAATCTGTCTAGGCACGTTTCTTCACCTGATGGACATGGTCGTGTAATCCGGGTCGCAGCGCCGGTTTCAGCGTTGCGATATTGTGGGAGGGTTCCTGCGCCGGCGGTGGCGTACAGGCCAGCGGCAACGCGACGGTCACCGTGGTTCCCTCGTTGACCCTGCTCCGCAGGCCGATCTCGCCGCCGTGCAATGCGACCAGGCCCTTGACGATCGACAGTCCGAGACCGGTGCCCTCGTGCTTGCGCCGATAGGTCGTGCCGGCCTGGAAGAAAGGATCGCCGATCCGCTTGAGGTCGTCGGCTGCGATTCCGATCCCGGTATCGGCGACATGAAGCACGAGCCGCGATCCCTCGACCGCGGCGGAGACCGTCACCACGCCGCCGCGCTC
This sequence comes from Bradyrhizobium sp., assembly GCF_049691595.1. Taxonomy (GTDB): domain Bacteria; phylum Pseudomonadota; class Alphaproteobacteria; order Rhizobiales; family Xanthobacteraceae; genus Bradyrhizobium. The sequence goes on from NZ_JBAVNZ010000487.1 coordinate 19,108, forward strand.
GGTGAACTTGATGGCGTTGGCAACGAGGTTCAGCAGGATCTGTTTGAACGCGCGCGGATCGCCGTTCATGACGGGCAAATCTTCCGGCACCCGGGTGACGAGATCGACCCCGCTTTCCCGCGCCTTCAGCGCCAGCAGATTGCAGCAATTGAGCAGCGCCGGCCGCGGCGCGAACGGCTCCGGCGAGATCTCGAAATTGCCGGATTCCATCTTGGACATGTCGAGGATGCCATTGACGACGGCCAGCAGATGCTGGCCGGAATCGTTGATCAGCTGGGCATATTCCTTGCGCCGCGCGGCGTCGACCATCAGCACGTCTTCCTGAACGATCATCTCGGAGAAGCCGATGATGGCGTTGAGCGGCGTGCGCAGTTCGTGACTCATGGTGGCGAGGAAGCGCGTCTTTGACGTATCCGCCTGCGCGGCAGCGCTGCGCGCCAGCTCGAGCGCCTGCTGCTGGATTTTCCGGTCGGTGATATCGCGCATGACGGCGACGACCTCGGCTTCGCTCGAGGCCTGCTCCAGCGGCCGGCAGCGCATCTCGACCCAGATGAAATCGGCGGCGTTGTCGAGGCCGCGCGCAACGTCGCGCCGCAGACGGAACTCGACGCTGCGCGCCTCGCCGCCGCGCGCGGCGTCGGAAAGCGCGGTGAGATAGGCCGGACGATCGGCGACGTGGACACGCTCGAACAGCCCGTGACCCGATAGTCGCGCGACCGGCGCGCCAAGCATGGCCTCCGCCGCGGGCGAAATGAACTGCACCGCGCCGTTGCGGCTGTGGCGCGAAATCACGTCGCTCATATCGCGCGCCAGCAATCGGTAGCGGTCTTCCTCGACATTGGGCAGCGACACGCTGGTGCGCGAAAGCGACTCCGCGCCGAAGGCAAGACCCGCGGCATAGAGCGTCGCCGATGCCACGCCGAACGCCGTCAGCACCCCGCGCAACGCCGTGCTCGAATCCGGCGCCGGCAGCATTTCGAAATGCCCGAGGACGATCAGCAGCGCGGCGCATGACAGCGCCAGCGCGGAGGCGAACGCCACGACGCGGCGTGAGGTCGACAGCGCCGCCTCGAGCGGAACGACGACAAGCCAGATCGCGGCAAAGGATTCGATGCCCCCGCTGGTCAGCGCGATCATCATGACGAGGCCCGCCAGCGTCAGCGACGCCAGCACATGCGCGCTCTGGTAGCGGCCGGTACGCGACAGGAACCAGGACAACAAAATGGGTGCGATCAGCCAGGTGAACGCCGCGACCTCGAGCGCCGTCGGCGCGCCGCGCATCGCCAGATAGACCGGGAATGCCGCGAACCCCATCAGGCCGCCGAGCAGCCGGGGCGCCATGAAGGCGCGATCGCGCGCGCGCGTCAACGCATCATATCGTGCCGATGGATGCAGCAGCGCATCGAGACAATCGCGGATGATACTCAAGACACTCACTGCATTCGCGCTTCGGCTCGTTCGTCAGACGGTGCCGGAACGCCTCCATTATCTTTGCCACACCGTGTCAGAGCGAGCTTAAGCGAACGCTAAGGCTTCAAGGCCGGCGGCCAAAGACCGCGGCTTCGCCGGGTTTTCGCGCCCCATCCGGCGCGGATGGTGAACGTCGGGTTTAGGGAACCATGGTTCCATGGTTTCGAAATGGTGGACGCACGGCACGCAGCCGATTTCGCGCGCAAACTTCATCAATCGAAAATTTACGCCAAATCCAGTAATTCGGATTTTGCGCCAGTTTTTGCCGAGTTTACCTCAATGCAGACACTTTCGATTTATCCACGGCTGCTAGTGACGAGCGAACGGCGGCATCGACCGCAACGGAACCAGAACGGGTCTCGAGATGTCTTTCCTGCTTCGCCTGGCATTCTGGCTCGGGCTTGTGCTCGTGCTGCTACCCAGGGAACAGACACCTCAATCGGAGCTGCCGCAGATCGGCGCGTCCGAAGCGGTTTCGGCTGCCACGGCGGCCGTGTCGGACATAAGTCAATTCTGCAAGCGTCAGCCGGCGGCGTGCGAGGTCGGCGGCCAGGCCGCGACCGTGATCGGTCAGCGCGCCCAGCAAGGCGCACGCAAGCTGTACCAGATCATCATCGACAAGAAGGCGTCGGATCACACCGGCTCGATCGACAGCGGTGAAGACACCGACATGGCCGTTCAGGTCGCCGCACCGCGCGATACGCTGACGCCCGACGATCTGGCGGTCGAATGGCGCGTCCCACCGACGCCAACTGGAAATTAAGCTCCGAACCAGTTCCATTTTCATCGCTTTCGACCGCCGTCAATCCTATATAAGCCGTTGCAGGATGGAACGCCGGCCACCATGACGATCGACGAAATCAGGGAAAATTTCGCGCTGCTCGACGAGTGGGACGACCGCTACCGGTACGTCATCGAGCTCGGCCGCACGCTGGATCCGATGCCGGAGCAACAGCACTCGGCGGCCAACAAGGTGCAGGGCTGCGCCAGCCAGGTCTGGCTCTCCAGGCAGATCGACCGCAGCAGGAACGAGCCCCGATTGAATTATCTCGGCGACAGCGACGCCCATATCGTTCGCGGCCTGATCGCGATCCTGTTGACGCTTTACTCCGGCCGCACGCCGCAGCAGATTCTCGCCACCGATGCCATTGCGGTGTTCGACGAATTCGGATTTCGCGACCATCTGACGCCGCAGCGTTCCAACGGCCTGCGCGCCATGGTCGAGCGCATTCGCTCCGATGCGCGCCAGGCGCTCGCCGCCGCTTCCTGAAGGCCTTTGCCCGACGGGTTTCCTTCTCGCCAACCGGTTGGGTTACTTCCGCTTCCGCTGCTGTTGGCCTAGTCCCATTTTCTTGGCGAGTTGCGAGCGCGCCACGGCGTAATTCGGCGCCACCATCGGGTAATCGGCCGGAAGGCTCCATTTTTCACGGTATTGCTCCGGCGTCATGTTGTACTGCGTGCGCAGATGGCGCTTCAGCGACTTGAAGCGTTTGCCGTCCTCCAGGCAGACCAGATATTCGGGCGTCATCGATTTCTTCACGGAGACCGCGGGCCTGGCCGGCTCCAGCGGCGCCTCGGTCCGCCCGGTCGAGACCCGCAGCAGCGCGGCATGAACCTGGCTGATCAGGTTCGGAATTTCGGATGCCTGCGTCGGGTTGTTGCTGAGATAGGCCGAGACGATGTTAGAGGTCAGTTCGAGCGGATTCTTGCCGGCGGGATCGGTCATGACTGAAGCCTTCCTGGGCCGCGGATGCGCCAATGGCGGCGCGGTTCGGACAGTATCCGGCCACGCCAATACGCTGGTGGAATCCGGCACTACTTGACGAATATGAGCGGACTGCAGAGAAAATGACTAGAACTACGGCGTTCTATTTTCAAGAGCGGATTTCGTCCAAGTATTGACCGCTCAGGGGCGATGCTCGAGGTGCGAGCGGAGTTCATCGATGGAGGAGAATCGCATCAGGCCCTCGGGCATCTGCGCCTCGATCGAGCCGTCGGAATAAAGCGAATAGGCCATTCCATCGACAACGCCCGACCTGAGAACCGTCACCGGAGCCTGTTCCTCGTTTCGCCTGGCCGGCGGGTAGCGATCCGGAGCGGCGGCGCCATTGGCCTCGCTGAATGTCGGTGGCGTACGGGCCGTCCGACGCGGCGGGACGTCAGGTCGCGCGCGATCCGGCTTCGGCCAGGCATCGTCGAATGTCGCCGGCGGCGGGTCGTCCGATGGCAGGAGGTCGGGCGCCAGCGGCTCGCTCGATCGCGCCTGAGCGCGCTCGCGCTCTTTCCTCGACATCGAGGAAAACAGCAGATTGCGCCGCTTGGGCGGCGACGCAGGCTCGGCTGACTCAGGGCGAGGCGCGTCGTGGCGTCCTCGCGAAGCGGCCTCGTCATGCCATGGCGGCGGTGACGCCGGGTCGGCCGGCTCGACGCTGCCGATGTTCCCGACCGCCTCCTGATCGCGTGCGAACAGGAATCCGCCATCGCCGGACGCAACATTTCCGGGGACTGCCGGCCTCCGCCCCGCGGAACGTGGCTCCGCTGCCATTCCGGAACCAAGCCGCCACGCAATCGTCTTCAATTCCCTCACGGCCACCCAGAGACCGAGAATGATCGCGCCGGTGCAAAGGGCGACCACACCCGTCACAATCAAGGTGTTGCCGAAGCTGAACTCCTTGACCGGGATTCCGAAGCCGACCGCCAGCAGGCCGGCCAAAACGAGGCCCATACCCGCGATCAACACGACGACCATCATCGATCTACCCCTGCGGCCATGCCCGAATGCGCGCAGGCCGCCATTGCCACAATACCGTCATATTCTGTACATCGCCAATCGCCAATTTTTGAGAGACCTCCGCTCCGCCGGGAAGATTCCGGGCCAAACTGACATTGTCGTACGTCCGGGCAGCCCCCGTATTTCTACGCTCTACCAATTGCTGCCCGTCTGTTGCGTTGCATTAAGGAAATTGCGCCACAATTCCCAATTAACTCTGTCAGGAACTGCGCTATATGGATGCCGGGGAATGAGGCCCTGAAGCGCCAACGCTGGGCCAAGGGACGCCGGGTTACCAATAGCCATGTCATCCATTACTACTTCGGCCATCGATACGCCAGCGCGGCGCTCGGTGGAGCGAACCTGCGACGACCTCGCCGCCATCGTGCTCGGAGCGGTCGCGTTGATCGCGGGACTTTCATTCCGCGATTACGGACTGGGCTGGGACGACTACACCCACGCGGAATATGCCGACCTGTTGCTGCGCATGTACGGCTCCGGTTTCAAGGACACCGGCGCGCTGTCATTTGCCAACCTCTATATGTATGGCGGCGGCTTCGACATGGCGGCGGCGCTGCTGCACAAGGTCATCCCGCTCGAACTGTTTGAAACGCGCCGGCTGCTTGGCGCCATCGTCGGCGTGATCGGTCTTGCCGTGACATGGCGGCTGGGGCGGCGCGTCGGCGGCCCGCTTGCAGGGTTGGCAACATTGCTGCTGCTGGCGCTGTGTCCGACCTTTTACGGGCACATGTTCATGAACCCCAAGGACGCGCCATTCGCGGTTGCGATGGTGATCCTGATCCTGGGGCTTGTCCGTCTGGCCGAGGAGTATCCGTCGCCGTCGCCGCGAACGGTTCTGATCGTCGGATTTGGCACCGGACTTTCCATCGGCTGCCGGATTCTGGGCGGTCTCGCGCTGGTCTATGCGGTGGCCGGCTTCATGCCGCTACTGCTCGAGGAATACCACACCCAGGGAGCGCGCGAAGCGGCGCATCGCTTTGTCCATGTCGTCTACGTGCTGCTGCCCGGGCTGGTCTTCGGCTATCTCGTCATGGGCCTGATCTGGCCGTGGTCGATCATGGAGCCGGGCCATCCACTCGAGGCGCTGACCTATTTCTCGCACTTCTTCGAAAAGCCCTGGAAGGAGATGTTCGACGGCGCGCTGGTGTCGGTACCGGACATGCCGTGGTCATATCTGCCGACGCTGTTCGCGCTGCAGCTTCCCGAAGTGCTGCTGGGGCTGTTGATTGCCGGCGTGGTCGGCACCTTCAGGTCGCTGTCGCGGACCGACGTCCCGGGCCGCCGCAAGACCATCATGCTGATGCTGACGCTGGCGGCGACGCTGCCGCTCATGATCGCGATGGTGAAGCGGCCGGCGCTCTACAACGGCATCCGGCATTTCATTTTCGTGATCCCGCCGATGACGGTGCTCGCCGGCGTGGCGTTTGCCTCTGGAATGAACTGGCTCCGGGACAACCGCCGCAGCTGGCAGCCCGCGGCGCTGGCGGTGTTTACGTTCGGCCTGCTGCTGCCGCTGAGTGAGATGATCCGGCTGCACCCCTACCAATACACTCACTTCAACCACATCGCCGGCACCGTTCGGACCGCCGACAATTACTTCATGCTGGATTATTGGGGCCTCGCGCTGAAGCAGGCCTCCGAAGGCCTGCGCGAGCAACTGACCGAACGGCAGGAAGTCCCGCCGCATAACCGCAAATGGAAGGTCGCGGTCTGCGGCCCACAGCGGCCCGCGCAAGTCGCGCTCGGCCCCGACTTCACCATCGGCTGGGACAGCCACGCCGCCGACTTCGCCATGACGCTCGGCGAGTTCTACTGCAAGGGCCTGACCGCGCCCGTGATGGTGGAGATCAAGCGTGACGACGTGGTATTCGCCCGCGTCTACGACATCCGCGGCCGCAGCATTTCCAGCCTGCTGGCGATTCCGGCACCCTAAAGCCCGCACGATCTCAAAAAGCATGGCTGCCAGATCGGGGCCGCGCCTTGCTGCGGGCCCGGCGCGGGGTTAGGCTCGCGTTCGAAATCAATAATTCACACGGGAGAAACCGGACATGTCGCCAGCCGAAGCTCGCCTCAAGCAAGTGCGCTCGGAGATGACGGATGCCGAGTGGAATCAGCGCGTCAATCTCGCCGCCTGCTATCGCCTGGTCGCGCTTTACGGCTGGGACGACCTGGTCGACACCCACATTTCGGCGCGGGTGCCGGGACCGGAGCATCACTTCCTGATCAATCCCTACGGCCTGATGTTCGACGAGATCACCGCCTCGAGCCTGGTCAAGGTCGATCTCGACGGCAACCAGCTCACCAACAGCGACTACAGCATCAACCCGGCCGGATTTACCATCCATTCGGCGATCCACGAAGTCCGCGAGGACGCCGGCTGCGTGCTTCATCTGCACACCCCCGACGGCACCGCGGTGGCGAGCTGCGTGGAAGGCCTGCTGCCGATGAACCAGACCGCGCACTTCGTCACCCATGATCTCGCCTATCACGACTATGAGGGCGTGGCGCTGGACCACGACGAGCGTCCGCGGCTGCAGAAAGACCTCGGCAACAAGAACCACATGCTGCTGCGCAATCACGGCACGCTCACCGTCGGCCGCTCGGTCGCCTCCGCCTTCGAGCGCATGTACCATCTGGAGCGGGCCTGCACGATGCAGGTGCGCACCCGCATGCTGGGCCCGACCGCCTATCCGATCGAACAGGCCGTGGTCGACAAGAACGCGCAGGTCTTTCACAATCCCGAGCGCATGGAATTGCGCTCGACCAACCTGGTCTGGCCGCCGCTCCTGCGCAAGCTCGACCGGATCGATCCGAGCTACCGGAGTTGAAATTTTTGCCGGTTTCGTGCAGAGTCGTATTCAACGACCTCTGCACGACCGAATCAAAACGCCGCCCAATTCCGGGCGGCGTTTTCATTTGCAGCGGCAGCAAGGTGATGGGTTTCGCTGCGCTCTACCCATCCTACGAAGCTATTTCGATGCGTCGACAAACGCGGCCAAAATCCGCGCCCAGGAGCGAATGGATGTTGTCGTCGTCGAGACCAAAGCCCACCAGCGCGCAGAAGCCGTAGGATGGGTAGAGCGCAGCGAAACCCATCAAACTGTCTCACCGCACCTTATTCCGACCCAGATTTGATCTGCCGCAAAAGCCGATACCGCGTTAGGAATAATTTTTTGTGGTTCACTGTGTGGAGCGCTGCCATGATCATTGAGCGCTTATCCCAAGAGCATCGCAATATTGAGAAGCTGCTCGCCGTCCTCGAGCGGGAACTTGAGGTTTTCGACCGGGGAGACCGCCCCGACTACGAGGTTATTCGCGCGGTTATCAGCTATTTCGAGGTCTACCCGGAAGTGTATCACCATCCCCAGGAAGACCTGGTCTTTGCCAAGCTAAGAACGCGCGATCCGGTTGCGGCTGCGAAGGTCGGTGATCTCGCTCGCGAACACCACAAAGGGGCTGAACGCCTGGGCCGCGTCGCTCACGCGGTCGAGAACGTGCTCGCGGATCGTGAAATTCTTCGGCATAATGTCGATACCATTGTTCGCGATTTCATCGCGCACGAGCGGCGCCACATGATGATGGAAGATCGAGATTTCTTTCCGGC
>NZ_JBAVNZ010000488.1:0-5067 GCF_049691595.1 Bradyrhizobium sp.
TTCGGATCGCGTCCGGCACGTCGGAGGCGATCACCCGGCCATACACCAGAACCGTGATGCGGTCGGCAAGCGCGAACACCGCCTCCATGTCGTGCTCCACCAGCACGATGGTGACCTCGCGCCGCAACTCCTTCAACAGCGTCACCATGCGCCCCGATTCGGTGACGCCAAGGCCGGCCATCGGCTCGTCGAGCAGCAGCAATTGCGGCTGGGTCGCAAGCGCGACCGCAAGCTCCAGCTCCCGCTGCTCGCCATGGCTCAGTTCCGAAACCAGGATTTCGGCGCGCGCCTCGAGCCCTACCCGCGTCAGCGCGGCCCGCGCGGCGTCGCGAAGAGGCTTTTCCTTGCGCGCGCTGCCCCAGAAGCGGAAGGAGTGGCCGTCATGGGCCTGGGCTGCGAGCGCGACATTGTCGATCGCCGAAAAATCCGGCAGCAGCGAGGTGATCTGGAACGAGCGCGCCAGCCCGAGCCGGCTTCGGCGCCAGGCCGGCAGCCGCGTGATGTCGCGCCCGGCAAAATGAATGCTGCCGGAATGCGGCGTCAGCTGCCCGGTCAACTGGCTGATCAGCGTGGTCTTGCCGGCGCCGTTGGGGCCGATGATGGCGTGCAATTCGCCGGGCGCGACTTGCAGCGAGAGATGGTCGGTCGCGACGATGCCGCCGAAACGGCGGACCAGCTTGTCGACGCGGAGCAAGGGATCAGCCACGACTGAGCCTCCCGAGCAGTCCCATGATGCCGCCGCGCGCGAAGATCACGATCAGGAGCAACAGCGGCCCCATGATCATCGCCCAGTATTCCGTGAATTGCGACAGCAGCTCTTCCAGCAGCAGGTAGACGATGGCGCCGATCACCGGGCCGAACAGCGAGCCCATGCCGCCGAGGATCACCATCACCATGAGATCGCCGGAGCGGGTCCAGTACATCACGGCCGGGCTGACGAAGTCGGTGTTGTTGGCGAGCAGCGCGCCGGCCAGCCCACAGATGGTCCCCGATATGACGAAGCAGACCAGCCGGTAACGGTTGGCGTGAAAACCGACCGCCTGCATGCGCTGCTCGTTGGAGCGCACCCCCTGCACCACCATGCCGAAGCGTGAATTGACGATGCGCCAGATCAGATAGACGCCGCCGAACAGGCAGGCGAGGCAGAAATAATAGAACTGCACGCGGTTCGACAGATTGATCAGGCCGGCGAGATCGCTGCGCTTGTAGATGGTAAGACCATCGTCGCCGCCGTAGCGGGCAAGGCCGGAGGTGACGTAATAGGCCATCTGCGCGAAGGCGAGCGTGATCATGATGAAATAGACGCCGCGGGTGCGCAGACTGAGCGCACCGATCACGAGCGCATACAGTGCCGATGCCAGAAGCGCCACCGGCCACTGGATGAAGCCGGAGCCGATGCCTTCATGCGCGAGAATGCCGACCGCGTAGCCGCCGATGCCGAGATAGGCGGCGTGGCCGAAACTCATCATGCCGCCATACCCCATGATGAGGTTGAGGCTGGCCGCGGCGAGCGCATAGATGATGATGCGGGTGAACAGCGTCAGGATGAAGATGTTGCCGCTCAGCGCGGAATAGAGCGGCAACAACAACAGTCCGGCGACGGCCAGCGCCACGACGGCGTTGCCGACGTTGAACGGATGGTTCATCGCCTGGCGGCCGGAAACAGCCCCTCCGGCCGCACCACCAGCACGATCGCCATCAACAGGTAGATCAGCATCGAGGACAGCGCCGGCGCCGCGGTCGAGGCGGCCGACGAACTGAGAATCGTGCGCAACAGGTCGGGCAGGAAGGCGCGGCCGAGCGTATCGATCATGCCGACCAAGATCGCGGCCAAAAACGCGCCGCGGATCGAGCCGATGCCGCCGATCACGATGATGACGAAGGCGAGGATCAGGATGTTCTCGCCCATGCCGATCTGCACGGTCAGGATCGGCGCCTGCATCAGCCCGGCGAGACCGGCCAGCGCCGCGCCGAGGCCGAACACCAGGGTGAACAAGAGCTTGATATTGATGCCGAGCGCGCCGATCATTTCGCGGTTGGAGGCGCCGGCGCGGATCAGCATGCCGACCCGGGTTCGCATCACCACGACATAGAGAGCCGCGGCGACCACCAGCGCGACTGCGATGATCGACAGCCGGTAGGCCGGATAGAACACGCCGGGGACGATCTGCACCGGAACCGTCAGCCAGGCCGGCAACGGCAGCGCGAGACCCGCGGGGCCCCAGATCAGCCGCACCGCGTCGTTGAAGAACAGGATCAGCCCGAAGGTCGCCAGCACCTGGTCGAGATGATCGCGGCCGTAGAGATGCCGCAGCGCCAAAAATTCCAGGGCGATGCCGAGCAGCAAGGTGGCGCCGAGCGCGAGCACGACGCCGGCCACGAAACTGCCGGTCCACGCCACGAAGGTCGCGGCGAAATAGGCGCCCATCATGTAGAGCGAGCCGTGGGCGAGATTGACGAAGTCCATGATGCCGAATACCAGCGTCAGCCCCGCTGCCAGCAAAAACAGCAGCAGGCCGAACTGCAATCCGTTCAGGAGTTGTTCGACGACGAGATACATCGGCCGTTATGTCAGGCTGAAACAAAGCAGCGGCAGCGCCAACGCGCCGCCGCCGGGTTGAGGAGCGCCGCGATCACTTCATCGGGCATTTGTCGGCGAAGCGATCCTGGCTGTTCTCGACGATGGTGGCGACCGTCTTCAGCGAGAGCTGGCCGTCGGCGTCCTTGACCACGTCCTGCAGGTAAAAATTCTGGATCGGGATGTGGTTGTTGCCAAACTTGAACGGGCCACGCACCGACTTGAAATTCGCCTTCTCCATCGCCGCCTTGATCTCGTCCTTCCTGGTCATGTCCCCCTTGACGGCGATCACCGCGCTGTTGATCAGTTGCGCGGCATCGTAGGACTGCGCGCCGTAAAAGGTCGGGCGCAGGCCCGGATATTTCTTGCGATAGTCGGCGACAAAGCGCTTGTTCTCCTCGTTAGGCAGATCGTTCACCCACTGCTGCGCGCCGGGAACGCCGAGCGCGTTTTCCTTTTGCAGCGGCAGCGACAATTCGTCGATGGTGAAGGCGGTATAGAGCGGGATCTGCGCCTTGATCCCGGCCTGCGCATATTGATTGAGGAACTGCACCCCGGCCGCGCCCGGATAGAACACGAAGATCGACTCGGCCCTGGAGTTGCGCGCCTTGGTGAGCTCGGCGGAGAAGTCGAGCTGGCTCGGCCACACCGTATATTCCTCGCCGACCACCTCGCCCTTGAAGGTGCTCTTGACACCGGCCAGCATGTCCTTGCCGGCGGCATAATTCGGCCCGATCAGGAATACCGACTTCACGCCCTTCTTGTTCATGTAGAGGCCGACGGCGGCCGGCGTCTGGTCGTTCTGCCAGGAGGTCGAAAACACGTAAGGCGAGCACAATTCGCCGGCGAGTTGCGACGGCCCGGCGTTGGCCGAGATCAGGAAGGTCTTGGAATCGACCGCGGTCTTCAGCGAAGCCAGCAGCACGTTGGACCAGATATAGCCGGCGATGAAGTCGACCTTGTCGGACTGGATCAGTTTTTCGGTCTTCTGCTTGCCGACATCAGGCTTCTGGCCGTCGTCCTCGTAGATCACCTCGACCGGCAGACCGCCCATCTTGCGGCCCATATGGTCGAGCGCGAGCTCGAACGAGTTGCGCATGTCGTTGCCGATCACAGCGGTCGGGCCGCTGAAGGTCGAGACAAAGCCGATCTTGATGGAATCAGCCGCGATCGCGGGCTGCGCCAGCGCCAGAACCGTGGCGCCCGCCAGCCAGAATGCCGTTTTCATATTCACTCCCCTCCTCACCAATAAATGTCTTGCCAGCCGAGGCGACGCCCCGCTTGAACAGCGCTTTCCGCGCTCCGTTATCGGACCTCTGTTTCGGGTGAAGTATTTTGTGCGCGATATCTCTGGCCAGCGGCAAGCACGAACCGAACGCTCCGCTTAGAACCTTCGGCTCATACCTGGCGGCCTGCACCATAGTTCGCCGGTGGCGCGGATGGCAAGAATTATAGTGCCGGTCGTGGAGTACGGTTGCCGCATCTGCGAACTGATATTTGCGGTTCTTCCAACGGCGCCACGCCCCGCACCCGTCCGGGCTATCACTGGCTTTGCGCAGGGGGGGTGCCGCTGCTCGAGGCACTTTGGAAAGCCTGGCGTCAGCCACCATAGATTTTTGCGATGGCTTGAATAGCAAACGCGGGTTGGACCCCAGGCTCGAATGGTTGGATAACCCGATGTACCGACCCACAACCGAGACCACACCATGACGAACGCGCCTTCCGAACCCCATCGCGTCGTGATCGTCGGCGCCGGCTTTGGCGGGCTGGCGGCGGCGTTCGGTCTTGCCGGCGCGCCGGTCAGGATCACGCTGGTCGACCGCCGCAACCACCATCTGTTCCAGCCGCTGCTCTATCAGGTCGCGACCGCGTCGCTTTCGACCTCGGAGATCGCCTGGCCGATCCGTTATCTGCTGCGCGATCGCGCTGACGTGACGACCTTGTTCGCCAATGTGAATGGCGTCGATGCCGACAAAAGACGCGTGCTGCTCGATGACGGCGACGCGCTGCCCTATGACACGCTGATCCTCGCCACCGGCGCGCGCCATGCCTATTTCGGCCATGACGAATGGGAGCCGTTCGCGCCCGGGCTGAAGACGCTGGAAGACGCCACCACGCTGCGGCGGCGCATCCTGGTCGCCTTCGAGCGCGCCGAGCGCGAAACTGACCCGGAGCGGCGCGCGGCACTCATGACCTTCGTTATCATCGGCGCCGGGCCGACCGGGGTCGAGCTCGCCGGCACCATCGCCGAACTGGCGCAGCACACGCTGCCGCCGGATTTTCGCAACATCGACACCCACAAGGCGCGCGTGGTGCTGATCGAGGCCGGCCCGCGCGTGCTCGCCGGCTTTGCCGACGAGCTCTCCGATTACGCGCAGCGCTCGCTGAAACGCATCGGTGTCGAGGTGATGCTGGGCCAGCCGGTCACCGAATGCACGGCGGACGGCGTGGTCTATGGCGACAACCGGCTGGATGCAAAAACCATCATC
>NZ_JBAVNZ010000489.1:0-1554 GCF_049691595.1 Bradyrhizobium sp.
CGCGAATGAGGTCGCGCGCTGGACGCCCTGCTCGAGGAGGGTAAGCTTCACGGTGCACAGCTCGTTTTGGGTGTCGAACTCGCCGAGTGAAACGCCGAGTGCCTGGATCTTCTCTTCGATCTCCGTCAACTTGCTCTGCACCTTGACGCGCTCGTCGACAGAGCCGCCGGAGGTTGTCAGGGCCTCCAGCGCCGTGCGCGCCTTTTCGAGCGTCGTGCGCTGCGCCTTGAGCTTGAGGTATTCGTTGGTCTTGTCGTTCTTGACGATGTCGATCTGGGCGCTGCGGCCGATCGCTTTGGCCGCATCGACAAAGGCATCGAATTTTTCCGGTGGCACACCAACCCCAAGCAACAGGGCGCGGCGTCCGGCGAGGCCGGTCGCGCGTTCGAGCTGGATGATCGCCTGATGCGCGCCGATACTGGAAAGGATGCGGACCTTGTCGTCGTCGAACCTGGCCGTGGTCTGGGTGAGGGTCGCGATTTTCTCGTACTTTTGCTGTTCTCCCAAGAGCGGCGCCGGGACCGCCGACGGCGCGGCCTTGATACTGGCGTAGTTGTTGCGGGTCAGCTTGAAGTCGGATTGCTGTTGCATGAAGCCGTCGCCATAGGAGTCGATCGCGACGGATGCGGGTCCGGTGAGTAGACGAAACAGGAAGAGGGCAAGGAACAAGGCGGCCGCGATCAGTGCCGACCAACGCCAGGTCGATGTCATTTCAGGTTGCTCCCCATGCCGTCCCCGTCACGTGCCTGACAAGAAGCCCGCAGCAAGCAGGCTTTTTCGTGATGGCTTCGGGTTTATGCAGCAGGGACGGGTTGAGCTGCCGCGAAAACCATCATCTCCATAACAAGCAATTGATGGGTATCCATCCTACGCGCTACGCGCTTTCAGACCCAGGGCATTCCGAGGTTTTGATGTTGAGCCATATCAAGAAAACAAGTTGCGCGGCATGTTAGCTGCGGCATGGGCGGGCGCACCGTTGAAATTTCAAGGAGGCGAGAAATGAGCACACAGGGCAATATCCACTTCTTTACCAATTGGGCCAAGGAGCGGCTCGATGAAATGGACGCCGCGCTGACATCGCTCGAAGGCAAGGTCGCCGAGGTGCAGACCGATGCACGCGACAAGGCCGGCAAGGCGCTGGCTGACTTGCGCAGGAATCGTGATGCCTTCCGCGACGCCGTCACGAAGCAGGCGGGAGCCGGCGAGGCCGCCTGGACCGGCGCAAAGACCAGGCTGGAAGCGGAGTGGAATGCATTCGAGGCGGAAGTGAAGAAATATGTCGAGAGCTACGGCAGGCAATTCGAGCTTCAGCAAGCGACATTCAAGCTTCAAGCCGCGGCGCAGCTGAAAGCGTGGCGCGACGCGGCCGACAAGCTTGCCGCTGCCGCCGGCGAATTCGCAGCCGAGCGTCGGAACGAAATCGAGGCCAACGTGAAGCGCATGAAGGCCGATGCGGCTGCCGCGGAGGAAAAACTTCTGAAGCTGAATCAGGCGGGAACCCAGTCGTGGTCCGCACTGACGTCGGCCCTGACCGAAACGCGCGCGGTCTTCGAT
>NZ_JBAVNZ010000490.1:0-18130 GCF_049691595.1 Bradyrhizobium sp.
GTGCAAGGGCAAGCGCTACAACCGCGAGACGCTGGAGGTGAAGTTCAAGGAGAAGTCGATCGCCGACGTGCTGGACATGACGGTGGAGGAGGGCGCCGAGTTCTTCAAGGCGGTGCCGTCGATCCGCGACAAGCTGGAGACGCTGGCGCGTGTCGGCCTCGGCTACATCCACGTCGGCCAGCAGGCCACCACCCTGTCCGGCGGCGAAGCCCAGCGCGTCAAGCTCGCAAAGGAACTGTCAAAACGCGCCACCGGCCGCACGCTCTACATCCTGGACGAGCCGACCACCGGGCTGCATTTTCACGACGTGAAGAAATTGCTGGAGGTGCTGCACGAGCTGGTGTCGCAGGGCAACACGGTGGTGGTGATCGAGCACAATCTCGAGGTCATCAAGACCGCCGACTGGGTGATCGACCTCGGCCCCGAAGGCGGCGACGGCGGCGGCGAAATCGTCGCCTGGGGCCCGCCGGAGGACATCGTGAAAGCGCCGCGGAGTTATACGGGCAAGTTTTTAGGCCCGGTGCTGAAGAAGGCGGATGGCGGCGGCAGGCGGAAGCGCGGGGCGAGCGAGGCGGCGGAGTGAGAAATTGGCGCCTGAATTGGGAATAAGGCGGCCATGAGCGAAATTCTCCGTCGCGTCCAGGCGCTGGTCAATCGCGGCGAATACAGAGTGTCGCAACATGGCTACCGAGAGCTGCTTGCCGATGATATTGTAGCCAAAGATGTATTGGCAAGTGTCGGAGCTGCCGTGATCGTCGAAGAGTATGCAGACACGCGAAAGGAGCCGTCCGTGCTGGTCTTGCAGCGCGACCGCGAAGGTCTACCGGTCCACGTTATGTGGGGCATTCCCAAAGCCGAGGGAACGCCCGCAGTCCTTGTGACAGCTTACCGGCCGGCCCCTGATCGTTGGTCCCATGATTTTATGAATCGGAAGAAGTAATGACGCGAAAATCGAAAGAGTTCATCCACGAAGGCAAATATGCGGCCGAGGTGCCCGTTGAATTGATCGAAGATGACACCACATGGTCGCCTTACCTTTCACCTGCAGATGTCGGCAAGCTTGACGCCGTGCGATTGGCCCTGCGTCGCGGAGACCTCGTCGAGGCGACAAAATACGCTCGTGTATTCGAGTTAACGCCAGTTGCTGCGAAATAGGCCGGGGCCGAACGACGGAGCCCACGGCACCGGCCGACCATGCGCTTGCCGACGTCGTCAGCGCGTAGGATGGGTAGAGCGCAGCGAAACCCATCATCTTCGCAAACGGTGGGTTTCGCTGCGCTCTACCCACCCTACGCCCTCATTCCTCTATCGCCGCTTCCACAAATTCCGCCGGATCATCGCAAAATTCGCGCATGACCTTGTAGTGATCTGTCTCCTCGACGGTCACCGGCTCCAGCCCATGCTTCGTCAGCCGCAGCAGCCGCGCGTTCGGATACGCCATCAACATCGGCGAATGCGTGGCCATGATGATTTGGCAGTGGCCGATGCTTTCCATCCAAACGTCATTGCGAGCCAACGGGTCGCAATGACGGTCCTATAGCCCTACCGCCTCCCCGCGTCCAGCACCTCCAGCACCAGCTCCATCGTCATCAGCACCGGATTGTCGCCGCGCACCAGCCTCCCCTCGGCGAGGCCGCCGAGGTAGTCGACCAGCGCGATATCGAGTTCGGCTTCCAGCGTGCCGTTGGCGCCGGGGGCGATGGTGCCGGACTGCACCGCCAGTTCGGTTGCGAATGGCACCACGCTTCGGCCGTTCGTGAAGCGCGCGCCGACGGTAGAGCCGACGCCGCCATGCAGCCGGGCATGGAGGATGCCGTGCTGCCGGCAGAACACCTCCAGCGCGCCGGCAAAATCCTGGTTCGGCCGCAGCCGCAGCGCGAAGGCGCGGCTGGTTGTCCTTGCATCCGCCGCCGCTGGCCGCGTCACCGGGCCGAACAGCTTGAAATTGGTCTCGGTATCAGGCTCAGCCGTGAACAGCGCGCCATCGATGCCGAAGGCGTTGACCTCGAAAGGCTCGGCGACAATGGTTTCCTCGGGCAGGACGTGGCCGCCGCCGGCGCGGCCGTCGGCCTCGCGCCACAGGCCGTGGCAATGGAAGAACGGCGCACCGTCGCGCTCGCCGAGCGTCATCGCCGCCAGCTTGAGCCGGGTTACGCCGGCGGGCCGAAAAGTGTCGCTATAGAACGCGGCGTTCTCGCCGGTCTTCGACAGCGCCGGCATCACATAGGCGAACGGGCCGAGCGCCCCGCCCTTCATGCTCAGCGCGCCGCCCAAAAATCCTTCCGCCGCGAAACCCCGTCGCGCGGCTTCCAGCAATGGCAGGCCGGCTTGCAGCGTGAAGGAAAAGGCACGGCCGCGCGCCTCGACCCACTGGATGCGCTCGGGCGCGGGCGGGCCGGGCTGGGCGATGCTGCGCATTTCGCGTCAGCTATCGTGCTTGGTGAGATCGAGCAGCCCGCGCGCTTCCAGTTCATCGCGGATCAGCCGCTTTGGAATTTTGCCATAACCGGATTTGGGCAACGCTTCCCAGAAGAAGAAACGTTTTGGCATCTTGTAGCGCGGCACTTTCGGCGACAGGAACGCGGCAAGCTCGGCTTCGCTCACCGGACCCGCGCCCTCGCGCGCGACGCAGACGGCGACGCCGACCTCGCCCCAGAACGGATCGGGCACGCCGAGGACCGCGACTTCGCCGACCGCGGGATGGGTGAGGATCTTTTCCTCGACCTCGCGCGGATAGATGTTCGATCCGCCGGAAATGTACATGTCGGAGGCGCGGCCGGTGATGTAGACAAAGCCCTCCTCGTCCATGTGGCCGAGATCGCCGGTGCGGAACCAGCCGTCGCGAAACGCTTTGGCGTTGGCCTCGGGGTTGTCGTAATAGCCGGCGAACACGCCGGGGCCGATCACGCAGATCTCGCCGGTCTCGAACGGTTTCAGTTCGCGGCCGTCGTCGCCCTGAATCGAGACCTGCATGCCGGTGCGCTCGAAGCCGCAGCTGCCGATCCGCGCCCGCGGCCCGTCCTCGGGGTCATGCAGCGCGGGCGGCAGCACCGTGATATTGCCGGTGACCTCGCCGAGGCCGAAATACTGCACCAGCACGGAGCCGAGCTTGTTCAGCGCCGCCTTCTGGTCCTCGCGATACATCGGCGCGCCGGCATAGATGACGAAGCGCAGCGAGGAATGGTCGAAGCGGTCGACCGCGGGATGCTCGACCATCATCTTCAAAATGGTCGGCACCGTGAACAGGTTGCTGACGCGGTGCGCCGCGATCAGCCGGAACGCCTCGGCAATGTCGAGTTTTTCGGTCGGCAGCAAAATGGTCTTCGCGCCGCGCGCACTCTGCATCAGTTGATGGACGCCCGCGCCATGCGACAGCGGCGCCACCACCAGCGAGGCATCGTTCTCCGTCGTGCCGGGCGTCAGATCGGCGAGATGGTTGGTGACCACAAAAGCCATCTGGCCATGGGTCAAGACCGCCGCCTTGGAGCGGCCGGTGGTGCCGGAAGTGAAGAAGAACCAGCAGGGATCGTCGTATTCGACCGCCGCGTTCTCGACTCTGGCGCCGGCATGCGCCGCGATCGCCGCGCTGACGGATTTCTCGCCGAAGGTGCCCTCGCTGCCGATCCGCCAGGTGAACTCGAGCGCGGGACTCGCCGCCGCGACCGCGGCGGCATGGTCCGGAAACTCACCGTGACACAAAAGCGCTTTGGCGCCGGAGGCGCTCGCGAGATAGGCGACCTCGTCCGGCATCAGGCGGAAATTGGTCGGCACCCAGACCGCGCCGAGCCGGAAGGCTGCGAACATCGACCAGAACATCTCGTCGCAATTCCTGGAATGGACCAGGACGCGGTCGCCCTTGACGATGCCGCGCGCGGCCAAGGCCGCCGCCAGCGCCGAGACCAGGCCGTCGATCTCGCGCCAGCGCCAGGACTTCTCGCCCCAGACGAAGCCGGTGCGGTCGCCGTGCCGGCGGGCATTTTGGGTCAGCATATGCGCCAGATTCATCACCCGGCGCGACATCCGTCCAAGGCCGCCGCGCGGCGCAACCTCGGTGGCGGCGCTCTCTGCGCTCACCGGCGCCCGACCCACACGCCGGCCGCCATCAGCACCAGCCCGGCGACCGCGGCGGCGATGCCATGCCTGGTATGCACACGCGTCACGCCGGCCTCATGCCCGGGCATGAATCCCGGCAACTGGTCGGCCGGAACCAGGAAATAGACCGCGGCGACTACGAGCAGAACGACGCCGAGCAAGGTCAGGACCAGCTTCATGGATGTTTCCCCCGGTCAAATCCGGGCTTGTGGCGCACCCGTGTGACATTGGCCTGATTTATCGTCATCTCGCGGCGTTCGGCAAGGGCCGGCGGAACGCCGGCATCATCTCGGTACCCTGCACTCAAACCGCGCGGTGGTGTTCTCGTCCTTGAAGCATGACGGCCCGCGGTGCGCGCTGCAACCAGCGCCGCGCTCAACAAACGGACGGTGGCTCCAAATCGGGGGCAAGGCCTTCCGAGCGATGGATCAATAGCTGGCCACCACCGGGCCCGATCCAAAACGGTAATTGATGCCGACGCGGACAATCTCATCGGTGATCCCGCGGCTGATGGTTCCCGATCCCGCAGCCGCAAAGGTACACGCGCCCTGATTGCCGCTAGACGACCCGTAACAGCCGGGGAGCGTGGCGAAAGTGGTGCTGACCTTGCCGAGATCAACATGAAGATACTCGATCTTCCAGCTCCAATTGCCGGCGATGGCCCCCTCGGCCCCGGCGCCAAGGGTCCAGCCGACTTTGTTGACACTGTTGCTGAAGCTGGCGAACGGGCATGCTCCGAAGCCGAGGGGGCCGGAAACTGCGCACGGGGCCGTGGTCAGCCCGATAAGCGCAGCGATCTGATCAGACCCCGTGGCCGTGGCGGTGCCGTCAATCGATACCCGGCCATAGGCAAGGCCGCCCGTGGCATAAACAAGCCATCGATCGGCAGCGTAGCCGAAGCGCCCGCGCAGGGTGCCGAGCCATGCAAGCTTTTCGGTGTAGTTCGCCGACAGGGTTCCGGGCGGAAGACCGAGACCGACGTCGAAGCCGGTGTTGAACAATCTGCTCCCGCGTTGCCTGGACCACTGGAAATCCGTTTCCACGCCGGCGAGAAATTGGCCGGTTTGCCAATTGTAACCGGCCTGAACGCCGCCGATCGCACCGTTGAGCTTGTTGGTGTCGGTGCCGGTCACGCAAAACGACGTTCCGGCAAACTGACAGGCAGGGTTGCCCCCGGAGATATTGAGTGCGGAGGTGTTCCAGTCGCTGCCGGACCTGCCCCAGCTGTAGCCGAGATTCCCGCCGACATAGAACCCGGTCCAGCTATAGACTGCGGCCGCCGGCGGCGCCTTGTAGACCGGCGTCTTGACCGCCATGTCGGCCGCCATCGCGGGGGCGGCCAACATGGCCCCAAACACGATGCTTGCAAGAACGTGTTTTCGCATGACCCAAGCCTCCCGAACCGGGCGAGGAAAAATCATAGCACAACCATCAATCACAGGCTGTTGCGGTACAGACACACAACCGGCGAATTTAAGCTTAAATCAGGCCGGATCGGCGGCTTTGGCTTGACGCTCGTTATGCCCGACTTGCGGCCGTATGAAATCATCCATCCGGTTGATGGCCGACAAAAAGCGAAGGCCCGCGATGTCGCGGGCCTTGCTTCGCACTCGCCGCAAAAATCAGTGCTTGATCTCCGGCGGCAGCTTGCCGCCGTTGGCGGCGAGCTTCGCCATCACCTGCTTGTGCAGCCAGATATTCATGCTCGCCGAATCATTGCTGTCGCCGGTGTAGCCGAGCTCCTTGGCAAGTTCCTTGCGCGCGGCGAAGCTGGAATCGATGTCGAGCGCCTTCATCAGGTCGACGATCGAGGTGCGCCATTCGAGTTTTTCCTTCTTGGCGGCGACCGCCTTGTCCAGGATCGGAGCGACGTCGACGCTCTCGGCCGGCGCAGCGCCGGGCACAGCGGATGAGGATCCGCCGGCCGATCCCGTGCCCGCCGCCGGGCCGCTGCCGGCCGGTGCGGCGGTAGCCGAGGTGCCGAAGATCGCGCTCATGATTTTTCCGAAAATACTCATCATTCGCTCCCAATGGATTTGAAGATAGGGTCAGGATTTCTCACGGCACTTTTTGACCGGCAGCACCTGACCGGGATCGCGTTCGAGTCTACTCAGGAAGGCGCGACTTGCCAATGTGACATTCACCGAAGCGTGAGTGTGGCCTTGAAGGTTTGGGAGTACGCTGACCACCAGTTTGCGACGGCCAGTCGGTTTCCCGGTGTTAGCCCCTGGCCTGATCGTGATGGTTTCGAAAACGCCATGTTTGCGCCCATGCGATACGCGCAAAATGCGGCCGCCCAGGGGAGACGACAACCATGGCCACTCCGTATCACGGCAATGTCACATCTGTGACGCAAAGCGGACAAGGTGGCGCGTCTGCGCCGGTCATCCGAACCATCGGCCTGTCCGATCTGTATCAAGCCTTGCGGCTTGGCTGGAAGGATTTCATGGCGGTACCCAGTCACGCCATCATCCTCTGCGTGATCTATCCCGTGCTCGGACTGGTGCTGGCGCGCACCGTGCTCGGCTATTCCGTGCTGCCGCTGCTGTTTCCGCTCGCCGCTGGCTTCGCCCTGCTCGGCCCGTTCGCCGCGCTCGGCCTCTATGAACTGAGCCGCCGCCGCGAGCGCGGCGAGGAACCATCCGCGTGGGATGCAATCGACGTGCTGCGCTCACCCTCGTTCGGCGCGATGTTGGGACTTGGCGTGCTGCTGCTGGCATTGTTCGTCACCTGGGTCGCCACCGCGCAGGCGATCTATGTGGCGACGTTCGGCTATCAGACGGCGGCCGGGATTCCGGATTTTGCGTGGCGCGTGCTGACGACGCCGCAAGGATGGTGGCTGATCGTCGTCGGCTGCGGCGTCGGCTTCCTGTTCGCCCTGGTCGCGCTGGGCATCAGCGTGGTGTCGTTCCCGATGATGCTCGATCGTCACGCCAGCGCTGGCGAAGCCATGGTGACCTCGCTGCGCACCATCGCACGCAACCCCGTGCCGATGGCGGCGTGGGGCTTGATCGTCGCGGTCCTGCTGATGGTGGGAACGCTGCCGTTCTTCCTGGGCCTTGCCGTTGTCATTCCGCTGCTCGGCCACGCCACCTGGCATCTCTATCGCGAAGTGATCGAGCCCGACCTCAACCCGCAGCCGCTTCCTCCCCGAGCGCCGCGCGAACGGCGCCCCGCGGCGGATTTCCCGGCAAACCTGTTTCCGTGGCAGCGCAAGGACGGCGCGTAGGCAGGGACAGCGCGTAAGCGAGCCTTGGACACCTCGCATCCAGTCGGACCGCCCGCCGGTCGATCGTCGACCGGCGCGTTGGCCCGCGCACGCTATGGATCCTGAGCGTTCGCAACGGCGATGGGTAAACGGCCAGCCAGCCATGCTTTGGCCGCGGTTGCCGCGAACATTCGATGTGGTTCGGACACTGATGTCGATGATGAGTCGGCTTGGAGTGAACCATCGCATGACCTCTCGCTTTTCTCCCGGCGCATTCGCGCTGGGCGCACTGCTGCTGACATCGGCACAATCGTTTGCGGCGCCCTGCGGCGGTGGCACGTTCGAGGCATGGCTCGACGACTTCAAGAAGGAAGCCGCCGCCAAAGGCATTTCGCAGTCAGCGATCGCCGCCGGCCTGACCGGCTTGGCGCTCGACAAGAGCGTGTTGGCGCGCGACCACGCGCAAAAAGTCTTCGGCCAGACGTTCGAGGAGTTTTCCGGCCGCATGGTTCCGCCCCGGCTCAGCCGCGGCTCCAATTTGCTGAAACAATATGGTTCGGTGCTCTCGCGCATCGAGCAGAGCTATGGCGTGCCGGGCGAGGTGCTGGTGGCGATCTGGGGCCTGGAAACCGATTTCGGCGTCAACATCGGCAAATTTCCGACCATACGGTCGCTGGCGACGCTGGCCTATGATTGCCGGCGCTCGGAGATGTTCAAGGCCGAGCTGATGGACGCGTTGCGCATCATCGAGCGCGGCGACATCGCGCCGCAGGAAATGCGCGGCGCCTGGGCCGGCGAAATCGGCCAGACCCAGTTCATGCCGTCGTCCTATGTCAAATTCGCTGTCGACTTCGACGGCAACGGCCGCCGCGATCTCTTGCGCAGCCCGCCCGACGTGCTGGCCTCGACCGCGAACTTCCTTGCCGGCCACGGCTGGCAGCGCGGCAAGGATTGGGAACCAGGCAGCGCCAATTTCGCCGTGCTCCAGCAATGGAACAAGAGCGAGGTCTACTCCCGGACCATCGGCTATTTCGCCACGCAACTCTCGCACACGCCCTGACTGCCCAAAACCTGAAGGCGACGGCAAAGCAGCCCGGCCAGCCCGCAACGGCGCGATCCCGCACGTCAGAATCAAAGAATGAATTATATTTCATTTTAATGCTGGTGCATGCGAATCATGCATGCGGAATTTCCAAAATGAGCCTTCAGCGTGGTGCCGTACTAGATCCAGCTTGATTTTTGGCTTCTCGAAACGCACTTATCTGGGTGCGAGGCGACGTGTCATATTCCTAATAATATCAATGTTTTCAAGAACCGTTTCCGAACCTGGCGTGGGACCGCTCAGCCATGTCGAAAGGTTAAGCGCTTCTTACCTCAGCTATGCATCCATGGATTAGCTGCACCGCAACATTATAACTTCTGCAATACGTAGGCTCGACCTATATTCACCTCAACGACGAGGCCCTTCTCCAAGAGCTGAATCGTAGAAGCAAGGAGACTACCATGTTGCTCTCGCTCATCCGCATGATCCAGGCGTTTCGGGACTACCAGCGCAATGTCAGCGAATTGTCCCAGCTCAGCGATCGCGAACTGGCCGATATCAGCCTTGATCGCTCGGACATTCCGCGCGTTGCAGCCGGGAACTATAACGGCTGACCCTGTCTTGGCCGCCTGACGAACGGACAACGCCCGCCTCGCTGCGGGCGTTGTCGTATCCGGCACCCTTTCTGATGCGTTTCGCGCAAAAACGCGCTAACCGTAAGCGATGACCGCTACCAAATCATCTGCCGATGCCGTGCATGTCATCGGCGCGGGCCTCGCCGGCTCGGAAGCCGCCTGGCAGGTCGCCAATTCCGGCATCCCCGTGATCCTGCACGAGATGCGGCCGCGACGGATGACCGAGGCGCACCGCACCGACGGCCTGGCCGAGCTGGTGTGTTCCAACTCGTTCCGTTCCGACGATGCCGCCAACAACGCGGTCGGCCTGCTGCACGCCGAAATGCGCCGGCTGGGCTCGCTGATCATGCGCACGGCCGACGCCAACCAGGTGCCGGCCGGCGGCGCGCTGGCGGTCGATCGCGATGGCTTTTCCGCCGCCGTCACCAGGGCGCTCGGGGATCATCCCCTGATCGAGATCGATCGGGCCGAGATCACCGGCCTGCCGCCGGCGGACTGGGGCAATGTCATCATCGCCACCGGCCCTCTCACTTCCGCGCCGCTCGCAGATGCCGTCCGCGACCTCACCGATGAAAACGCACTGGCGTTCTTCGACGCGATCGCGCCGATCGCGCACAAGGATTCCATCGACATGTCGGTGGCGTGGTTTCAGTCGCGCTACGACAAGGTCGGGCCCGGCGGCACTGGCGCCGATTACATCAATTGCCCGATGACGAAACAACAATACGATTGCTTCGTCGACGCGCTCCTGGCCGGCGAGAAGGCCGAATTCAAGGACTGGGAGACCACGACACCCTATTTCGACGGCTGTCTGCCGGTCGAGGTGATGGCCGAGCGTGGCCGCGAAACGCTGCGGCACGGGCCGATGAAGCCGGTCGGGCTCACCAATCCGCATGATCCCACCACAAAACCCCATGCGATCGTGCAGCTGCGCCAGGACAACAAGCTCGGCACGCTCTACAACATCGTCGGCTTCCAGACCAAGCTGAAGCACGGCGCGCAACTGCGCGTGTTCAGCACCATTCCCGGGCTCGAGAATGCCGAATTCGCCCGGCTCGGCGGGCTGCATCGCAACACCTTTCTGAATTCGCCGAAATTGCTCGACTCGCAATTGCGGCTGCGCTTTGCCGGACAGATGACCGGCTGCGAAGGCTATGTGGAATCCGCCAGCATCGGCCTGATTGCCGGCCTCTACGCCGCCGCCGACGCGCGGGCGCAGCGGCTCGCGCCGCCGCCGGCCACCACGGCGCTGGGATCGCTGCTCGGCCACATCACCGGCGGTCACATCGAGACCCTCGAGGCGGGCCCGCGCTCGTTCCAGCCGATGAATATCAATTTCGGGCTGTTCCCGCCGCTCGCACACCCGCCGACCAAAAAGCCCGACGGCACGCGGCTGCGCGGCAACGAGAAGACGGTGGCGAAGAAGCAGGCGCTCAGCGCGCGAGCGCTAGCGGACCTCGATCGCTGGATCGCCGATCACTTGCGCTTCGCGGCGGCGGCCTGACATCATGGGCTTGCCGAAAGACGACGCCGCCCTGCTTTCGGCGCGATGGAGCGAAGGCGTCTTGCTGAAGCGCGACGTGTTTTCGACCGTCGAGCGCGGCCGTTTTCGCAGCGATTCCGGCGAAGTCGAGGCGGTGCTGCGCCGGCTCGATCAGGTGCCGCTGTGGTCGTTCGCGCTGGCGCGCCATCTGTTCGCGCGCGAGCGCCGCGCCCTTGCGCTGGCGCGCGATCTCGATGTCGGTCCCAAACTGCTATGGGCGGGAAAACGGGTGCTGGTGCGTGGCTTCATCGATGGTGTCGCGCTGCACCTGGCCAGGCCGCATGGCGATCTCGCCTATTTCCGTTCCGCCAAGCAGGCGCTGCGCAGGCTGCATCGTGCCGGCATCTGCCACAACGATCTCGCCAAGGAGCAGAACTGGCTGCGCGGCAATGACGGCCGCGCCTATCTCACCGACTTTCAGCTGGCCGCCTGCTTCAAGACCCGCAGCCGGCTGTTTCGTATCGCGGCTTACGAGGATCTGCGGCATCTGCTCAAGCACAAGCGCAGCTATGCGCCGGATGCGCTGACGCCCAGCGAACGAAAAATCCTCGCGCGCAAATCTGTTGTCGCCCGCGTGTGGCTTATGACCGGCAAGAAGGTCTATCAGGCCATCACCCGCGGCCTGTTCAATTTCACCGATCGTGAAGGCGGCGGCCGACGGCTGGTCAACGACGCGCCTGTGCTGATCGAGCTGATCCGGAAACATCCTGATGTCCGCGACACCGCCATCGTCGCGTTTGCCGACCGGCGCGTCGGCGTCGGTCTTTATGCCTTTGTGGAGGCCGACCAGACCGCGCTCGAAAAGCAGTTGCGCAGCGAATTATCGTCGGCGAAGGGCGTAAAGCCGCCCGAGCATATCCAGGTGGTGCACGCCCTGCCGCGCGACGGCGCGGGCAGACCACGCACCGAGATTCTGCAATTGGTCGCGATGAACCAGATCGACCTGATCGAGCCTTTGATGCGAAACGCGGCCGACCGCGCCTTCCTGAGAGACATATTGGAGCAGCGCAAGAATTTGCGGGACCGGTTCAATTTCGAGACGGCGGATATGGATTCGCCGTCACATTGACGGCTACACACCTCACCAGCCGCGAAACCGCACCGCCAGCGGCTCATCCGCCCCTCTCGACAAATCCGGCATCGCGAAGCATTCTTGAAGCAAGCAATAAGGGGGGGATTCAATGCCGCTGATGCGGGGCCTGATCATCGGATACAACACCGAACGCCTGGCGTTCGGATTTACCATGCTCAATGACGGCGAAACGGTGGAATGTCAAATCAGCGACGCGGCGATGGACGAGCTTGCGGGCGTAGAAGGCTCGCCGAGCCCTGCCAGGCAGGCGCAATTTCTGGCCGTGCGTGACACCATCGAGCGCATTGCATCCGATTTGTTCGACGCCGGCCCGTTCGTCAAAGGCTCCGTGGTCAGGATATTCGCAAAACACATTCGGAAATAGAGGACAGCGGCAGCCGGGTATGGCGGCCTCGGGCCGCGCCCGCCTGTCTTTTTGTTTGAGCACGATCGCTCGGATCGCAGCCCGCGGGCATGCTTTTCCGGATCTTGCTCCAGCTAGGAAAACTCCCTCGACCGTGCCGCCCGCCACAGCGTCCACAATATTCGAAACCGCGACGTCGCGCGCGGCACGAACGGATCCGAATCCGCGCGCGACATCCGCTTCAGGTCGCGCCTGACCAGCGCGAGCGGCAGGAAGATCGGCCGTGCCTGCGGCGGTATGCCGGCCAGCAGCGCCAATGCCATCTTCAGATGGCTCCTCGCCTCACCGATGAGCTGGTCGATCGCGGCTCGGGCTGCCGGCGTCTGCCTGCCGGAGAAAACCTCTTCCATCCCGCCGCCGTGCTGTTGCAGCAATTGCAACGGCACGAACAATTGCCGCCGCGACGCGTCCAGCGGCAAGGCCGCGACCACCTGCACGATCCCCTGCGCGAGGCCGGCGTGGCGCGCGAGGTGATCGATCTCTTCCGACGGCCGCACGACCACCCGCGCCGCGAGCGAAAACAGCGCCGAGGCGGTGTCATTGACATAGCCTTCCAGCGCCGCCATCGACGGCATCGGGTCGTTGTAGAGATCGAACTGGTGCTCCTCGATCAGCCGCGTGAGCGGCTCGACCGGCAGGCGACAATTCCGGATCGCCAGCATCAGCTCGGCCGCCACCGGATTGCCCTCGATGCCGCCATGTCCGGCGCCCGCCAGCATGTCGGTCCACCATTGCAGCCGCATTTCGCCCGGCAGCGGCTGGCTGACCTGCTCGCGCACGCGGGATATCTCGACATTGAAGGCGTAGATCGAAAGCAGCGCGCGGCGCTGCGCCGCCGGCAGGAACAGCGTCGACGCATAGCGGGCAAAATCGTGGGTGCGCACCAGAGCGGCGCAGAAGCCCGCCGAACTGCTGGTCGCGTCGGCCGCGCTCACGGCACCGCGATCAGCGCCGCCGCGACGCGCCGGCGCTCGCCCATCATGATGTTGTAGGTGCGGATGGCCGCACCGGTCTGCATGGCATCCAGCACCACCCTGACCGCGCGCAATGCCTCACGAAGCGTTTTGGGAGGCACCCAGACCTCGATGCCGGTGCCGACGATCAGGGTATCGATGCGATCGGCGGCGGCGATGACGCGGGCCAGCGAGGCCTCATCGATCTCTTCAGGCTTCGTCACCGGCCACGCCCAGATCGCATCCGGCAAGCACAGCAGCGACCCGCGATGCGACATGTCGGCGAAGGCAAACCCGCCCTTGCCGTAAGCCTCGATCGGCGCCGACCTCGGAAGATGCGGAGCGCCCGCGGCGTTTGCTGTTTGATCGGGCATCATCTTGTCCGAAGACCGGTTCCCACGCTTGTGGCCAAGCCCGAAGGCATGCCTTTCGGAGTGTGCCCTACTTTTTCGCAGGCGCACCCGGCGCGTCGGCCCGGTTGGTGCCGACGCCGAGATAGATCAGGATCGGCGCCGCGATGAAGATCGAGGTGTAGGTGCCGACCAGCACCACGCCGAACATCATCACCGCCGTGAAGCTGTGGATGGCGTGGCCGCCGAACACCAGCAGCGCCAGCAATGCCAGCGTCACCGTGACGTGGGTGATGATCGAGCGCGACAATGTCGAATTGATGGACTCGTTGAGCAGTTCCGGCATCGGCATTTTCTTGTAACGCCGCAGCATTTCCCGGATGCGGTCATAGATCACGACCGTGTCATTCAGCGAGTAGCCCAGAATGGTCAGGAGCGCGGCGATACTGGTGAGGTCGAAATCGACCTGGCTGATCGACATGAAGCCGATGGTCAGCACGATATCGTGGACGTTGGCGATCATGGCGCCGAGCGCGAACTGCCATTCGAACCGGAACCAGAGATAGATCAGGATTGCGAAGATTGCGAGCATCAGGCCGAGCATGCCATAGGCCAAAAGTTCGCTGGAAACGCGCGGCCCCACCACTTCGACCCGGCGATAATCGACGGCATCGCCCAGCGCGCCACGCACCTTCTGCACCGCCGCCTGCTGTGCGGCATCGCCACCAGGCTGTTCGGCGACGCGGATCAGAACGTCGGCGGGCCCGCCGAATTGCTGCAACTGGACATCGCCGAGCCCGAGATCGCCGAGCGTGGCGCGCATCGAGGCAATATCGGCGCTGCCGGATTTGGCCTGCACCTCCATCAACGTGCCGCCCTTGAAGTCGATGCCGAAATTCAGCCCGTGGGTGAAGAACAGCGTGATCGCGACGATCGAGAGCAGCGCCGAGATCGGAAAGCTGATGCGGCGGAAGCGGGTGAAATCGAAATGCGTGTCGTCGGGGACGATGCGCAGCGACGGCAGAATGCCGAGCGCGCTGACCACGGTCAGCACGGCAATCAGAATGCCGAGCGCGATGAGAACGAAATGAGTCAAGGCCGCATTCCCCTAGATCGGCACGCTTCGCGGCCGCTTCCACCGCACCCACCCGGCAACGATCAGCCGGGTGAGCGTAAAGGCGGTGAACACCGTGGTAATGATGCCGATGCCGAGCGTGACCGCGAAGCCGCGCACCGGACCGGTGCCGATATAGAACAGCACCGCGGCGGCGATGAAGGTCGTGATGTTGGAATCGAGGATCGTCGACAGCGCGCGCTTGAAGCCGGCGTCGATCGCGGAAATCGCGGTGCGCCCGCCGCGTAGTTCCTCGCGGATGCGCTCATAGATCAGCACGTTGGAGTCGACCGCGATGCCGACGGTCAGCACGATGCCGGCGATGCCGGGCAAGGTCAGCGTCGCGTTCAACAGCGAAAGGATGCCGAAGATCATGGCGACGTTGATGGCGACGGCGATGTTGGCGAACACGCCGAACAGCCGGTAGGTCACCAGCATGAACACGATCACCATGATCGAGCCGACATAGGCCGCGAGTTCGCCCTTCTCGATCGAGTCCTGGCCGAGGCCGGGACCGACGGTGCGCTCCTCGATGATGGTGAGCGGCGCCGGCAGCGCGCCGGCGCGCAGCAGGATCGCCAGATCATTGGCCGCCTGCACGGTGAAATTGCCCGAAATCTGTCCCGATCCGCCGGTGATCGGTTCCTGGATCACCGGCGCCGAGATGACCTTGTTATCCAGCACGATCGCGAACGGCTCTTTGACGTGCTCCGTCGTCGCCAGCGCGAATTTCCGCGAGCCGGAGGTGTTGAATTTGAATGACACGATCGGCTGGCCGTTGCGCTGGTCGAAGCCGGGTTGGGCGTCGGTCAGGTCCCCGCCGGAAACCAGCACCTGCTTCTTGATGACATAGGGCCGGGGGCTCGATGCGTCGGCGCTCTGGAGCAACTCGGAATCCGCCGGCACGCTGGCCTGCTGGGCCTGATCCGGCGGCACGCTGAGATCGACCATCCGGAATTCCATCTTGGCGGTCTTGCCGAGCAGTTCCTTCAACCGGGTCGGGTCTTGCAGGCCGGGCACCTGAACCAGAATCCGGTCCACGCCCTGACGCTGGATCAGCGGCTCCACCGTGCCGAGTTCGTTGACGCGGCGCTCCACGATCTGGATCGACTGCTCGACCGATTGCCGGATGCGCGCGGTGATCGCGGCCTGCGGGACGGTCAGCCGGATCAGCCCGCCGCCGGCGTCGGCAACTTCAAGGCTGCGCTGGCCGTTCGACCCCAGCAAGCCGCCAAGCGGCTGCGAAAGTTCACGCAGCTTGCTCAGCGCCGTCGGCACATCGGTATCCTTGGTGATGCGCACCTCGACGGCGTCATTGCGCACATTGAGGCCGGTATAGCCGATCTTGACGTCGCGCAGCGTCCGGCGCGCGTCATCTCGAATCTGGTCGAGCTTCTCCTTCTTGACGTAATTGGAGTCGACCTCCAGCAGCAAATAGGAGCCGCCCTGCAGGTCCAGCCCGAGCACGAGATGGCGCTGCGCCCAGACCGGCCAGGTCTTGACCGTGGCTTCGGGGAAGAAATTCGGAACCGCGCACAGGCACACCACGAGCGCCGTGAGGATGATTGCCAGCGCCTTCCACCGCGTGAAATACAACATCGGGTTGACCCGTCAGATCCAGGAAAATACGGCGCGAATGCGGGCCGCGGAAAATCAGCTCGCGGAGGTCTCGTCCTTGGCGGCATCGGCTTTTTCCCTGGCCGGCTCGCCCTTGGCGCGAACGCCCGAAATCATCTGACGCATCTGCCGGACGCGAACGCCGTCGGAGATCTCGAACTCGATCTGGTCGTCGTCGACCACTTTTGTCACCTTGCCGACAAGGCCGCCTGAGGTCACGACCGTGTCGCCGCGGCGGATGTTCTTCACCAGTTCGGCGTGATCCTTCACCTTCTTCTGCTGCGGCCGCAGAATCAGGAAATACATGATCACGAAGATCAGCGCGAACGGCAAAAGCGACATCAACATGCTGTTGGCATCGCCACCGGCCGCGGCCTGGGCGTACGCAGGGGTAATCAGCATCCAGAAAATCCTCGCATTCCTCGTGAAACGGGAAAGAACCGGCGACGCTCAAAGCGTCCGGGCCAGTCCGGGCAAATTCGCGCGGACTATAGCGGCCGCGGTCCCAATTGCAACGCTGCCCGATCCCTCATTTGGGGCGCTTGCGAGGCCGTCCAAGGCCCGATAAGGCTGCGGGGTCAGGAACGCCAAAATGTCGAAAAAAGCCAGCAAAACGGCGGCGCGCGCCACCTCCAAAGCCGCCGCGCGAAGCCCCGCAAAAACCGCGGCCATACGTCCGGCAAGCGAGCCCACGGACGATACCGCGGCGCGGATCGCAGCGGCGATCGAGGCCATCGCCCACCACCTTTCCGCGGCCTCCCCGGCAACCGGGGCGGGCTATTCGTTCGCCTCCGCCGACGCCTTCGTCTGGCACCCCGATGGACGGCTGGCGCCGGTCACCCGCGTCAGCCGCGTCGATCTCGGCCTGCTCAAGGGCATCGACCGGATGCGCGACATCCTGATCGAGAACACCGAACGCTTCGCCGACGGCCTGCCCGCCAACAACGCGCTGTTGTGGGGCGCGCGCGGCATGGGCAAGTCGTCGCTGGTGAAGGCGGCGCATGCCAGCATCAACGTCGATCGCAAGCCGGCCGACCGGCTCAAGCTGATCGAAATTCATCGCGAGGACATCGAGAGCCTGCCCGGATTGATGGACCTGCTGCGCCATTCCAAGCTCCGCTTCATCGTGTTCTGCGACGATCTCTCCTTCGACGGCAACGACGCCTCCTACAAATCGCTGAAGGCGGTGCTTGAAGGCGGCATCGAGGGACGCCCGGACAATGTGATCCTGTACGCGACCTCGAACCGCCGGCATCTGCTGGCGCGCGAGATGATCGAGAACGAGCGCTCGACCGCGATCAATCCCGGCGATGCGGTCGAGGAAAAGGTCTCGTTGTCGGACCGCTTCGGCCTGTGGCTCGGCTTCCACCGCTGCAGCCAGGATGAATATCTGGCGATGGTGAAGGGCTATTGCGCCCATTTCGGCATCACGATCGCCGAACACGAGCTGGAGCGCGAAGCGCTGGAATGGTCGACCACGCGCGGATCACGTTCCGGCCGCGTCGCCTGGCAGTTCATCCAGGAGCTGGCGGGACGGCTGGCTGTGCGGCTTAACGTGAGCTGATCGTGTCCTGGGCGCGGCCAAGTGACGCAACCGCCTCATGCCCCGTTGAGGAATTGGAGCGGGTCAACCGGTGAAGATCCCTTGCGGATCTCGAAGTGGAGCTGCGGCGACCCCACCTCGCCCGACTGACCCGATTTGGCAATCACCTGGCCGCGCTTGATCGTGTCGCCGCGCTTCACCATCAGTTCACTCGCATGGGCATATGCGGTGACGTAACCGTTGGCGTGCCGAACCAGAACCAGATTGCCATAACCCTTCAGTTCGTTGCCGGAATAGGCAACGACGCCGTCTTCGGCCGCCTTCACCGGCGTGCCTTCGGGCACCGCCAGGTTGATGCCGTCATTCGCCTTGCCGTTGGTCTTGGCGCCGTAGCTCGTGATCACCTTGCCGCGCACCGGCCAGCGGAAGGTCGGCAGCGCGCCGGTGGCTTCGCTGGGCTTGACCGAGGCTTGCTCGACGGCAGGTTTTTCTTCCACGACGTTGGTGGTGGCAGACGCCAACCGCGCGGCCTGCGGC
>NZ_JBAVNZ010000491.1:0-3892 GCF_049691595.1 Bradyrhizobium sp.
ATGGATTGCTTCGTCGCTACGCTCCTCGCAATGACGGTGCCAATTCTCAGCCGATCCTGAACTTGCTGTAAGCCTCGGCCGTCGCGATGATCATATGCTCGGCGCAGCCGTTGCGCCGGTGCGGGTCGCAGCGATTTTCGTAATCTGCCGATGTCATCATGTCGATGAACGAAGCCACGGCCGGATAGTAGACCAGCGCGATATAATCCCAATGGTCGCCGTCCTGGCGCCCGAGCGCGACCGCCTTGGCCTCGCCGGTCCACAGCAAGGTGCCGCCGCGCGCCTTGATCATCGGCACAGTGAGCGCGCTGTAGCGCCGATAGGCGTCCCAGCCGCTGCCGTCGCCGTCCAGCGAACGGTCGTAGAACCGCATCAAATTGACCATCACGACCGGCCCCTGATGGTCCAGCTCGCTCAATCCTTCGACATTCAACAGCTCGACGCCCATGACTTGCTCCTGACGGCCATCGCAAAAACTGAAGGACATTGTAGCATTGCATGGGCGGGACTTGTCGCGCGGCGAGAATCCGGCACAACTCGACCCGAGACGATGACCAAAACCGCGCCCGCGCCGCCTGCCCTTGACCCGGCCAGATGGCTCAACAACCAGCCCTATCTGCTGCTCAGCCTGACCTCGCTGTTCTGGGCCGGCAATATCGTGCTCGCCCGTTACGTCGCCGGCCACGTGCCGCCGATGACCTTGTCCTGCGTGCGCTGGATCGGCTCCTTCCTGATGCTGCTGCCGTTCGCCTGGCCGCATCTGAAGCGTGACTGGCCGGCGTTGCGCGCGCGGCTGCCGCTGATGGCGGTGCTGTCGGCGACCGGCTTTGCCGTCAACAACGCGCTGTCCTACCTGGCCATGCAATATACCGAGGCGCTCAATGCGCTCTTGATCCAGTCGTCCGGGCCGCTGTTCGTGGCGCTGTGGTCGTTGTTGTTGTTCGGCGTGCGGCTGACCTCGGCGCAATTGGCCGGCATCACGATCTCGCTCGCCGGCGTGCTGACCATCATCCTGCGTGGCGATCCCGCTGCGCTGGCCGGCATCCGCTTCAACAAGGGCGACGTGATGTTCGCCGGCGCCTTGCTGGCGTTCGGGCTCTATTCGGCGCTGATGCCACGGCGGCCGAAGACGCATCAGCTGTCGCTGATTGCCTTCACCACCGGCTGTGGCGCGCTGCTGCTGTTGCCGTTCTCGATCGGGGAATTCTCGACCGGCTTCACGCTGAAATTCGACCTGCTGTCGATGGCAACGCTGGTCTACGTCGTGATCTTCCCCTCCACGCTGGCATACCTGTTTTTCAACCGCGGCATCGCGCTGATCGGACCGAACCGCGCCGCGCCGTTCTTCCATCTGGTGCCGGTATTCGGCTCGGCGATGGCGATCCTGCTGCTCGGCGAGCAGCCAAGACTGTTTCACCTGGCGGGCTATGCGCTGGTGCTGGCCGGCGTCGTGATCGCGTCGCGGCAGAGCTCGGCCCGGGTGTAGATTCACGTGTCCCGGACGCGGTGCAGCGCGCACTTGGCGCTGCTCCGCGGAGCCGGGACCCATGCGTATCTAAAGAAAAATGGACCCCGGATCAGCAACGCACCACGCCGCAAGCGCGGCGCGCTGCGTAGCATCCGGGGAACGCATTCGCCGAGCGGCGCCTTAACGGCTTCCGATTTCATCCTGGGCAGGCTAGCTTGTCCCCAGCCTGTCAAAAAACTCTCTGGGGAAACGACGGTATGATCGCATTGTTGAAACGGTATTCGCAGGTACTTGCGACATTGCCGCTGATGTTCGCGCCGATATCCGGCGCGGCCCTTGCCCAGGGCGTCGCCTGGCCGAACCGCACCATCACGCTGGTGTTGCCGTTCGCGGCCGGCAGCGGCACCGACACCACGACGCGGATCATCTCGCAGCATCTTTCCGCAGCCCTTGGCGTCGGCATCGTCATCGACAACAAGCCCGGCGCCAACGGCATGATCGCCGCGACCTATGCCGCGCGCGCCGCCCCCGACGGCTACACGCTGTTCGTCACCACCAACACCACGCACTCGGCCAATCCGTATCTGCTGAAGACCCTGACCTACGACCCGGTCAAGGATTTTGCGCCGATCGCGCGGACCGGCGATTTGCCGTTCATGCTGGTGGTCCATCCGGACCTGCCTGCGAAAACCGTCGCGGAGCTCGTCGCCTATGGCAGGGCCAACCCGGGCAAGCTGACCTACGCCAGCGGCAGTTCGTCGTCGATCGTGTCCGGCGCGACCTTTGCGCATAATGCCGGCATCGACATGCTGCACGTGCCCTACAAGAGCTCGCCGCCCGCGCTGAACGATGTGATCGGCGGGCGCATCTCCATGATCTTCATCGACGTGCTCACCGGCCTGCCGCACGTCAAGGGCAACGCATTGCGGGCGCTGGCCGTCACCACCCGGGAGCGATCGCCGCTGGTGCCGGAGCTGCCGTCGATGCAGGAGGCCGGCGTGCCGGATTTCGACATCACCTCGTGGCAAGGCTACTTCGCGCCCGCCAACACGCCGAAGGAAATCGTCACGCGCCTCAACGCCGAAATCCGCAAGATTGTCGAAAACCCCGCGATCAAGGCGCAACTCGCCACCCTCGGCATGGATGCGTTTTCCGGCACGCCGGAACAGCTCGGCGCGTTCGTGGGCGATCAACTGGTGCTGTGGGAAAAGCTGATCCGGAACGCCGGAATCGAGAAGCAGTGACATCGTCCGTCACAGACGCGAAAATCAATCGGGAGCAGGAAATGTCGAAGTTCAGGGTGGTGACGCCGAAAGGCGCGAGTTTCACGGTCGCCGGCGGCGGTTACGATTATGAGAAGGAGGCGCTCGATCCGATCGGCGCCGAGATCGTCGAGGCGCCGGCCAATGAGGCGGAATTCATCGCCGCCGCCCGGACCGCCGACGCCATCTACGCCAAGGGCATGCCGATCACCAAAACCGTGATCGATGCGCTGGAAAACTGCAAGGTGATCACGCTCGGCAGCGTCGGCGTCGACAGCGTCGACGTCAAGGCCGCCACCGCCCGCGGCATCCCCGTCACCAACATCCCCGACACCTTTATCGAGGAAGTCGCCGACCACGCCATGATGCTGCTCTTGGCAGGCTTTCGCCGGCTGGTGGCGCAGGACCGCATGGTGCGGGAAGGCCGCTGGTCCGAGGGGCGGCCAGCGCTGTTGAAGATTCCGCGGCTGATGGGGCAGACGCTCGGCTTCGTCTCGTTCGGCCGGGTGGCGCGCGCCGTCGCCCGGCGCGCCGCGCCGTTCGGGCTGCGCTTGATGGCCTACGATCCCTTCATCCAGGAGACGCTGATTTCCGAACTCGGCGTGATCCCGGCGACGCTGTCGGAGGTGTTGTCGCAATCCGACTTCGTGTCGATGCACGCGCCGGCGCGGCCCGAAGTGCACCACATGCTCGGCGAAAAACATTTTCGGCAGATGAAGCGCAGCGCAATCTTCATCAATACCGGTCGCGGCGCGACCGTGGACGAGGACGCGCTGATCAAGGCGTTGCAGGAAGGCTGGATCGCGCACGCCGCCCTCGACGTGCTGGAGAAGGAACCGCCCTCGCACAACAACCCGATGCTGGGGATGGAAAACGTCACCCTGACCGCGCATGTCGCCTCCGCCTCGGCGCGCTTCGACGAGGCCCGCAAGCGCCGCGTCGGCTACGAATTGTCGCTGGTGCTGTCCGGCATGTGGCCGGTGAGCTGCGTCAACCCGTCGGTGCTGCAGAACACCAAGCTTCGACGCTGGCAACCCGTCAGCATGGATCGCGGCCCCAACAGCTAGCGGCGGGATGGCTTTGAGTTGAAATTGGCTCGCGAGTTGGAGTCGCCTCTCCCGCATGCAGCCGCATGCAGGGAGAGGTGACACGAATTCACGCC
>NZ_JBAVNZ010000492.1:0-6458 GCF_049691595.1 Bradyrhizobium sp.
CCGCGCGATGACGGCCGCGAGCCGGCCCAGCGTCGCCACGGTGTCGTAGGGCGGCAGCAGCACGCCGCGCGCGGCGAAACTCGAACCTTTTTCAAGATGCAGGTCGGAAACGACCAGCAGGCTCTGCTCTTCCCAGAACAGCGCGCCGGAGAGGTCGGCCACCAGCGTGACGCCGGCGATGGTAACTGTCGAAGCGCGCATGGTCTGGATATCTCCCGAAGATTGCGCGCCTGTCGTCACGTTTTATCCCGTCGCCTCTTTGACAAGCTCGTCGGCGGCTTCCGCCAAAAGCTCGTCGGATGCTTCGCCATAGACCTGTTCGCGGCCAATTTCCAGCATCACCGGGACCGCGAGCGGCGAAATCCGGTCGAGTTCCCGGTGGGTGATTCGCCCCTGGATGCGGGAGAGCATATCACCGAGCCGGCGCAGGTCGAGCAGGCCGGTGGCGGCATCGGCGCGCGCCGCGCGCAACAGCACGTGGTCGGGCTGGTGCTTGCGCAGCACGTCGTAGATCAGATCGGTCGAGAACAGCACCTGGCGGCGGCTCTTTTCCTCGCCGGTAAAGCGCCGCGCGATCAGGCCTGATATCACCGCGCAGCTGCGGAAGGTGCGCTTCATCAGCGCGGATTCGGCGAGCCACGCCTCGAGATCGTCGCCCAGCATGTCCGGATCGAACAGCGCGCCGAGATCGAGCTTGCCGTGCCGGATCATGAACGAGACGTCGCCGAGCCCCCATACGGCCAGCGCATATTCATTGGCGACAAAGCCGAGCGGGCGGGCCCGCGCGCGTTCCAGCCGGCGCGTCAACAGCATGCCGAGCGTCTGGTGCGCCAGCCGGCCCTCGAAGGGATAGCAGACGAGGTAATGCTTGTCCGCGCGGGGAAAGGTTTCGACCAATAGCTCGCGCACCGCCGGTACCTGCGAGAATTTGTTCTGCAACGCCAGCCAGTCATGCACCTGGTCCGGCAGCGCGTTCCAGGCGCGCCGGTCGTCGAGCAGTTTGCGGACGCGCTCGGCGAGATAGGTCGAGAGCGGAAACTTGCCGCCCGCATAGGACGGCACTTTCGCATCCTTGTCGTTGGCGCGGGAGACATAGACCTGGTCCTCGGCCAGCGCCTCGTAGCGAACCACCTCGCCGCCGAACACAAAAGTGTCGCCGACCACGAGCCCTTCGATGAAATATTCCTCGATTTCGCCGAGCATCCGCCCGCCGCGCCCGAGCGCGCCGGTCGATCCCCTGTCGCCCTTGCCGCCGCCGCGCGAGCGCACCAGTCGCACCTTCAGCATCGCTTCTTCGACGATGGTGCCGACATTGAGCCGATAGCTTTGCCGCACCCGGGGATTGGCGACGCGCCAGCGCGAATCCGGATTTTTTGCCTTGTCCTGCCTGATGCGCGCAAAACGCTCATAGGTCTTCAGCGCATAGCCGCCGGTGGCGACGAAATCGACCACGTCGTCGAAATCGGTCCGCGCGAGAGCGGAATAGGGCGCCGCCGTCAGCACTTCGGCGTAGAGTTCATCGGCGAGAAACGGCTCGCCGCAGGCGCAGCCGAGCACGTGCTGCGCCAGCACGTCGAGCGCGCCGATCCGCAGCGGCGGGGTGTCCTGCGCATTCTCCGCGATTGCGTCGATCGCGACGCGGCATTCCAGCACCTCGAAACGGTTGGCCGGAACAAGAACGGCGCGCGAAGCCTCGTCGATGCGGTGGTTGGCGCGGCCGATCCGCTGCATCAGCCGCGAGGCGCCCTTGGGCGCGCCGATATTGATGACGAGGTCGACGTCGCCCCAGTCGACGCCGAGATCGAGCGAGGAGGTGCAGACCACGCCGCGCAGCTTGCCCGCCGCCATCGCGTCCTCGACCTTGCGGCGCTGCGCGACATCGAGCGAGCCGTGATGCAGCGCGATCGCCAGCCCGTCGTCGTTCATGCGCCAGAGGTCCTGGAACAGCATCTCGGCCTGGCTGCGGGTGTTGACGAACACCAGCGTGGTGCTGTTGCGCTTGATCAGGTCGTAGACCTCGTTCAGCGCGTGACGCGCGGAATGGCCGGCCCATGGCAGGCGCTCTCTGGTGTCGAGCATCTCGACAACGGGCGCGGCCGCGCCGCCGGCGACCACGATGTCGGCGGAATAGCCGATGCCGCCGCGCTGCGGCACCAGGAACCGCGCCAGCGATTCCGGCTCGGCGACGGTCGCCGATAATCCGATCGCCCGCATGTCAGGCGCGAGCCGCCACAGCCGCGCCAGAGCGAGCGACAACAGATCGCCGCGCTTGGAGGTGACCAGCGCATGCAATTCGTCGAGCACGATGCGCTTCAGCGAGCCGAACAGGAACGGCGCGTCGTCGGAGGACAACAGCAGCGCCAGTTGCTCGGGCGTGGTGAGCAGAATGTCCGGCGGATAGCGCCGCTGCCGCTGCCGCCGCGACATCGGGGTGTCGCCGGTGCGGGTCTCGACCTTGACGGCCAAGCCCATTTGCGCGATCGGCGCTTCCAGGTTGCGCGCGATGTCGACCGCGAGCGCCTTGAGCGGCGAGATGTAGAGGGTGTGCAGGCCGCCGGTCCGCCGCACGCCGCGGCCGGCGGAAACAAGTCCAGGTGGCGTTAGCGAAGAAAGTTCCACCAGGGTCGGCAGAAATCCCGCCAGCGTCTTGCCGGCGCCGGTCGGCGCGATCAGCAGCGCGGAACGGTCGTCACGGGCTTTTTCGAGCAGCGCCAATTGATGCTCGCGCGGCGACCAGCCGCGCGACGCGAACCATTTCTGGAAACGGTCGGGCAATAGCGCGGCCGTCTCGGCCGATGGTGCGGGCAAAATGCGGGGCGGCACGGATCAAGACGTAAGCCGTTAGACGCGCCTCGTCGAGGGCCACCTGGTCACCTCGCCCCGCTTGCGGGGCGAGGGAGATTGACACCGCCCCATTACTCCGTGACCGGCTTGTCGGAAATATCCCAGTCCTTGCCGTTGAAGATCGAGATGTAGAGCGTCTTCATCGGCGTGTAGTCGTCGGGCGTATAGCTGAAATTGATGCCATCGAGGAAATACGGCGAATGGAAGCCGGCCAGGGTGGTGGCCTGCTTCAGCACGTTGGCGCGGGTGAGATCGTCGCCGCAGCGGCGCAGGATTTCCGCCATCGACGCCACCTGGCCATAGCCGGCGAAGGCGATGGTGTTGTCGGGATCGACGGTCGGCAGATATTTCTTGCGCAGTTCCTCGAACGCCATCACGTCGGGATCCTTCTCCCAGCGCGGCACGCCGACTTCCTTGGCGTAGCGGATCGCGACGATGCCGGTCGCGTTCTCGAAACCCGCGGCGTTGAGGATGGAGCGGCCGGTCGATCCCGCCGACAGCAATTGCAGCGGCTTCCAGCCGAGTTCCACTACTTTGCGGATCGACTGCGATGCCGCCTTGCCGGTGGTGATATTGTAGAAGACGTCCGCGCCGGACTTCGAAAGATTGATGAGCTGGGAATCGACCGTCGGCTCCGTCAGGTCGTAGGTCTGCTCCATGATCACCTTGGCGGTGCCGCCGGCGTCCGCCAGCACCTGCTTGAAGGGACCGAGGAAGTCGCGGCCGAAATCGTCGTTCTGGTAGAGAATGCCGATCTTCGCATTCGGCTTCACGCCCACGACATGCTTGGCGAGAATCCGCGCCTCGGTCGGATACAGCGGCAGGCCCGCCATGGTCCATTTATGGTTCTTCGGATCGTTCCACTTCGACGCGCCGGTGTTGAGCAGCAGCTGCGGCACGCCCTTGGCGTTGAGATATTTGTGCACGGCGGTCTGCGGCGCGGTGCCGAGCGAGCCGAACAGCGCCAGCACTTCGTCCTGCTCCACCAGCCGCCGCGTCGCCTCGACGCATTTCGGCGCGCTGTAGGCGTCGTCCATGGACAGGAACTTCACCTTGCGGCCGTTGATGCCGCCCTTGTCGTTCAGCATCTGGAAATAGGCTTCGCCGACCCGGCCGATGACGCCGTACAGCGAACCCGGCCCGCTATGCGGCACGGTCTGCCCGAGTTTGATTTCTGTGTCGCTGGAACCCGGATCGTATTTCTTCTCGGCGGCCCAGAGGTAGGGGGCCGGCATGGCGGATGCGGCGATGGTGGCAAGCGCGGTGGCGCCGAATTCGCGCCTCGATGGTTTGCTGTTCATTGTTGTTTTCTCCCTGCAAGCCGCATTGATCTGACATTCCGGCAGCCCCGGCAATAGCGAACTGGCCACTTTGCGACGCAATGCCGCTATTCGATATCGGCGTAGCGACTGGACTCACGTTCGGGTCGCGACCGCGACCAGGCCCGGCACCGGCACCTGGTCCTCGTTGCGGGCGGAGAGGCGCTTCAGCTGCGATAATTCCAGACCGGCGGCTTCGACCGACGCGCGCACGCAAGGCACGCCGTGCGCATAGCGCAGCCCTTCGCCGAGGATGACGCCCTCGCCTTGATGCGTTTCGACGGTGAACGCCAGCAGGCCGCCGGCGACCAGCACGCGCCTTGCCTCGGCAAGCACCGGCGCCAGATCGGCGACATAGACCATGGCGTCCGCGGCGAGGATCAGATCGGCGCTGGCAGCCGGCCTGCTTCGCAAACCTCTGAACATGTCGTCGACCTCGAGCTCCGCATAGAGCCCGGTGGCGCGCGCCCGTTCGATCATGCGCGGCGACAGGTCGATGCCGATGAAATGATCGACCTCGCTGGCGAACGCGGCGGCCACGAGCCCGGTGCCGCAGCCGAGATCGATGGCGCGTTCGAAGAAGGCGGGTTTTCGGGCAGCTGATCGCACCGACAGCACCGCCCTGAATAACAATGCCGGGCCGCGATAGCCGAGATCGTCCACCAGCGCGGATTCAAACCTCGGCGCGTATTGATCGAACAGCACCTGCACATAGCGAGGCGGCATGTCCGACACCGGCTCAGTGCCGAGCCGCATCAGGCGCAGGGTGGCGCCATGGCGGTCATCGGGGTCGGCGGCGCGCGCATTGCGGAACGCCGCGATCGCGGCGTCGTGCTCGCCGAGCCGCTCGCGGATTTCGCCGAGCGTGAACCAGGCCGAGGCGAAGTTCGGCGCCAGCTCCGTCGCCTGCAGCAACAGATCGGCGGCGGCGGCCAGATTGCCCTTCAACCGCAGATCGCGCGCGAATTCGTAGCGGCGGTCGGCCATCAGATCGCCGGAGGACAGGAACAGGCGCGCGGGCATCGGCTCTATATTCGTCATTGCCGGAGTCCTGTCCCCGACCTGATCGGTGATGATCCGGCAATCCATCGGTCGACATTTCTTTAGATGGATGCGCGGGTCAAGCCCGCGCATGACGGCTAAAAATCCGACATGAGGCGCCCTATATGGTCGGAATGCGCCCGCAAGACATCCTGATGCCCGTTGCCGCCGGCCTGTGCTGCAGGGCAGGCGGTTTCCACATCGACCCGGTGCGGCCGGTCGAGCGCGCCGTCATCACCCATGGTCATTCCGACCATGCCCGCCCCGGCCATGGCGCGGTGCTGGCGACACAGGAGACGCTCGACCTGATGCGGCTGCGCTATGGCGACAAATTCGCCGGCCGCACGCAGGCGGTTGGCTATGGCGATGCGATCCGGCTCGGCGACGTCACCGTCAAATTCCATCCCGCCGGCCATGTGCTGGGCTCGGCGCAGATCGAGGTGTCTTGCAGGGACACCCGCATCGTCGCCTCCGGCGACTACAAGGACGTTGCCGATCCGACCTGCGCACCGTTCGAGGTGGTGGCGTGCGACGTGTTCATCACCGAGGCGACGTTCGGCCTGCCGGTGTTCCGCCACGGCAATGCCGCGGACGAGATCGGGAAACTGCTGGCGTCCGTCACCCTGTTTCCGGAGCGCGCGCATCTGGTCGGCGCCTATTCGCTCGGCAAGGCGCAGCGCGTGATCGCGCTGATCCGCGCGGCCGGCTACGACGCGCCGATCTACCTGCACGGCGCGATGGAGAAGATCACGCACTATTATGAAAGCCGTGGTGTCGCCTTGGGCGATCTGCGCCCGGTCAAGGGCATGAAGAAGGCCGATCTCGCCGGCACCATCACGCTGGCACCGCCGTCGGCGACATCGGATATCTGGACGCGGCGCTTTCCCGATCCGGTGACCGCGTTCGCCTCGGGCTGGATGCGGGTACGCGCCCGCGCCCGCCAGCGCGGCGTCGAACTGCCGCTGGTGATTTCCGACCATGCCGACTGGGACGGCCTGACCGCGACCATCGCAGCGACCGGCGCCGGCGAGGTCTGGGTCACCCACGGCCAGGAAGACGCGCTGGTGCACTGGTGCAAGGCGCAAAACCTCGCCGCGCGGCCGCTCGATCTGGTCGGCTATGGCGATGAGGATGAAAACGAGGCTTTGCCCGCCGGCGAGGATTCCGCGGCATGAACCGTTTCGCCGAACTGCTCGATCGCCTCGCCTACGAGCCCGGCCGCAACAACAAGCTGCGGCTGCTCACCGCCTATCT
>NZ_JBAVNZ010000493.1:0-7599 GCF_049691595.1 Bradyrhizobium sp.
TCAGCGGCAGGATCGCGTCACCCGCGGCGAACACGATCTGCTTCAACGGCGCGCGCGGCCTTTGCATGCCGGTCGGCCCGAAGAAGTAGCAATAGATCATCAGGCCGAAGCCGATCATCAGCCCGGGCACGACGCCGGCCATGAACAGCCCCGCGATCGAAACGTTGCCGACCGCGCCATAGACCACCGCGGTGATGCTCGGCGGCACCAGCGCGGCGATGGTCGATGCGGCGGCGATGATCGCGGCGATGAAGGCCGGCTTATAGCCCTCGCGCTTCATCGGGCCGCCCAGCGCACGGCTCATCACCGCGACGTCGGCGGTGGTCGATCCCGACATTTCCGAGAAGAACATGCTGAAGACCACCACGACCTGCGACAGCCCGCCCCTGACGTGCCCGACCAGCGACACCGACAGGTTGGCGATCCGCACCACGACATTGGCCGAACTCATGAGTTCGCCGACCAGGAGGAAGAACGGGATCGCCAGCAGCGCCTCGGAATCCACGCCGTCGAAGATCTTCTGGATGATCGCCGCCAGCGAGACGTCCGACAGGACAGCGCCGACGAACACGCCGGCCAGCAGCGAAAACGGCACCGGCACGCCGAGATAGCCGAAGAACAGGAAGCAGAACGTCATCAGCGCGAGGACGATCGGCGCGCTCATCAGAGCGCTCCCATCGAGGCGCCGGGGCTGATCGCGGGAATATCGAGATCTTCCTCGGGTGGCTCGGGATGGTCAAATCCGTGGCGGATGCCGTTGACCAGTTGCTCGATCGTGAACAGCGCGATCAGCGCGCCGGACAAGGGTATCACGGCATAGAGCGAGGCGATCGGCGTGCCCGAGGGAAGGCGGAAACTGCCAAAGCCCCGGATGTAATTCTGATAGCCGTACCAGATCAGGCAGGCGGCGACGCCAAGCACGACGATGCGGATGAGGATTTCGACAACCAGCCGCGGGGTACCATGCATCGCCTCCGAGATCGCGGTGAGATAGAGGTGGTCGTTGCGCCGGGTCGCGACCGCGGCGCCGATGAAGATCGCATAGATGAACAGCGTGGAAGTGACTTCCTGCAGCCACAGCCAGGGGTGGCCGATGGTGCGCGTGACGATGTCGGCCGTGACCGAGAGCGAGAAGCCGAAACACAGCGCGCCGCACAGCATCATCAGCGCGAGTTCGAGCCGGTCGAACGATGGCCATTTGAGATGACGCTGCCGTTGCAGCACCAGTTTGTCGGCGATGGCCATCGTCTCTCCCGATCGGTTGGTGTTTCCACGGTCATGGCCGGGCTTGACGATCTGATGACAGGCGATCGCGCGTCAGTTGATCGCGCGGATCAGGTTCTTGATCTTCTCCGCATGCGGGCCGAGCTCCCTGGCGAGCTTGTCGAGATAGGGATCGGCGATCGTGGTAAAGCTCTTCTTGTCGACGTCCTCGACGATCTTGACGCCGATCGACTTCAGCTTGGCGGCCGCGGACTTTTCGAGTTCGAACGCCCTGGCCGGCTCCCTGGCGCTGATTTCCTCAGCCGCCGTGGTTACCCATTGCTTCTGTTCGGCGGAAAGGCTCTGCCACAATTTGTCGCTGACATACACCAGCGCGTTGTTGGCCTCATGTTCGGTGATGTTGAGCACCGGCGCCACCTCGTAGTGCTTGTTGACGAGATAGACGTTGATGCTGTTCTCGGCGGCGTCG
This sequence comes from Bradyrhizobium sp., assembly GCF_049691595.1. Classification (GTDB taxonomy): domain Bacteria; phylum Pseudomonadota; class Alphaproteobacteria; order Rhizobiales; family Xanthobacteraceae; genus Bradyrhizobium. The sequence continues at coordinate 1,694 of NZ_JBAVNZ010000493.1, forward strand.
ACCACGCCGGTCTGCAGGGAGGTGTAGACGCTGCCGAACGGCATGTGCACGGTCTGGGCGCCATAGGCCGGGAATATCGCGTCTTCGGTGGCGGTCGCCTGAACCCGAATCTTGATCCCCTTGAGATCACCGACGCTGTGAATTTCCTTCTTGCTGTAGATGTTGCGCACGCCCTGCGAGCCCGTGGCGATGACGTGAAGTCCTTGCGTGGTTTCGTCGATCATGGCCTTGATCGCATCGATCACCTGCTGGTCGGCCAGCGACTTGATCACATGGTCGGCGTTGCGGAACAGGAAGTGCAGCGACATCACGCCGGCCTGCGGCGAGATCGTCGCGGTATTGGCTGACGAGACGATGGCGAATTCGATGTCGCCGGATTTCACCAGTTGCAGGAGCTGCGGCTCCTGCCCGAGCTGCGCGCCGGGATACTGGTCGACGATCATGGTGCCCTTGCTCAATTTCTTGAGCCTGGCGGAAAACATGTCGTAAGCGACGCTGTAACCGGTATTGAGCTGCTGATCGTGGGCAAAGCGATAATGCTTTGCCTCCTGGGCGTTGGCGGTCGCCAGCATCGCCGTTGCGGCAACCGCCGCGCCAATGAACTTCCTTCGATTGCGCATCGCGCCGTTTCCCCCCGTTCTGGTCTTCCTGACCATCCCATCAAGCCAGGGGAATTGTCAATAAAACACCGGGATTTTCCCGCCATGCGGCAAGTCTGGTGCATGTGCGTGCGGCAATTGTCGATAATTCAGCAAGCCGTTCGGGGTTGGCTCCCCCGCCTAATTGATCGCGCGGACCAGGTTCTTGATCTTCTCGGCATGGGGCCCAAGCTCCCTGGCGAGCTTGTCGAGATAGGGGTCGGAGATCGCGGTGAAGCCCGCTTTGTCGACGTCGGTGACGACCTTGACGCCGATCGATTTCAGCTTGTCCTGCGATTGATGCTCGAGCTCGATCGCCTTCGCCGGCTGGTTCTTGTTGACCTCGTCGGCCGCGGCCTGCACCCAACCCTGCTGCTCCGCCGTCAGGCTGTTCCACAGCTTGTCGCTGACCCACACCAGGCTGTTGTTGGCCTCGTGCTCGGTCATCGAGAGCACCGGCGCCACTTCGTAATGCTTGTTGGCGAGATAGACGTTGACGCCGTTTTCGGCGACGTCGACCACGCCGGTCTGCAGCGAGGTATAGACGCTGCCGAACGGCATGTGCACGATCTGGGCGCCATAGGCCGGGAACATGGTGTCCTCGGTCGGCGTCGCCTGCACGCGCACCTTGAGGCCCTTGACGTCCTCGACCTTCCTGATCTCGCGCTTGGAATACATGCTGCGAAGTCCGAGCGTCGCAAGCGCGATGACGCGGCCGCCCTGCACGGTCTCCGCTATCATCGCCTTGACGGCCTCGGACACCTTCGGGTCAGCGATCGCCTTGATCAGATGCGCTTCCGAGCGGAACAGGAAGTGCATCGACATCACGCCGGCCTGCGGCGACAATGTCGCGGCGTTGGCCGACGATGAGATGCAGAACTCGACGTCGCCGGCCTTGACGAGCTGCAGCACCTGCGGCTCCTGCCCGAGCTGGGCGCCGGGATACTGATCGATCAGCATGGTGCCCTTGCTCAGCGCCTTCAGTCTGTCGCTGAAGATATCGCCGAGGATGCCGTAGCCCGTCGTCTTGGGCTGGTCATAGGCGAAGCGATAATGCTTCGGCTCCTGGGCGCTGGCGTTCGCGGAGATCATCACCGCGGATGCGGCCACGACCGCACGAAGCATGGCTTTCAGTATGCCCATCGTCTCCCCCTGTGCTGTTTTTTTCATCAAATCATCGCGGTTGTTTGATTGTCAATTGAACATCAGGCGTTCAGGACAGGACGCATATGCGAGATGGCGACGCGCGACTACGCCTACCGCCGTCATTGCGAGGAGCGTAGCGACGAAGCAATCCATTCTTTCTTTTCCTTTTCGCGGCTCGATGGATTGCTTCGCGGAGCCTGTCATCGGGCGCGCATTCGCGCGACCCGTTGGCTCGCAATGACGGGGAGACGGCACCACACGCACGTCAAACCCATCCACGCTATCCCTTCCCCTCACCGCGCATGAAATCGAAGTCGCAGCCTTCGTCGGCCTGCAAAATCGTCGCGTTGAACAGATGCGCGTAACCGCGCCTGGCCCAGTCCGGCGTCGCCGCCGGCTCAAGCGCCGCGCGGCGCTTTTGCAGCTCAGTGTCGTCGACCAGAAGATCGATGCGGCGCCTGCCGACATCAAGCCGGATCATGTCGCCGTTCCTGACCAGCGCCAGCGGCCCGCCGACGGCGGATTCCGGGGTGATGTGCAATACGATGGTGCCGAACGCCGTGCCGCTCATCCGCGCGTCCGAGATCCGCACCATGTCCTTGACGCCTGACCGCGCGAGTTTTTTCGGGATCGGCAGATAGCCGGCTTCGGGCATGCCCGGCGCACCCTTGGGGCCGGCGTTGCGCAGCACCAGGACGTCGTCGGCGGTCACATCGAGCGCGGGATCGTCGACCCGCAAGGCCATGTCCTCAACCGATTCGAACACCACGGCGCGGCCGGCATGCTGCAGCAGCCTCTCGCTCGCCGCCGAATGCTTGATGACGGCGCCGCGCGGCGCGAGATTGCCGTGCAGCACCGCCATCGCGCCCTCCGGCTTGATCGGATTTTTTCGCGCGCGAATGACATCCTGTCCCGGCACTTGCTCGGCGGCGGCGACGACATCGCGCAAGGTCGCGCCGGTGATGGTCCTGGCGTCGAGGTCGATGAGATCGCCGAGCTGCGCCATCAGTTTCGGCACCCCCCCGGCATGATGGAAATGCTCCATGTAATGCTCGCCGGACGGCTTTAAGTCGATCAGCACCGGAACCTCGCGGCCGAGCCTGTCGAAGGCTTCCAGATCGATCCGGTGCGCGGTGCGGTTGGCGATCGCGGTCAGGTGAATGAGGCCATTGGTCGAGCCGCCGATCGCCTGCAGCACCACCTGCGCATTCCCAAACGATGCCGATGTCAGCAGCTCGCTCGGCCGCGGCCCTTTGGCCCTGGCCATCGCGGCAGCGACCTTGCCGCTCGCCTCGGCGGAGCGAAAACGCTCGGCATGCGGCGCGGGAATGGTCGCGCTCATCGGCAGCGACAGGCCGAGCGCCTCGGTGATGCAGGCCATGGTAGAGGCGGTGCCCATCACCATGCAGGTGCCGACCGAGGGCGCGAGACGGCCGTTGACGGCCTCGATCTCGACATCGTCGATCTCGCCGGCGCGATATTTGCCCCACAGCCGCCGGCAATCGGTGCAGGCGCCCAGCACCTCGCCCTTGTGATGGCCGACCACCATCGGCCCGACCGGGATGACGACGGTCGGCAGATCGGCCGAGACCGCGGCCATGATCTGCGCCGGCAGGGTCTTGTCGCAGCCGCCGATCACGACCACGGCGTCCATCGGCTGGGCGCGGATCATCTCCTCGGTGTCCATCGCCATCAGGTTGCGCAGATACATCGAGGTCGGATACGCAAAACTCTCGGCGATCGAAATGGTCGGAAACACCATCGGCATCGCGCCCGACAGCATCACGCCGCGCTTCACCGCTTCGATGATCTGCGGCACGTTGCCGTGGCAGGGATTATAGTCGCTAAAGGTGTTGGTGATGCCGACGATCGGGCGATCGAGCGCGTCATCCGAATAGCCCATCGCCTTGATGAAGGCCTTGCGCAGGAACAGCGAGAAGCCGGCATCGCCATAGCTCGTCAGCCCCTTGCGAAGTCCGTCCGCCATTTTCTGGTTTCCCGATGTCGTGTGACCCCACTAAAGGAGCCCGGGGAATTATTGTCAATGTCTGATACTTGGCCTCGAAATCGCTGGCTTCCGAGCCAAGCGGCCTCATATTATTGACAATAAGGCCCGAGCGTGCTGATTTCCTGTCATGATCGGAAATGAGCGTCCATGAAAGCGCAGGCCGCTTCCCCGGAAAACCCGGCGCCGACGCGCGAGGAGGAACAGGCGGAAGTGATCCGCCGGCTGGAGGAGGACATCATCTTCGGCCGCCTCGCGCCGGGTTCGCGGCTGGTCGAGGACACGCTGATGACGCGCTATGGCGCCAGCCGCCATTTCGTGCGCCAGGGCCTGTTCCAGCTCGAGCGCCAGGGCATCGTGCTGCGCGAAAAGAACATCGGCGCCACCGTGCGGTTCTATTCAGCCGAGGAAGTGCGGCAGATCTACGAGGTGCGGGAGATGCTGACGCGGCAGGCGGCGCTGATGATCGCGTTGCCCGCGCCTGAAAGCCTGATCGACGTGTTGAGCGAATTGCAGCGGCACTATTGCGCCAAGGCCGACGCGCAGGACCTTCGCGGCATCCATGAGGCCAACGACGCCTTTCATCTCACGCTGTTTTCCGCCTGCGGCAATCCCTATCTGGTGCGCTCGCTGCAGGATTACATGAACCTGACCTTGCCGATGCGCGCCAAGAATTTGGCCGACAAGGACGGGCTGGCGCTGTCGCGCCGCCAGCACGAACTGATGATCGAACTCTTGAAAGGCCGCGACAGCTGGGCGCTGGCGCAGCTCTGCGTCGATCACATGCAGTTCAGCAAATCGGACTATCTCGGCCGTATCGCAAGGGATGAGAAGCCAGATTAGGGTCTTGTCATTCCGGGGCGCACGCGCGTTGGCGCGGGCGAGCCCGGAATCCATAACCACGATCGGGAGTATGGATTCCGGGCCTGCCCCAAGCGGCGCATCCACGATGTGCAATTGCACATCGGGGAATGACTTCTGTTATTTCCAGTCCACGATCCGGCTCCTGTCGCCATCGAACTCCATGCCGCAGAACGTGCCGCCCTGGTAGAAATCGCCGACCGGATCGGGCTTGAGTCTGGCCTGCTCGGCAAACGCATGCTCGCGGAAATCCTCCGCCCGGCCGGTCGGGCGATAGCCAAGATCGTAGGCGCGGTGGTTGTCGAACCAGGCTCGCTCGTTGTAGGAGGCGCCGTAGAAAACCTCGAAGCGGATGTCGGGATGATCGAGCCCGATGCGGCAGAGCTGCACCAGGTCTTCCGGCTTGAGCCAGATCGACAGCCGGCGGTGATCGAGCGGTTTTTCGCCGAAATTGCCGATGCGCAGGCAGGTCACCTTGAGCCCGTGCTTGTCGGCATAGAGTGCGCCGACCGCTTCGCCGAACACCTTGCTGACGCCGTAGCGGCTGTCCGGCCGCGCCGTGACGTCGGTGCCGATGCGGTGATGGCGCGGATAGAAGCCGACGGCGTGATTTGACGACGCGAACACCACGCGTTTGACGCCTTTTTTGCGCGCGGCTTCGAACAGATTGTAACAGCCGATGATGTTGGATTTAAGGATATCGTCCCAGGGGCCTTCGACCGAATAGCCGCCGAAATGCAGGATGCCGTCGATGCCCTCGCAGATCGCCTCGACCTGCGCGAGATCGGACAGCTCGGCCGCCTTGAATTTTTCGTGCGCGCCAAGATCGGCGGGCGCCTTGAGATCGCTCAGCACGAGATCGGGATAGATCGGCGGCAGCAATTTGCGCAAGGACGTGCCGATCCCTCCGGCCGCGCCGGTCATCAATATGCGTGGCATTTCTTCCCTCGTGATGGTGGCTTGAAGCGAGTATGGCGCGGTGGACGCTGTGCGGCAAGACGCCCTCCGCCGTCATTGCGAGGAGCGTGAGCGACGAAGCAATCCATTCCTTCTTTTTCCGCGGAAGGATGGATTGCTTCGCGTCGCTCGCAATGACGGGTGAGACTGCGGTTGCTTGCCGCCTGACCGCACGGATGATAGCAAATGATCCTGGTGAGGAACTCAAACAACAACGAGAACGGCAAAGGTCCGAGGCATCGTCCCATTCCGCCGGCTGGCAGCCGGCGAGCCATTACCCCGATCCCGCCATTCACGCG
>NZ_JBAVNZ010000494.1:0-4430 GCF_049691595.1 Bradyrhizobium sp.
CCAATGCGCCGTGCGAGACGTGTCACAAAAGCACCGTGACATTCGCCGGGGCACGGATGAATCACTCTGGAATCATTGCGAATTGCGCCAGCTGCCACAACGGCACGACCGCTACCGGCAAGCCGACCAGCCACATCGTCACTAATGCGCCGTGCGAGACGTGTCACAAAAGCACCGTGACCTTCGCGGGCGCCCGGTTCGATCACAAGGGTGTCAGCACAACCTGCATCAGCTGCCACAATGGGACGATGGCTTCAGGCAAGCCGCCCAGGCATTTTGTAACGGCTTTGCCCTGCGAAACCTGTCATCGGACCACGGCGTGGACGCCGGCGATTTACCAGCACACATCGGCAGCCTTCGTCAATCACGGGACGGCGCTAAACTGCAGCAGTTGCCACACATCGAATGCCCAGATCATCCCCTGGAAGTTTCCTGCATTCCGGCCGGATTGCGCGAGCTGCCACGCCGATAAATATCGCCCGATGTCGCACGTCAAGTTCGAGCGGCCGGTGAAGGTCTACTACACGGTCGCGGAACTGCGAGACTGCGCAGGCGCCTGCCACATATTCACCGACAACACGCAGCGAACCATCTCGACACGGCGCGCCGGGGTGCACCGCGCCTTTGGAGGAGGGTGGTGATGGTCGGAACCTTCCATCGCCGGCTTGTTTCGCTCGCACTTGCGGGAGCGACGCTGTTCATATTGCGATCGGCGTCCGCTCAGCCCGTTGTTGACCAAGCCTTGTCGGACGCGCAACTCGCCATCCAGAAGGACTGCACGATTCTCAAGGTTAATTTCAATATCCGCATTCGCTATGCCAGTCATTTCCCGCTCGACGGAGGCGATGAGCTGCGGATCACGGTCAATCCCATCGATCGTAATCAGGCGGCCGCGTTGTCAACATTGAGGCGCGAGGCAGCGACGGTACCCGACGGAAAGCGCGCCGGAATCAAGGCGATCGATCTCGAGACGCAAAATCCGACCGGCCCCGTACTTCGGATTGTTTTCGATCGTCCGGTCGCCTATCAGGTCGCCGCGGCCTCCGATAGCCAGAGCATCGTGGTCGCAATTGCCCGCGCGAAGTCATCGGCAAAGTGCAAGCCGATATTTCCAGGATCGGCATTCATGACGCCATCGGTCGGCGACGGCACGGCGACCACTGGTCCCAAAAGCAGACCGGTTGGCAGGATTTCCGACTCGGATCTAAGGGCGGTCGCCGGCTGGATGGACGAGGCGCGAGCCGCGCTGCGAAAGAGCAATCCCGGTGGGGCGATCCAGATCCTGACGAAGATTCTCAAATATCCGGAGAATCAGTACAGCGCCGACGCCCAGGAGCTCCTGGGTCTTGCGCGCCAGAAGAACGGCCAACCCGGCGAAGCAAGAGCCGAATACGAAGATTATCTGCGTCGCTATCCAAACGGCGAGCAGAGCGAGCGAGTGCGGCAGCGCCTGGCCGGCATCGTGACCGCACGCGGTGAACCTAACACGCCGCTCCACACTTCGAATGGGCAACCCGTCGGTATGCCGCCAACTGACAGGTTCGCCCCGCCTCGGGAGACGACTTGGACTCTCGTTGGCAGTGCATCGGCATTTTATATTCGCGACGACAGCTTCCGTTCCGTGCGGGATCCTTCGATCGCTCCAGATCTCAACGCGGATCCGGATTCGCATCGCGTTCACCAAAACCAAATGCTCTCCAGTCTCGATGCGACTGCGGCCTGGAATAACGATCAGACCAAGGGAAGAATTCGCTTTTCCGGCAGCGAGGAACACAGGTTCGATGCCAGTTCGAGGGACCTGGCAGGTGTTGCTGCCCTATCCGTCGATACCCTGGTAAAGGACTGGAATTTGCGCTCGGTGATCGGCCGCCAGACCCTCAACAGGGACGGGGTTCTCGGTCGGTTCGATGGCGCGCTGATCAGCTGGCAACCGCTTTCGATGTTGAAAATTGACCTGGTCGGAGGATCGCCCGCAATCAGTCGCTTCGATGTGCCGTTCAAGGACGAGAAATACTTTTACGGCGCGGGCATCGGCCTTGGGCCGTTTCTGGGCGGACTGGAAACAACTCTCTATGCGATCGAACAACGGGATCGATGGCTGGTGGATCGCGGAGCGATCGGCTCGGACATCCGTTACTTCGATGCGAACAAGTTTGCATTTGCAAACGTCGACTACGACATTCATTTCCAGAGGCTGAATGCGGCGATCTTCTCCGGATCGTGGATATTGCCCGACCAGTCGACCATCTACGGCGGCGCCGATTATCGCCGGACGCCCTTTTTGTCGACCTGGAATGCTGTGCTGAATCAGCCCTTCGCCACGCTTTACGATATGCTCAAGCTTCAAACCAAGGAACAGTTGCTGCAACTCGCGCGCGATCAAACCCCGATATACAAATCTGCCATGATTGGCTTTTCACACCCGCTGACGGACAAGCTGCAGGTGAGTGCGGATGCCACCGTCGTCAATCTGACGGCACCGATATCGCCGATTGGCCTGGATCCCTCGTTGGCGACGCTTCCGGCCGGCAACGAATATTACTACTCTGCCCAGCTCATCGGCAGTAACTTCGTCAAGGATGGCGACATTTATATTGCGGCGCTGCGCTATTCGCAATTGGCGACCTCGAGCCGTTACGTGCTCGATTTTAACACGAGATACCCGATTACTGCCGATTGGCGGCTTAGCCCGCGTTTGAGACTTGGCTACACCAAGGGCCGCGGCAATGATCTCACGGAATACACGGTACTTCCGTCCCTCCTCGTCGACTATTATTGGAGCAAGGAACTAAGCCTGGAGTTTGAGGTCGGCGCGCAGTGGACAGCCAGTTCCCGGTCCGGCATCAAGAGCCGCGATACCGAATTGGTGGCCACGATCGGATTGCGCTATGACTTCTACACCGACACCAGCACAAAGCTGGACGATGCAAGAAACAAGCTGGCAACACCCGCTGCTGCCGCGCTCTGTCGTTACAGCGCTCGTCCCGAGAATGGTAGTTGCGCTTCTGCCGCGGCAGGCGTTCGATGAGGCCATAGCGAACAAGCGGAGATCTCGTCGTCAACCAAGATCGGAGCGACCACGCGCTTTTCGAGGGCGATCACGCTTTCGTCGTTCCTCTGTGCGTCGCTGGCCTTGGCACAGCCGCCAAATGCTCAGCTGCCAAACGCGCTTTCGCTTAACTCATCGTTACTGAAGCATACCGTCGGCATTGAATCGGGGAGATTCCCAAAGGCCCGTGGATGAGCGAATCTGGCGCCCTTGATTCTGATTCTGTTTGGGAGGATGGGGCATGGCAAGGCCATATTCGGACGATCCAGCGACAGTCTGCGAACCGGAGTGGCAAACCGCTTGTCGACGAAGTGGCAAACACAACCGACGAAGCCTTAAAAATCAATAGCTTGATGTGGGCAAATGGCGCTCCCTAGGGAAGCCCGTGAAGCGAACGACTTCAATATGTTAGCGAAAAATTTGGGGAAATCATACCTCATTGATCTTCATGGTACTTCAGCGTGATCCCCCAAACCATTTTCCCGAAGATCGCGCGGTCCAATCGGCGGACCGGCGTTCCTTAGTAGTACCCGTTTGAGCGGTTTGACGTGCGCCCTCCGCGTCCCGAACGCAGTGGGTATCTTCTAAGTTGTTGATTTTTCCTGTCGTGGCAGGTGTTCCCGCCACGTTTTGTTACGGTCGTTTCACCCAATTCGTTGCGATTTCGTTGCGGCGTTCTCAGGGAGAACGGCGGCGAAGGACCTATCATGGGGAACCTGCGTGCCTACTATAGGACCAGACTTGCGCGTATCGGGCGCAGCGCCACGGAGGCGGAAGATCTGATGCAGGAGGCGTTGATGGCGATCCACACAAGGCGCCACACCTACGATCCGGCCGAGGCGCTGACACCGTGGGTATACGCCATTGCGCGCTATAAGCTCATCGATCATCTGCGCCGGACACGCGCATCGATGGCGGATATACCCATTGAGGACGCCGAAGAACTCATGGCGCAAGACGATTATGTCGGTACGGAAAGTGCCAACGATATTACGCGGTTACTGAGCGAGTTGCCGGACAAGATGCGGCGGGCAATCCAGGCTGTGAAACTGGACGGTTTGAGCGTGGCCGAGGCGGCGAGCCAGTGCGGCATGTCGGAATCGGCCGTGAAGGTCAACGTCCATCGGGGACTGAAGGCTTTGGTCGCCTCGATTGCCCGGGAGAAGCGCATATGAAGACTGAAGACCTGATTTCCATGCTCAGCACCAATGTCGAGGTGGTCGATCATCGGCGGACCGCGCGAAACATCAGCATGGCGGTCGTGGCGGGTGCCACAGTGGCGGTGGCTACGGTGTTCTTTGTGCTTGGTCCGCGTGCGGACCTGACGACGGTAGGAACCTTCATTCCTTCACTCTTGAAGGTAGCCTTTACGGTCATAATC
>NZ_JBAVNZ010000495.1:0-4470 GCF_049691595.1 Bradyrhizobium sp.
ATGCAACTGCGCCAGGCGCGCGGCGTCGCGCAGGCTTGCCGGTTCGACCGCGGCGCGGCCGCCGCCCCACCATGCGGCAAGCCATGCCCTCATGACACGGCGGGCTGGTTGCGCAGCAAATCCTTCGCTGGCCGGGCGTCGGGCGCGCGCAGATAAAACGGCCGCGCCGGCGCGGTGTCCGGGCTGACGGCGGCCCCGACCCAGGCCACCCAGGCGATATCGGGCGCGGGCTGCGCGTCGATCGCGATCAGTGGCGGCGCCTGCGCCGGCCAGCGGTCGGCCAGGATTTTGGCGGCATTGCCGACCAGATACGGCGGGCCGAAGTGCGCGGCAGCGAGCGCCTCTGCGATCGGCGCCAGCTTCGGCCTGATCAGCGGACTGCCGTCGCCGCGGATGACCTGGAAATACACATGATCATGCCGCGCATCGATCGCGGAGATGATTGGATGCTCGCTGTTCCCCGCAACGATCGGGGCGGCGTAGGCGGTCAGCGTGGTCAGCCCCACCACGGGCTTGCCGGCGGCAAGTGCGATGCCGCGCGCGGCGGAGAGGCCGACGCGCAACCCGGTAAAACTGCCGGGGCCGGTGGTGACGGCGATGCGATCGAGCTCGGTGAAGGCGGCGCCGGACGCCGCCATCACGCGCGCGATCAGCGGCATCAGGGCTTCGGCGTGGCCGCGATTCATCGCCCGCGATTCCTGCGCGATCGTCCGCCCCGCATCGATGTCGAGCACGGCGGCGGAGCAGGCGTCGAGCGCCGTATCGATCGCGAGGATCAGCATGGAGGGGCAGTGGCGAGTAGCGAGTGGCGAATAGCGAATAGAACGTCAGAGCCAATCGCCAATCGCCATTCGCTACTCGCCATTCGCCACTTCCCTCACATCGGCCGGACTTCGACCACGTCGGGCACGAAATGCTTCAGCAGGTTCTGGATGCCATGCTGCAGGGTTGCGGTCGATGACGGGCAGCCGGCGCAGGAGCCCTTCATGTTGAGATAGACGATGCCGTCCCTGAAGCCGCGGAAGGTGATGTCGCCGCCGTCATTGGCGACCGCGGGGCGCACCCGCGTCTCGATCAGGTCCTTGATGGTCGCGACCGTGTCGGCGTCTTCTTCGTTGAAGAATTCGTCCTCCTCGTCGCGCACCTCGTCGCTTGCCGCGATGCCGTCGGCCAGCAGCGGCGCGCCGGACATGTAATGCTCCATGATGGCGCCGAGGATCGCAGGCTTCAGGTGCTGCCAGTCGCCGTCCGCCTTGGTCACGGTGACGAAGTCGGAGCCATAGAACACGCCGGTGACGCCTTGCACCGCGAACAGCCTTTCGGCGAGCGGCGAGCGTGAGGCCGCCTCGCGGTCGGCAAATTCCATGGTGCCGCCGTCGAGCACGACACGGCCCGGAATGAATTTGAGGGTGGCGGGATTGGGGGTGGCTTCGGTCTGGATGAACATGGCTTTTCTCCGGCCTCGCCGGTTCAAGGCCGGCGCGTGAGGGTTCCCTTAGCAGATGGCGACGGGGAACGCACGGTCAAGGGCGGGGATGGCTCCCATGCCGGGCCGTCCCCCGGCGTCCGTGGGGACACCCTATGACAGGGCATCGATATCCGCATCGCTGAGATCGCCGGGCACGATGACGACGGGGATCGGGAACGAGCCGGCGACCTGGGCGATCATGGCGATCAGCGGGCCGGGACCTTCCGCGCCGGGGTTGGCCGCCAGCACCAGCATCGCGATATCGACGTCCTTGTCGATGACATCGAGGATCTGCTCGGTCGGGTCGCCCTCGCGAATCGCCCGTTCGGGCGTGATCGCGGCAATTCCGTTGGCGCGGCCGGCGGCGCGGTCGAGCGCCTCATTGGCGGCTTCCTCGGCTTCGGCGCGCATGATGTCGGCGACGCCGAGCCATTGCTGGTTCTGGTCTTCGGTCTCGATGATCCGCAGCATCACCACGCCGCCGCCGACCCGGATCGCCCAGCGGCTGGCATAATAGACCGCGCGGTCCCACTCCGCGGTGTCGTCGACGATGACCAGGCATTTTGGCTTGTGACCCGTCTCGTAGCTTCGTCGCTGGGTGGTCATGCATGTCCCGGTGCTGCGCCAGACCGGCGCATGCTGCCACGGCGCAGCCGTCCCCGACAAGCGGCGTCGGCCGTCCGCGAGGGTGCAACGCCTAGCGCGGGCGGATGAAACCGACGATATCCTTGGTAGCGCGCATGGTTTCCTCGGCGATCGCCCGGGCGCGGTCGGCGCCGTCGATCAGGATCGCATCGACATGGCCGGGATCGGCGACCAGCCGCTGCATCTCGGAGGCGATCGGGGCGAGTTTGGCGACGCAAAGTTCCACCAGCGCATTCTTGAAGCTGGAAAACTGCCCGCCGCCGAATTCGGCCAGCACCTCGGCCTTGGCCCGGCCGGCGAGCGCCGCATAGATGCCGACCAGATTGTCGGCCTCGGGACGCGGCTCCAGCCCTTTTTCCTCCGACGGCAGCGGCTCCGGATCGGTCTTGGCCTTGCGGATCTTTTGCGCGATGGTGTCGGCATCGTCGGTGAGATTGATCCGCGAATTATCCGACGAATCCGATTTCGACATCTTTTTGGTGCCGTCGCGCAGCGACATCACCCGTGTCGCCGGGCCGGTGATCAGCGGTTCGGGCTGCGGAAAGAACAAGCCGTCATCAAAGCCGTGGCCGCGGATCGAGCTGCCGAAGTCATTGTTGAATTTCTGCGCGATGTCGCGCGACAGTTCGAGGTGCTGTTTCTGGTCCTCGCCGACCGGCACGTGGGTGGCGCGATAGACCAGGATGTCGGCCGCCATCAGCACCGGATAGTCGTAGAGTCCCACGGATGCGGCCTCGCGGTCCTTGCCGGCCTTGTCCTTGAACTGGGTCATGCGGTTCAGCCATCCGACCCGCGCCACGCAATTGAAGATCCAGGCCAGCTCCGCGTGCTCGGGCACCTGGCTCTGGTTGAATACGATATGCCTGTTCGGATCGATGCCGCTGGCGATAAAGGCCGCGGTGACCTCGCGGGTATTGCGCGCGAGCTCGGCCGGGCCGCCCCACACCTCCACCGGTTGCGTGATCGCGTGCATGTCGACCACGCAATAGAGACAGTTGTGCGTCTCCTGCAGCTTGACGAAATTGACGATCGCGCCAAGGTAATTGCCGAGATGCAGATTGCCCGTCGGCTGGACGCCCGAAAAAACCCGTTCGACAAAGGCCATGGTTTGGATTCCCGAGAATTATCGCTTTGGCGCCGTCGTTTGCCGACAGGCGCGGTGCGCCGTCGTTTGCCATGCAAGCCCTAGGCGTGCAAGTCGCCGGGCGCGGTGCGCCGGAGGGCGTTGACCGCCTCGCGCCAGCCGGTGACGCCGAAAAGCCAAAGAAGCAGGCCGTAGATCGCGATCGCGCCGACGATCAGGATCAGCAGGACGGCGGCCTGCACGAGGCCATGCGCATTCGCGGCGAGCGGCAACACGAACGCAGCCTTCAGCCACAACAGCGCGCCCATCGCCAGCGCGGCGGCGAAAATGCGCGGCAGCCGCCGGCGCGCGGCGGGGTCGATCGAGAACCCGAAGCTCGCCGCACCCTCACGGATCAGGGCGAAGGCGTTGTTCCAGGCGCCCAGCGCGATGCTGGCCGCGATGCCGGCGGCGCCGAAAAAATGGCCGAGCAGAACCGCCGCGACGATCGCAACCAGGGCCGCCTTGAGCGTGGCCAGCAACGGCGTCATCGTGTCCTCGCGCGCGAAAAACGCCGGCGACAACGCCTTGACCAGCACATGGGCCGGCAGCCCGAGCGCGAGCCACATCAGCGCCTGCGCGGCAGCGGCGGTATCGGCGGCGGTGAAGGCGCCGTGCTCGAACAATAGCCGCACGATCGGCGCGCTGAGCACGATCAGGCCAAGCGTTGCCGGCAACGCCAGTCCGGCCGCGAGCTCGAGGCCGCGCGATTGCGCATGGGAAACCGCGCCTGCGTCCCCGTCGCGCAACGCGCGCGTCAGTTCCGGAACGAGCACCGTGCCCATGGCGACGCCGACGATGCCGAGCGGCAGCTCACACAGGCGGTTGGCGAAATAGAGCCAGGAGACCGCCGCTGGCGACGCCGAGGCGATCACTGCGCCTGCAACCATCAGCCATTGCGGCGCGCTGCTGGCGATCATGCCGGGAATCGCCTTGCCGAAAAAACCGCGCATTTCGGCATCGAACGAAATCCGCGGCGGCGTCGCGGCGCGGCCGCCGCGCCAGGCCAGCATCGATAGCTGCATCAAGCCGGCGATGCCGACGGTGGCGGCCACGATCGGCGCGGCATCAACCGCGTCCTGCCGCCAGCCGAGCAGGGCGGCCATCACCGCGATCAGCGCGACATTGAACAACAGCGGCGAGAACGCGGTCAGCGCAACGCGCCCCTGCGCGTTCGACAGCGCCATCAGCACCGTCACCGGGCCGGCAAAGGCCAGATAAGGCAGCATCAGGC
>NZ_JBAVNZ010000496.1:0-2931 GCF_049691595.1 Bradyrhizobium sp.
TCATCCACTCCCTTCCTTGCTCGGTTCGGGCTCGAAGCCCTTGCAACTATTCGGGTTGAGGAAGACCACCGGAGCTGTCCCTTGCTCTGATCTCAGGCTCTACCGCCTTTGGGGCGTTACGGGCTCAATTCCAGCGACGGGCGGTTTTGCGAGAACCGCCCGTTCGCACATTCTGGCAGATTTTGCGGACACAAGAGCGCGGCATAAACCGTAAAACCATTGCGCAGGGAAGGCCGGAGGCACCGGCTGATACCTGTATGCTCGTGTGCGCATTCTTGTGCACATCTTGCACACGAGACCGCGGGTGCCAGCCTGCATCCGACCTTCCCCGCGCCCTCTGTTTTCAAAAAGGGCGGAGAATCCTGCAAAGCTCGGGTGCATCGCGCCGCGAGCGGTTTCCGCGTGTCTGCTTTGCCTTTGACATTGAATCCGGAACTGCACAGATATGGCAGGGTGGCGTGGCCCTCCCGACCGAAAGCATCATGACGATTCCTGCATCCGCACTCCCCGTCGAAGCGCCGCCGGCCTTTCTCGGCGTCGCGCGATCGGCGACGGGAAAACGCTGGCGCGACCGGCTCGATGCGCGCGGGGCGGCGCGGGCGCTTGCGATTACGCAGCGCCATCAACTGCCGGAAATGCTGGCGCGGGTGCTGGCCGGGCGCGACGTCGGGATCGACGCGGTCGAAGACTTTCTCGATCCGACCATCCGCAAGCTGATGCCCGACCCCTATACCGTAACGCAGATGGAGACCGCCGCCAAACGCATCGCCGACGCGGCAAGCCGCGGCGAAAAGGTCGCGATCTTCGGCGATTACGACGTCGATGGTGCGACCTCGGCGGCGCTGCTGGCCTGGCATCTGCGCCATTGCGGGCTCGATCCGCTGATCCACATCCCCGACCGTATTTTTGAGGGCTACGGCCCCAACACCGAGGCCGTGCGCATGCTCGCGGGCAAGGGCGCGACGCTGCTGGTGACTGTCGATTGCGGCACCACGAGTATCGAGCCGCTCGCCGAGGCGCGGCGGCTCGGCCTGTCCGTCGTGGTCATCGATCACCATCAGACCGGCGATGAATTGCCCGCGGTCGATGCGCTGGTCAATCCGAACCGGCCGGACGATCTCTCCGGCCTCGGTCATCTCGCGGCCGTCGGCCTCGTGCTGGTCACGCTGGTCGCGGTGAACCGGGAATTGCGCGCGCGCGGATTCTGGAGCGGCGAAATGCCGGAGCCGGATTTGCTGGGCATGCTGCATCACGTCGCGCTCGGCACCGTCGCCGATGTCGCGCCGTTGATCGGATTGAACCGCGCCTTCGTGGCCAAGGGACTGATCGCGCTGCGGCGCCGCGACCATATCGGCCACACTGCGCTGATGGATGTGTCGCGGCTGAACGGTCCGCCCGAAGCCTGGCACCTCGGCTTCATGCTGGGGCCACGCATCAACGCCGGCGGGCGGATCGGGCGCGCCGATCTCGGGGTGCGGCTGTTGCTGGAAGGCGATGTCTCCGAGGCCGCGCGCATCGCCGCCGAGCTCGACCGCCTCAACAGCGAACGCCGCGTCATCGAGCAGATGGCGGAGGCGCAGGCCGAAGCCGAGGCGCTGGCCGCGCTGGGGTTGGAGGACAAGGGCGCGGTGATCGTCACCGCGGCCGAAGGCTGGCATCCCGGCGTGGTCGGACTGGTGGCGTCGCGGCTGAAGGAGAAATTTTCCCGGCCGGCGTTTGCGATTGCGCTGGAGCCGGGCGGGATCGGCACCGGGTCGGGCCGCTCGATCTCGGGCGTCGATCTCGGCCGCGCGGTGCGGCAGGCGGTGAAGGACCGGTTGCTGATGAAGGGCGGCGGCCATGCCATGGCCGCGGGCGTGACGCTGCGCAAGGAAAAGCTCGCCGAATTCCGCGCCTATATGGAAAGCGCGCTGGCTGAGGACGTCGCCAGATCGCGCCACGACAACGAGCTGTTGATCGATGGCGCGGTGAGCGCGCGGGCGGTGACGCCGGAGTTTGTGGCAACCCTCAATCGCGCCGGGCCGTTCGGCAGCGGCAATCCCGAACCGGTGATCGCGCTGCCGTCGCATCAGCTCGTCTATGCCGACGAAGTAGGTCAGGCGCATGTGCGCGTTCGCTTCAAATCCGGCGATGGCGCGATCGTCAACGGCATCGCGTTTCGCTCGATCGGGCAAAAACTCGGCAACGCGCTGACCCAGCATCGCGGCCAGCCCTTGCACGTCGCGGGATCGCTCGCGGTCGACCGCTGGCAGGGTTCCGAGCGGGTGCAGCTGCGCGTGCTCGATGTGGCCGTGCCGGATCAGGGACCGGCGGTGATCAGGTAGATGCATGCGATGAGACCGGCCAGCGGCGCGATCTCGAAAAGGTTGTCGGATCGATATGCAGAGAGTCCATTCATTCGTCATTGCGAGGAGCGCAAGCGACGAAGCAATCCATCCTTTCTTGTTGTGGTTACGTGGATTGGATTGCTTCGCGTGCGCTCGCAATGACGGGAAAACGCTCGCAATGACGAAACGGACCTCGCGCCAGCCAGTATCAATTTCCCTGCCGCAACCGCGCCAGCACCTTCAGCCCGCCATAGCCGTCGGCCGGCATCAGGCCCATTTTGGCCTGATAATCCTTCACCGCCTTCATGGTGTCGTTGCCGACACGGCCGTCGGTGCCGCCGGTGTCGAAGCCGGCCTTGGTGAGCCGCGTCTGCATTTCCTGCACCTCGGCCAGGGTCAGCGCGCGCTCGGAGCCGGGGAAGGGCTGGATGAAGGGCGGCGCGCCCAGGATGCGATCGCCGAGATGGCAGATCGCCAGCGCATAGTTCATCGACGGATTGTAGCTGCGCACGGCATAGAAATTCGGGCCCAGCAAAAAGGCCGGACCGCCGGCGACCGGCACCCACATCTGCGCCGACGCGGTCGGCTGCGGGAACGGCTGGCC
>NZ_JBAVNZ010000497.1:0-3022 GCF_049691595.1 Bradyrhizobium sp.
ATCGTGCACTGCGGGAGAACGAGCCGGTCAAGCGCCTGCCGAACGGGTCCTGGTTCCTGACGCGCTATGACGACCTCGTCACCGCCTACAAGAGCACCAAGATCTTCAGCTCCGACAAGAAGAAGGAGTTTTTCCCGAAATACGGCGACTCATTGCTCTACGAGCACCACACCACGAGCCTCGTTTTCAACGATCCCCCGGCCCATACCCGCGTCCGGCGGCTGATCATGGGCGCGCTGTCGCCGCGCGCGATCGCGGCGATGGAGCCCGATCTCATGGCCCTGGTGGACCGGCTGCTCGACCGCCTCGCGGCCAAAGCCAACGTCGATTTGATCGACGATTTCGCCGCCGCGATCCCGATCGAGGTGATCGGCAACCTGCTCGATGTCCCCCACGGCGAGCGCGGGCCCTTGCGCGACTGGTCGCTGGCGATTTTGGGCGCGCTCGAGCCGGTGATCGGCCCGGAAGCGTTTGCGCGCGGCAACGGGGCCGTGAGGGATTTCCTCGGCTATCTGGAGATCCTGGTCGCGCGGCGGCGCGCCAGACCCGGCAACCCCGACCGCGACGTGCTGACGCGGCTGATCCAGGGCGAGGATAGTGGCGAGGATAGCGGCGAAGACAATGGCGAGCGGCTGACGGAGAAGGAGCTGCTGCACAATTGCATCTTCCTGCTCAATGCCGGCCACGAGACCACGACCAATTTGATCGGCAACGGGCTGGTGGCGCTGCTCGATCATCCCGCCGAGAAGGCGCGGCTGATCAAGCACCCTGATATGATCAAGACCGCGATCGAGGAAATGCTGCGGTTCGAGAGTTCGAACCAGCTTGGCAACCGCATGACGGTCGAGCCGGTCGAACTTGGCGGCGTGACGCTAGCCGCCGGCACCTCCGTGACGCTGTGTATCGGCGCCGCCAACCGCGACCCGCAGCAGTTTGCCGACCCGGAAAAACTCGACATCGGCCGCACGCCGAACCGCCACCTCGCCTTCGGCACCGGCGCGCACCAATGCGCGGGGATGGCGCTGGCCCGGCTCGAAGGCGCAATCGCAGTGTCGCGGTTTCTGGCGCGGTTCCCCGACTATGCGCTAAACGGCGCCCCGGTGCGCGGCGGCCGGGTTCGCTTTCGGGGATTTTTGAGTGTGCCGTGCGCGGTGAATGCGTAGGGCAAAGCCTGTCGTTCAAGAGCGCTCGGCGATCCGCGTGCCGCCATGCCGTGCGGCGCGATGGTGGCGGGCACGGCGCACCAGCGCCCTTGCCCACCCTGCAATTCTGTATCTCTAGTCCACCCTGGCGCCGGAGAACTTCACCACCTTGCCCCATTTCTCGGTTTCGTTGGCCAAGAGCTTTCCGAAGTCGAGCGGCGAGCCGGGGATCAGGAACGCGCCCACCTCGGCAAACCGGGCCTTCGCCGCGGGTCCGGCGAGGATCGCATTGATCTCCTTGTTCAGCCGTTCGATGATCTCGGGCGGCGTGCCCTTCGGCGCCCCGATGCCGTACCACGCGCTCGCCTCGTAGCCGGGAAGGAATTCGGCTACCGTGGGCAGATCGGGCAACACGTCCGAACGCGTCGTGCTGGTCACCGCAAGGCCGCGCAGCTTGCCGGACTTCACGTGTTCGGCGCAGGTCGGAATGTTGTCGAACATCACATGCACCTGGCCGGAGATCAGGTCGGTCAGCGCCGGCGCGCCGCCGCGGTAGGGCACGTGGACCATGTTGATGCCCGTGAGCATCTTGAACAGCTCGCCCGACATATGGATCGTGGATCCGTTGCCGGACGACGCCATGTTGAGCTTGCCGGGATTGGCCTTGGCATAGGCGATCAGTTCGGGGATCGACTTGACGGGAAGCGATGGGTTCACCACCACCACGTTGGGAAAGCGGATCAGCCCCGCGACCGGTTCGATATCCTCCAGGAAATTGAAATTGAGCTTGTCGTACAGCGTGGCGTTGATGGCGTTGGCGGGCGCGACCAGCAAAAGGGTGTAACCGTCGGGCGCGGCGCGCACGACCGCCTCGGTCGCGATATTGGTGCCTCCCCCCGGCCGGTTCTCGATGACGAAGGACTGGCCGAGCCGTTCGGAAAGCCATTGTCCCATCAGCCGCGAGGTAAGGTCCGCGGAGCCGCCGGGGGTATAACCGACGATCACCCGAACCGGCCGCGCCGGATAGGCTTGCGCTTTCGCCTTGCTGGCGAAGGCCGGAAGCGCGACCGCACCGGCGGCCAGGTGCAGGAATTGACGGCGTGCAAGTTTCATGATGCCTCCTCGAACGGACCTCCGCAGGCAGCCCTAACCCCACTCCCGATACTGCCACATTTCCGGCCTCCCGCCACCTGCGCGCGCGTCCCGTGGGCGCCCCTGGACGACCGACCGGTGCCGCGCGATCGAGCCGGGAGGCGCTTGTTCAGGCCGCTTCCAGCCGCCTGATTTCCGTCTCGAACTCGAAGCGCAGTTGCGCGCCCTCATCGTCGGGAAGCCAGTTGGTCATCTGCGGGAAGATCGTCCGGTAAAGCAGAACCGTCCTTGGCTCCCAAGGAAGCTTCTGCGCCGCGCGGGCTTCGGCGAGAATTTTGTAGAGTTCTGCACGCACCGAATCGGGATCGGCCCGATATACGGGCGTGGGTGTGTCCTCGCCGAACGGGTCGGATCGAGCATCGGGCTCAAAAAAGTCCGGTTGGTTGAATCGCGCCATGGTGACCACCTGAAAGAACCATCGGAACACTTATCCGCTAACTCGGCCTATTCGTCGAATGCCGCGATAGCCTGGTCAAAGCTGTGCAACGGTCTCTTGTCCCATCCCTCTTCCCGGACGAACAGGGCCTTATAGGCTACACCTTCGGTTCGAGCCGCAGCATCTGCAACCCACGATTTCAGGCGCTCCCACTTTCGAGGGTCGTCCAAATCTTCACGGCCTTTGGTTTCGACAATCCAGATTTCTTGCGCAGATCGTTTCACCAAGAAATCGGGAAAATAGTTCGAGATCGAACCGTCTGCATTCTGATATTCGATGAACAGGCTCGGGT
>NZ_JBAVNZ010000498.1:0-8280 GCF_049691595.1 Bradyrhizobium sp.
CCGAAGGCGAGATGCTGTCGCGGCTTGGCGCGGTCGACGATGAATTCGTCGGCGCGGTCGATCTTGTCCTCGTCGCGGTTGCCGGAGATGTACCACATCACGACCTTGTCGCCTTTGGCGATCCCGCGGCCGGCGAGCTCGACGTCGTTGCGCGCGGTGCGGCGCATGTGCAGCACCGGCGTCTGGTAGCGGATGATTTCGGAAACAAGGTTCGGGATCAGCTCGCGCCGGCTCCGCACCAGCTCGAACTGCGCGGGATTTTCCACCAGCGCCATCAGCCCGCCGCTCATGGAATTGCGCGTGGTGTCGTTGCCGCCGACGATCAGAAGCGCGATGGTGCCGATGAATTCGCGCGCCTGCAGATTGCGGGTCGCTTCGGAATGCGCCAGCATCGAGATCAGGTCGAAGGTTGGCGGGCTACCGGCGCGCGCATCCCACAATTTGCGGAAATATTCTCCCATCCTGGTCAGTTCGGCAACACGCTCGTCCTGCGAATGCACGACGGCGTCAGGCGAATCGACATTGGCGATCGCCACATCCGACCACCAGGTCAGTTTGGTACGGTCCTCCCACGGGAAATCGAACAGCGTCGCCAGCATCATGTTGGTGAGATCGGTCGAGACGCGCTCCACCCAATCGAAGGTCTCGCCACGCGGCAGCGCGTCCAGCACATCGGACGTCCGTTTGCGGATCAGCGGCTCGAGATTGACCAGGTTCGATGGCGCGACGATCGGCGCGACCGTGCGGCGGTGCGCGGTATGACGTGGCGGATCCATTCTGATGAAGTTCGAAAACTCCTGACCCAGGGGTTGATCGGTCACCTGGATACCGCCGTACTCCGAACTCGACGAATAGTTTTCGTGATCGAGCTCGACCTGGAAAATATCGTCGTAGCGGGTGACCGACCAGTACGGCCCGAACGGCGAGGCCGCGCACCAATGCACGGGATCGTCGCGGCGGAGCTGCGCAAACAGCGGCCGCCAGGTGTCGTCCTGATAAAGTTGGGGATCGCTGATGTCGATCGATGTCAGGGCGCGCTGCACCGCTTCTGCCTGGGTCATGGGTCGCTCCCCCCGCCTCCGCCGCTTGACGGGCGGTCGGCGTCCGACGATAGAGGCAGAAGCGGTGCCTCGTAAAGCCGGCTGATGCCTGCCCGGAGCAACGCTGCAACCCTGCCACGCACAGATGCAGGGTTTGTTTGCCGGCGCGAGCCGGTTAGCTTTGGGCAATCCATCACCTTGGGAAACGACGCCCCGTGGCCACCACCTCGCGCCAGAGCCAGACCTCGTCCGCCGCCGCACCGGCGCTCGACTACGACGCCATCATCATCGGCGCCGGCATGTCGGGCCTGTACCAGCTCTACCGGCTGCGCGAGCTCGGCCTGCGGGTGCGCGTGTTCGAGGCCGGCACCAATGTCGGCGGCACCTGGTACTGGAACCGTTATCCGGGCGCCCGTTTCGATTCCGAAAGCTATTCCTATGGCTACTCGTTTTCGAAGGAATTGCTGGAGGAGTGGGACTGGTCCGAGCATTTCGCAGGCCAGCCGGAAACGCTGCGCTATCTCAATCATGTCGCCGACAAGTTCGACCTGCGCCGCGACATCCAGTTCGAGAGCCGGGTTGCCGCGGCCATTTACGAGGAGGATAGGCGGAGTTGGAACGTCACGCTCGAGGACGGCAGCCATTTCCAAACGCGATTCCTGATCACGGCCATCGGCCCGCTGTCGACCCCGACTCTGCCGCGCATCGAGGGGCGGGACAGTTTTGCCGGAAAATCCTTCCACACCGCGCGATGGCCGCATGAGCCGGTGGATTTCGCAGGCCAACGCGTCGCCGTGATCGGCACCGGCGCCACCGGCGTGCAGACCATCCAGACCATCGCCGCAGAGGTCGGCCATCTCACCGTGTTCCAGCGCACGCCGAACTGGTGCGCGCCGCTGCACAACGGCAGGATCGACGCCGAGACCCAGAACAAGATCAAGGCCGGCTATCCCGAGATGTTCGCCCGGTGCCAGGAGACCTTTGCCTGTTTCCTGCACACACCGGACCCGCGCGGGGCGTTCGAGGTATCGGACGAGGAGCGCGAGGCGTTTTACGAAAAACTCTATGCCGAGCGCGGCTTCGGCATCTGGCAGGGCAATTTCCGCGACATCCTGACCGATCGCAAGGCCAACGCGACCATCAGTGATTTCGTGGCGCGAAAAATCCGCCAGCGCGTCAAGGATCCAAAAATCGCGGAAAAGCTGATTCCGAAAAATCATGGTTTCGGCACCCGCCGATTGCCGCTCGAGACCTTCTATTACGAGGCCTACAACCGCGACAATGTCGAGCTGGTGGACCTCACGGAGACGCCGATCGAGCGGATCACGCCGAACGGCATCAAGACCAGCACCAGGCAATACGAATTCGACATCATCATCTTCGCCACTGGCTTTGACGCCATCACCGGCAGTTTCGACAGGATCGATTTTCGCGGCAGCGGCGGCGCGCGGCTGAAGGAGCGATGGAAGAGCGGGCCGCGGACCTATCTCGGCCTGATGGTCGACGGCTTCCCCAACATGATGATGCTGATGGGCCCGCACACCGCGCTCGGCAATATTCCGCGCAGCATCGAATACAGCGTCGATTGGGTAACCGGACTGATCCGCTTCGCCCGGGACAACGGGCTGACACTGCTGGAGGCGACGCCGGCCGGCGTGGCGTCCTGGACCGACCATGTCAAGGCGCTCGGAGAAGGCCTGCTGTCGAATGAGGTCAATTCCTGGATGACCGGCATCAACTCCAACATCGAAGGCAAGCAAACCCGCATCGTGGCGCGCTACAGCGGCAGCGCCCCCGCCTACCGCGCGCGATGCGACGAGGTGGCGACGAAGGGGTATGACGAGTTGATGCTGGGGTAAGCCATTCCTGTCGTCCCGGCGAACGCCGGGGCCCATCACCACCGGTCTCAGATCTAAGAATACAAGGGTGGGCAAAGCGACTTGTCCGCCGTAGCTCAACGAGCGAAGGCGGAAGCGTGCCCACCATCGCAGAGCCGTAGGGTGGGTTAGCGAAGCGTAACCCACCGTGGTCACCCCAGAAGAATTCGAGGATTAAGACGCAGGATGCAGCAAGCGAAGGGTGGGTTACGCTTCGCTAACCCACCCTACGAATAGCTCACCACGCATCGATGCACGGCCGCTTGCGATGAGTTCGCGGTTGCGGCTTCGGCACTGAGCGCAGGCCCGACATGATCCAGTGCCTGGTATCAGCGGGATCGATCACTTCGTCGATCTCCAGCACGGAGGCGATCGAGACCGCCTTGCCGTTGGCATAGAGTTCGGCGACCTTGGCCTTGTAGTAGGCCTCGCGCGCAACCGGATCGGCAATCGCCTCCATCTCCTTGCGGAAGCCGAGCCGCACATAACCTTCGAGGCCCATGCCGCCGAACTCGCCGGTCGGCCATGCCACCGTGAAGAAGGACGCATGGAAGCCGCCGCCGATCATGGCCTGCGCGCCGAGGCCGTAGCCTTTGCGCAGCACGATGCCGAACAGGGGCACGGTGAGGCTCGCGCCGGTCACGAACATGCGCGCAACGTGGCGCACGATCGCGGTCTTCTCCGCCTCGGGCCCGACCATGAAGCCCGGGGTATCGCAAAGCGAGACGATCGGAATGTCGAAGGCGTCGCAAAGCTGCAGGAAGCGCGCGGCCTTGTCGCCGGCCTCGGCATCGATCGCGCCGCCGAGATGCCTGGGATTGTTGGCGATCAGTCCGAACGGCTTTCCCTCGATGCGGATGAAGGCCGTGATCATGCCGACGCCAAAATCCCGGCGGATTTCCAGCACCGACCCTTGGTCGGCCAGCAGATCGATCACGGCGCGGATGTCATAGACGCGCAGCCGGTTTTCGGGAATCGCCCGCCGCAGCCGGCGCCGGTCCGGCGCCTGCCAGGAGGCCAACGCGCCCTGAAAATAGGACAGGTATTTTTGCGCCGCCGAGGTCGCCTCCGCCTCGCCTTCGGCGAGGATGTCGATGACGCCGTTCGGCGACTGGAACGACACCGGCCCGACCTCGGCGGGATGATAGACGCCGAGGCCGCCGCCTTCGATCATCGCGGGCCCTCCCATGCCGATCGACGCGTTGCTGGTCGCGATGATGACGTCGCAGCAGCCGAGCATCGCGGCATTGCCTGCAAAGCAATAGCCGGACACCACGCCCACCACCGGCACCAGGCCGGAGAGTTTTGCAAATTGCACGAAGGACGGCCCGTCAAGACCGGTCATGCCGAGCCGGTCGGTGTCGCCGGGACGGCCGCCGCCTCCTTCGGCATAAAACACCAGCGGCATGCGCCACTGCTCGGCGAGGCCCAGCATGCGGTCGATCTTCTTGTGGTTCATATGGCCTTGGGTGCCCGCCAGCACGGTGTAGTCGTAGGCGATTACCATGCAGCGGGCGGCTTCGGCGCCGAATTTGTCCGCATTGACGGTGGCGACGCCCGCGATCAGCCCATCGGCCGGGGTGTTCTTGATGAGGTCATCGACCTTCCGTCGTCTTCGCTGCGCAGCGATCGCGAGCGAACCATATTCGACGAACGACCCCTGGTCGACCAGGTGAGCGATGTTCTCCCGCGCCGTCCGCTGATTGGTCTTGCGACGGCGCGCGACCGAAGCCGGCCGGTTTTCGTCGAGCGTGACGGCGTGACGCGCGATCAGCTCGGCAAGGTCGGGACGGATATGGTCGAGGTCGATGATCTCCTGTTCGGCGACATCCGCGCCATCGATCTCGGCCGGTTCGAAAAACAGGATCGGCTCGCCATGCATCAGCGTCTCGCCTGCGCCGGCCGCAATTTTCGTTACCTTGCCGCCATGCGGCGCGATGACGAGATGCTCCATCTTCATGGATTCGAGCACGGCGATCCGCTGCCCAGGGCGGACGAGATCGCCCTTCCCGACGTCGATCACGACGATCGTGCCCTGCAGCGGCGCCGGCACCGCGACGGAACCCTGGGGCGCGGAATCGGGTGTCGAAGGCTTCGCGGCACGCCGGGGGGAACCAGCGTCTTCGCCGGGCAGCGGCCCCGAAAATTGCCTTGCCGCCGTCACCAGCGCCGCGACATGGCTATCGACAAAAGCTGTACTGACCCGGTTGGCGACAAAATCCGGATGCGCCAGCACGGCCGCGAGGAACGGAATGTTGGTTTCGAGGCCGCCAATACGAAATTCGCGCAGCGTGCGCGCGGCCTTCCGTACCACATCGGCCCAGCTCGCACGCGGCGAATGAACGATGACCTTTGCGAGCAGGGAGTCGAAGGCGGCGCTGGTCTTGTAGCCGGTATAGCCGAAGGTATCGACGCGAACGCCCGGACCCGACGGCAGGTCGAACACGGCAAGCGTCCCGCCGGTCGGCCTGGTCGCGCCGTTCTCGTCCATCACTTCCATGTTGACGCGAAGCTGCATCGCGTAGCCGCGCGGTGCCGGGATGGAAGCCTGTGCAAGCCCGAGCGAGTCCAGTGTCGCGCCGGCTGCGACCGCGAGTTGCGCCTTCACGAGATCGACGCCAAGCACCTCCTCGGTGACGGTATGTTCGACCTGAAGCCGCGGATTGGCCTCGATGAAGGCGAATGCCGCGTCGCCGTCGCTGGCGTCGTCATCGACCAGGAATTCAAAGGTGCCGAGGTTGTCGTAGCGCGCAGCGGTCGCGAGCTGCTTGGCGGCCTCGATGATGCGCGAGCGCAAGGCCGCGCTCAGTGACGGGCTCGGCGCTATCTCGACGAGTTTCTGATGGCGCCGCTGGATCGTGCATTCGCGCTCCCAGAGATGGCTGATCGCCCCGTGCCGGTCGCCGATGATCTGCACCTCGATGTGGCGCGCCTTGCGGATCAGCCGTTCGACATAAACGTCGCCTTTGCCAAAGGCCGCCCTGGCTTCCGACTGGCAGCGCGCATAGGCCTCGTCCAGTTGCGATGCCTCCTCGACGATCCGCATGCCGCGCCCGCCGCCGCCCGCGATCGCCTTGATCACGACCGCGCCGCCCGGACCGAGGGAGGCGAAAAACGCCTTGGCCTCGTCCAGGCCCGTCGGCCCGCCGGTGCCCTCGATGATCGGGACCCCGCAACGCCTGGCCAGCGCCCTGGCCCTTGCCTTGTCGCCGAACAGGTCGAGCGCTTGCGGCGAGGGTCCGACAAACGTAATTCCTTCCTCCGCGCAACGCCGCGCCAGCGCCGAATTCTCGCTGAGAAAGCCGTAACCTGGATGCACTGCGTCGCATCCCGTGGCCCTGGCGGCGACAATCACCGCTTCGATATCGAGATAGGCGCCTGCCCCCCGGCCCGGAATTTCAAGACTCTCGTCAGCCGCGCGGACATGCCGCGATGCGGCATCATCGGCGGGATAGATCGCGACGCTGGCAAGGCCGGATTCGCCGGCGGCGCGCGCGATGCGAATGGCGATCTCGCCGCGATTGGCGATCAGCAGTTTATGGAAGGCCATGGTGGGTTCCGTTTGGAGCAGTCGGGTCGATCAGTTACGAAACCTTGCTGGATGCAAGCGGAAAGTTGTTCCGCGTTACGGAATTCGCCGACAGCGCCAAGCGCCAGATTGACCCCTCCATCAATCCGTTGTTGTTATCGGGCTGCAAAAAACGCTGCCGCGAAGATTGGTGACATCGGAGGCCGATCTGGCGCTCGCGGAACATCACAAAACCTGCCGGGCAAATCATGACCAAGACATCGAATGTGAGAAGCGTCGAAACCCTGTCCTGCGACGCCGGATGGCGGAACTATCACTTCGTCAAGGTCATGACCGAAGACGGCATCGTCGGCTGGAGCGAATTCGACGAAGGGTTCGGCTCTCCCGGCGTCAGCGCGGCAATCGAGCGGCTTTCGGCGCGCGTGGTCGGCAAGAACGCGCTGCAGCACGAACGAATCCATGCCGAGTTGTTTTCGGCAACGCGGCCGGCCGCCGGCGGCGTGGTGGCGCAGGCGCTCGGCGCAATCGAGAACGCGCTGCTCGACGTCAAGGCCAAGGCGCTCGGCGTGCCCTGCTACGAACTGCTCGGCGGCAAGATCCGCGACCGCGTCCGGGTCTACTGGTCGCATTGCGCGACCTGGCGCATCAACCATCCCGACTGGTTCAAGCCGGCGATCACCGATCTCGACGGCGTCAAGTCGATCGGGCGCGAGGTGCGCGAGAAACGCTTCACGGCGCTGAAGACCAACATCTTCGTCTACACCGACGGCAGGCCGCAGGGCTGGCGCCCGGGCTTCGGCGTTCCGTTCGAGCCGGAGATCAATGTCGACCGCCGGGTGCTGCGTGATCTCTGCATGCATCTGGAGGCGATCCGCGACGGCGCGGGACCCGACATCGACATCCTGCTCGACCTCAACTTCAACGCCAAGACCGAAGGCTATCTGAAGATTCTGCGCGCGATCAGGGATATGGACCTGTTCTGGGTCGAGATCGACAGTTTCAATCCGCAGGCGCTCGGCTACATCCGCCGCCAGAGCCCGCATCCGATTTCATCCTGCGAGACGCTGCTGGGCTTGCGCGAATTCCTGCCCTACTTCACCGAGCAGGCGATCGATGTCGCCATCATCGACACGCCCTGGAACGGGGTCTGGCAATCCATGAAAATCGCCGCGGCGGCCGAAGCATTCGAGGTCAACGTCGCCCCGCATAATTTCTACGGGCATCTCTGCACCATGATGAACGCGCATTTCTGCGCCGCGGTGCCGAACTTCCGGATCATGGAAACCGACATCGACCGCCTGGCCTGGGACCACGAATTGTTCACGCACGTCCCCGAGATCATCGATGGCCACCTCGTCATTCCGGACCGGCCGGGCTGGGGCACCGAGCCCAACGAGGAGGGCCTGCGCGCCCATCCGCCGAAGAACAAGGGCGGGCTGTTGAATTACGGGCAAATGGCCAAGCGATAGCGCGACGCCCTCAGCGCAGCGCGATATCCAGCCAGCCGAGCGCGTTGACGGTGACGCGATCACCGCTGTCGACCAGCACCGTCGTGGTCTCGGCCTCGATGATCGCGGGGCCGGTCAAGCAATGACCCGGCCTGAGATCATCGAGCACGTAGACCGGGACTTCACGCCAACCGCCAAGGAATGCCTGCCGTATGCGGCGCGCCGGGCAAAGTCCCTCCGCCTTGGCCGCAACTTCTGTATGGCCACGCTGCGATACCCGGCCAACCGCCGCGACCCGCGCATTGACGAACACGACCTCCTGGCCGCGCGAGGCGTAGGTGTAAAGTTCCTCGTGGCGGCGATGAAACCGATCCTCGATCTGCTCG